>JBAVHY010000028.1:0-3617 GCA_049686315.1 Candidatus Acidiferrum sp. | reverse complement strand
TGGTAGGGGCGGTGGGGATCGAACCCACGACCTTCGGCTTAAAAGGCCGCTGCTCTACCACTGAGCTACGCCCCTATTTCTTGTAACATATTACATCAAAAAGACTTACAGCGCATCCCATTCCAAGACAAATATAGTGGGGTCACTGCTGGTGTCACTTGGACAGTTACGCGTCTGGGCTTCCGGGCATCTCCAGGCGCACGCACCGCCTCTCTCTCCAACAGCTAGTCATATCGTGACACGCCCTGACACGTCTAGGCAAGCGATTGGACTTCGGACAGTTTGGCCGAAGCCCCAAGTCGATTCTGAAGCAGCCTATCGTTCTCAACGTTTAGCACTGTGTAGACGTTTTCGAGTTCGTCGCGTAAACCGACACTCGTGGCTGCACGAGGCATAGCCATTTCCACGGATAGCGAGTTCTTCAGCCAACTCGATAACTTCCACATTTGTCGTAATACGCCCAGTATCAATGCAAGCAGGGAGATCAACTACTACAAGCCGCAGGACTAATCCCGACGGCGAAGCCGGATAGGTTCGGGTTATTGCCGACAATCCGCTCGGAATCATACGGCTACATTGGCGGACAGCGGTCATTCGTCAAC
Organism: Candidatus Acidiferrum sp.; assembly: GCA_049686315.1. Lineage (GTDB taxonomy): Bacteria > Acidobacteriota > Terriglobia > Acidiferrales > UBA7541 > Acidiferrum. Next base: position 3,015 of record JBAVHY010000028.1, on the reverse strand, counting down.
TTGACCGCAGCCACCATGGCAGCGGTACATCAAAGCGGTTAGATGATGAGGACGACCTTGCCAAATGGGCGGCCCTCAACGAGGTAACGCAGAGCATCCGCCGCTTCGGACAGCGGAAACGTCTTTGCCACAATGGGCTTAACCGCACTGGATTGAAGTAATGGAAAAATGACGCTCCATGCGGTGCCCCATGCTTCTGCAGGCTGTGAGAACAGGGAGAAGCTCTTCATGCTCGCACGCTTCCAGATTAGATCCGTGACGTCGATGGTTGATTTGCGACCTGCTGAGTAGCCCAATGTTGTCAGGCTTCCTCCGGTCGCGAGCGTGCTGAGAGCCTCGCTCAGAATTTCTCCGCCGATTGCGTCGATCACGATGTCGGCACCATAACCTTTTGTGATCCGCCGGACGCCGTCGCTGAGCTTCTCCTCGGAAAGGTCGATCACTTCATCGAAGCCCAGAGAGCGTGCTTGTTGCGCCTTTGTATGATTGGTTGTCGTTGATATGGCATGCTTCGCCCCCTGCGCTCTAGCCAACTGAGTGACTGCATTTCCGACCGACCCTCCAATCGCAGGCGACAGCACCGTCTTGCCTTTTGCAAATCCCGCGAAGCTCAGTGTCATTTGTGCGGTGAGATAGGCAACGGGAACACCGGCCGCCGAAAGATCGTTGATGTTGTCCGGAACCAAGCAAAGATTCTCTTTGCGGACTGCAAGCCACTCACTGTACGTTCCGTTCTCTGAGACGCCGTACGGGCCCGTAAACATCACACGTGAACCGGCAGGAAAGGTCGTTCCCCCTCCCTCCTCCACTACGCCTGCTCCCTCTCCTCCCAAGACCAGCGGCGCTTTGGCTCGTGGGTATCCCCCCGACAGAATGGTGTGCTCTAATGGCGTGACCCCGGCCGCTGTGATTCTTACCAGTACTCGTCCATCCGAGACTGCCGGCTTTGGAATGTCCACTAGCTTCAAATCTTTGTAGCCGCTGAATCCTTCTGCTCTCATTGCACGCATGATCGTCCCATCCTTCACCGAGCGAATGTGCGGTTAATCTCTCTGGTCAATCACGGTTTGACGGCACGCACCGAAGTCCAGAGCGCACCTCGATTAATCCAATCAGGGTAGAGCTTGAGCATTTGGTCATAGAGTTCCCGCGCGGTCGTCGTCTGCATGGCGAGGCGCTCGAAATCGCGTATATATTTCCGGGTTTCTCCAATGATCCGAGGGCTATCACCGTTCCCGACGCGCTTATGTCCAGCGATCACGGCGCGTGGCTTAAGCGACTCCATTTTATCTAGTGCAGCAATCCACTCTTGCCGCTTCTGCTGATCTGGTGACTCTGACAGATGCAGGTGATCGCTGTTGTAGGCGGCATCACCCGCTACGATCAAACCGACGGACGGAACGTGAAGGCAGGTTGTGTTAGCAGTATCGGTGAAACCGAGCGGCACACTGACTAAATCGTGGCCTTCCAGGTTAATGACGTTTCCGGATAACTCTTCGGCGATTGCAAGCTGGCTGGAAATCTGGTCGGGAAAGCGCGGATTCCAAAACGTAGCCAGAGACTCTGGCGATGCTTGCTGGCGCATGATCTTAATCACTTCCGGCCGCGCGACGAAACGGGCATTTGGAAATCGCTCCAGAACTGTATTGGTACCAAAGAAATGATCACCGTGCCCATGGGTGGCGTAGATCGTCGTCAGATTCTTTCCGCTCGCCATAACCCAATTCGCCAGGGCTCGAGCCTGCTCGACCGTAATAGGGGTGTCGACCAGGACAGCATCCCGCTCCCCAGAAATAAGCGTTGACGAAATCGGCGGCCAAGGCCGCTCTTTTTCGCCTGGAGGCAAATCGCTCGTGATGGCAGGTATGCTAGGCGCCAAGAACACGTGCCATCTCAGGGAGATTTCTTCAGTTGAACGTCCGGAGTTGGAGGCACTGTTTTCGGATTCTCCGTGCTTCGAACGGGCTTGCTCAGCTCGAATCGGCCAAGTTGTGGCCGATACGAAAGCGATTCCGACGGCATTCGATAGAAACTTACGTCTTGAAGTCATTATGGCCTCCTTGCGGTCAGATCTGGGCTCTGCCGCCGTCAACGAACAGTTCGATACCCGTGACGAAACTGGAGTCATCCGAAGCCATCTTTGACGGATCGATGTCGAGAAGTTCAGCGATTTCTTTGTAAAACTTCAGATTTGCCATGTTTTTGCCTCTAATGCGTTCGGCTAACTCGACAGTCAGATTTGTTGCATGCGGGCATCCGCAAACACTCAAGCCTCTTTTGCTTTTGCCGCCGCGGTAAATGCCGCCGCATTCATTCGGACAAACTCCTGCACGCTCAGCGGCCGTTGCCCCGTGAGCGTTAGCACGTCGTCCGACAGTCGGTCGAAACGCCCCGCGCGATGCAGATCGCCCATCGCCGCCAGGTGGTTCACCACGTGAACCGGCCAGCCCCGCTTGAGCAGCTCGTCCCGCCATGGTTCCACGGGAATGTCCTGAAAGGTGATTGTGCGGCCCAGCGCCTTCGAATATTCCTGTGCAAAGAAATGCATGTTCTCGGACTGCGGACCGGTCAGGTGATAGATCTTGCCGATGTGCGGCTGCGGATTGGCGAGCAGCGCGGCGATCACCCGCGCAACGTCTTCCGCTGCCACGGGCGAAGTCTTGCCCTCCCCGAACGGTAGCCTGATCTGATCGGATTCCCTGACTGAATCCGGAGTCAAAGTCAGGAAGAAGCCTTCAAGAAACACTGTCGGCCGCACGTGCACAACCGGCAGACCGGACCAGTTCAGCGCCTGCTCGGCGAGCCAGTGCAGCTTGTGCTGCGGGCTCGGAGTAGTTTCGGTAATGCTCATCTGAGAGACCGTCATCTGCGACATATTGATGAACGCCTTCACGCCGTGATGCTTCGCCACCGCCGCCGCATTGACCGTGGCGGCCAGGTAGGCATCCGAAATCGACATGCCGAAGTACATCGTCTGGCAGCCGGCAATCACCCTATGCAGGGAATCGAGATCGA
>JBAVHY010000027.1:0-10956 GCA_049686315.1 Candidatus Acidiferrum sp. | reverse complement strand
GTGACACTTGAAGTGTGAGCCGATGCAACTCTCGCATGTCACTGCGTTTTGGCTCCGGTTGGCTGGCAATATACTTCTTGATTTGTTCTTGTACGTCCAAATGTTCTGCTCCCCAGTTGCGCCCCCCAGATTATATGACGTTCAATCCTTTTGAACCGCCGGAGTACATGCACCCCAAGCCGAGTTCACATTCCGGACGTATTGTGGCGTACTCGGAAAAGTGACGAGCCAGGAACGGCGACCTCTATGATGCCGACCTCAGTCGGCGTAAATCGCAATGATACGCTCGATCGAACGACGGCAGACGGCGCAAAACGATTTCTGCCGCGTAAACATGATGCAGTCCACTTCGGGCCGATAGTAACCCTTGGAATCGTAATTTGCTCCTTCGAATGCGCCGACTTTCCCGGCATATTTCTGCGCTCCCAGCATGGCATCTTCCTTGGCCCGTTCCTGCCGGAAGAGGGCGTCCATCTCTGCCTCGGGCTTGCCCGCGGCGCGCAGCTCTTTGCGCTGCTTCTGAATGTCCCGCTCGAACCGATCAAACTGCTCTTTATCCCAAGGAGTCGGGATCGACGTTCCGGGTGTGACCAAGTCGCGCCACTTCAAATTTGCCGGGTCGAGTAATGCGGTGACATTGGGCTCCCACGGCTCACTTTTGTGCTCCGGGGGCAAGTAGGCTACATCTGAGGTGTAATATTCGTCCGCCAGCGCAGCGAAGTGGTGCGCGAATTCGTGCACGCCGACGTATCCGGACCACGGATTGTCGATGGCCACGGTGGCAAACTGGTTGAAAATGCCCCCGCCTCCATACGTTTTTCCATTCACCAGAATCTCGATGAATTCATACGGAGCGAACGAAGCGACGTCCCGCAGCGCGCGGTTTTCCGCAGTCAGGATGTAGCGCTCAGTGCCGAAAGTATCGTAGGAAGCGCCCACGGGCGAGCGTCGGTAGATTCCACTCGATGGTCGCGAAATCCCCGATTCCCCCGCAACCGGACACAGGCCCCATACGTTGAACTGGCTGCGGTGCTCGCGAAACGGCGACGCGGTGAACAGAAACTCCATGAACCGACGCGCATCCTTCTCAAACTTCCCGCGCTCCGCCGCTGTATACCCGTCACCTACAACGAGCAGATCCACCTTCCCTGCCGGATCCCCCATCTTCTGCAGTTCCATCAGTGGTCCAGGGGAAGGCGGGCGCGAGCGGTCCACGAACTGGTCCCTGGGATCCACCACCGCCTTCCATACCTCACGAAAGTCGTCACCTGTGCGCTCTTTAAGCGACACCTCCACTGGCGTTTCCGGCCCAGGAAAGCGCAACGACTCGGAGAACGTCCGGTTCGCGTGAAGCGCTTCTTCCGTGGTCTTCCACTCGCCGAAGACGGAATTGAATCCACGCGAGTACAGGAGCTTGCCGCTGGAACGTTCGCGCACCTCGAACATGTAGTTTCCCAAGTGGGTTTCATCAATGGCATGGTGCGGATTTCCCGGCCATTCGAGCGGCTCGAGGACCACTCGATCGAGACTGAACCATTCCTCATGCGCGTTGCCGGTGTGGTAGTTGTCCACTCGCAAAGTCCGTGACGCACCGGCACTGAAGGCGCAGAACAGCAACGAGGAAATCACAACGGCGGCGATTCGTTTCATCCAGAACCTCCTTTTACCGGTGAAAGTAGCGGCGATGTAAGCCATCTGCGCTTGCGAATGAGTTCAGATCATCTGGCAGCAAACGCTTGCCTAAATGCTACTGCTTCCACTCCGGGGGAGAAACGCTAGTTCTGTGGGAGCCAGCATTTCTCCCCTTTGCAACGCGCGACGCTCCAACTTCGAAGGCCGCATTTGAGGAGGTGGCCGTGGTGGAGCAGACGGTCGAGCATGAATCCTCAGTGTGTTGTAGACCTTCAGGTCTGAGGTCTTACCCAGCAAAGAAACTTCGCAAGACAAAGAAAACGACTACCACTGGATGGCGCGGGCGGCGGCTAGCATTTGTTCGGCGCGGGGCCTTACGCGGATGTCTTCCGTGAAGTTTTCCCAGCGTACTGTGCCGGAACGATCCACCAAAAACTCGGCGGGGCGGGAGATGTCGTGCTCTTCGGGGCCTCCGGCTTTGTGCAACAAGTCGTAGCGGCGAATCACCTCGGTATTTGGGTCGGAAAGAAAGGTGAAAGTGTAGCCTTGCTTTTGCCGCAGATGTTCAGAGACATCGGGCGGGTCTACGCTGATCGCTACGGGCCGGATGCCTTGTGCGGCAAACTCGGGAAGATCTTCCTGAATGCCTCGTAACTCGAGGTTGCAGAATGGTCACCAATATCCACGATAGAAAACGAGAAGCAGGGCTTTGGGCTGAGCCGTTCCCGGCGCGGCGGAAAACAGTTGGGCAAGAGAGACAGGCTGGTTGGTGCTGTCGGGCAAAGTGAAGTCCGGTACGCGCTGGCCTACTTGTGGAGCGCCGGCGGAGCGAGGCACGTCCCGGACGTGAATGAAGAGCCATACGGAGCCGGCAAACAATAAGGCCGCCAGCACAGTGAAGATGGAGCCCAAGATCTTGCCACGGTAGAGTTGCGGCTCGCGGAACGCGCGGGCGACGCCGATCAAGACGAGGAGCAGGCCGATGGCTGGTATGGCCAGGTTGAGCCACGGGAGCACGGCTGCGGGAAGCTTGGAGTAATAGAGGACGTTGGTCAGGGGGCCCAGCACGGTAATCAGCAGCCCGAGCCAGAGGGCGGAATTGGTTCGTCGTTGGTTTGGGTCTGGCATGAAGTGCAAAAAGCGTACCACGTGTGCGGACGCACTTCAAAAGCGCATTCTCTGATCTGCCGGAGAAAGACGCAACCTTTGAGAAGTTAGGGGCCATCTCGGTGCAGCGTCGGTGCAACTCGAGGGGTGGTTGCACCGTGCGTTTCCGCGTAAGCAACCCCAAGGCAGACGCTCTGTCGCGGTGAGCGGAGACCGACCGAGCAAAGGACGCTTCTATCCAGACTAGATCAGGAGAGTGTGCTCTTATTGCTGCGCGTGGTAGCCATTCCTCAGGTGAAGTGATTTCCATGAGTGCCACGGCCTGAAAAAATCCTGTTCCTACCGTGTACAGGGAGGGTCGTGATTTCTCGCTTGCAGGCGAAGCGGGCGTAGGTACCCGGCTCGTATCCGCGATCTTCCGCGTCATGGAATTCAGACGCTCTCAGTATAACGTCCTCTATGTTAGAAACAACCCCGACTGGCAGAGGTGGCAGAGGTGAACTGGTCATACAGCAAGGCGAGCTTGCGGGTCGCCGCTATAGTTTCGAAGCCGTCGTTTGCCAGAACCCCACTTGCGACTGCGAGCACGTCACCCTCAAGTGCTTCACTGAGATGCCCGAGGCGGGACCTACTGCCCCCGTGTACTTGGAGATGGAATTAGAACGAAGACAGATTGCCAATTTGGAAGAGCTAAAGACCAATCCGAGTACACGGGCTCTGGCTAACGCGGTCGCGGCAGAATGTGGCCAAGAAGAATGGAATCAGCTGAGACGCATCTACTGGGGACTCAAACGGTATTGGACCGAACATTCGGACCTGGAGCAGGTCGAGGTCTCGTTTCCACCTGACGCGCCGACCGGCGCCATGATCGCATATTTCGACATTCTCACTGCTGAGGCGGTTGTGTGGTCGCAGCTTGAAAGAGCAGACAGTTCATTCGCCGAAGTCCAAAATTGGTCGCAACGAACCCTGCCCCTGCGGCAGCGGCAAAAGTGGAAAAAATGCTGCGGAGCCTGATATGACGCGCGCACGGGGCTGCCTACGGCGCACGAAAACAACCGACAAGGGTGCAATGGCTCGAACAGAATTGAGGTCACGCGGCGGGAGCCCGGCGCGCCGTCATCGTGAGCTCCCGAGGTTTCGCGCAAACACAAGTTGCGCGATCATCTCAGCGGCCTGCCCCCGTGTGAGTCCGGCGGGCACGCCAATCCCGTTATGCGCAAGAACGTCTTTTTGTTTATCGCTGGGGAGTTCGTTTCTCCAGCGGGCCGAGCGTTCCACCAGCCGCCGCGCCTCGGGGCGCTGGAGGGCCACAAAACGGTCCGCGGCTGTAACAGCCGCGGCCAGACTCGCGGTGTGACTCAATAACAATGTTGTCTGGCTTACTGTGGAGAGTCGAATATCCCACGTGTCGAGGAGATTGGGTTCCATCGAAATCCATTCGCCCTCGGGAAGGGCGAGGCGGTATCCTCCGGGCACGGCGTGCCAGGTATTCTGAGTGCATTCCATTATTTCTGCTGGCGGCTCGAAATTGAAGAACTCAATGCGTTCGGCGGCGAGCTTCAAATCTTGAGGTGTCCGGATGCGCGATGTGTCGATCCAAGGCTGAGTACGATTCAGCCGTTCGATCTGCCGTTCGATCTCCAACGCGTTGCCACCCTTCAGATTCATGTTGAGCGGCAAATTGATCAAGCTGTGCAAGCCCGACAATTGATGCGTTCTGGAGTTATCGGCAACATCGATGACCATGAGATCTCTTTTTCCAGGATGTAAGCGCGTCCCGCGTCCGACCATTTGGGCGTAAAGTAGCTTCGATCTCGTCGGCCGCGCCATGATCACGCAATCGACGCGTGGTTCATCAAAACCCTCGGTCAGCACATTACAGTTGGTAACAAGATCAATCTCTCCCGCTGAAAACGCCGCGAGGGTCGCGCGGCGTTGATCTCTTGAAAGTTCGCCCCAGACTGGCGCCGCCCGAATCCCGGCCTCAGCAAACGCACGATGCACGTCTTGAGCGTGCGCCACATCCACGCAAAAGACGATGGTACGTCTTCCCGGAGCGAAGTCCCGATAGGCGTTCACCAGCAAACTGTTGCGCAACGGCGTATTCACCACATGTGCGAGCTGGCTTTCGATAAAATCGCCATGTCGGACCTTCACGTTATCAAGCGACAAATCGGTGTCCACGCGCCAGCCTGTAATGGGGCACAAGTAGCGGTCCGCAATCATCTCGCGCATGTCCCGTGCGTAACAGACCTCCTGAAACACTTCGCCGAGTCCCTGTTTGTCACCGCGTCGGGGGGTCGCAGTAAAGCCGATCAGGTAACGGGAAACGCGGGGTTCGAACAGGCCGAAGTGATCGAAGATGCGCCGGTAGCTGGGTGCGACCGCATGGTGCGCTTCATCAACAACAACGATGGAAAACTCATCCGGCTGGAGTCGCGACAAGCGAGCGCCGCTGCGAGCTAACGTTGGGACGGAAGCGATGACCACCTTCGCATGGGCACCGGCGTGGGTACCGGCTTGTTCAATCTCCACCTTCAATTCGGGGTCGATGGATCTAAACTTATCCCGTGCCTGCAGAAGCAGTTCCTCCCGATGTGCAAGCACGAGTAATCGTTTTTTCATCTTGAGAACGCGAGGGAAATGAGCGAACACCACGGTTTTCCCAGTACCCGTGGGCAATGAAACGATCACACGGCGTTTGCCGGCTTTGTAGGCATCTAGAACCGCCTTCAACGCTTCGCTCTGATAAGCGCGCAGATGGCATGTCGTCTGTGGATGCCGTATTTGCGCTTTCCCATCCATCGAAGACCCACCCCTAATCAGTGCACCGGATCATTTTTTCACATTCTCTTGAAATAACAACCGCACAAAGACCGGCTGCAAGTCGCAAACCCGGCCTTGTGCGAAACGGAGATCCCAGAACATACGGCGCGCCGGGGCAGCCGAAGGGTCGGAAGCACAGTTGCCAGCCAGTCGCTCGATGAAGAAGCACTCACCCTTGCCGCAGTCGCGCACACTCACCCCCGTTGCAACTATGACGAGCTTCTAATGAGTGGATATGAGTGCAGCGAAGCCCGCGCTGAGATTCACGACGAGGTCGACCGCGTGCTCGACCGATGGCGCAATCCGCTTTGGGCCTGATCTGAGGCGATTCCGTTTTTTTCCACAGACAATTAGATTTTCTATCAAGCTCACAAACAGATACCCGATACAATCTGCTAGTCTTGAGCCGGCACGATGTCGCTGGTTTCTCTAGCGCCGGTTCTGACCCCGCACGGTCGATTGATCGTCGAGCGAGACGAGGACGCTCCGGTGCTCGACGCCCAGCTTGCTCAGCGGATGGAAGGCGCCTTCACCCGCGGATCGGGACATGGCCTCCTTGCGCTCGGTGCCGATGAAATCGGCGTCGCTCTTCCCCCGGCACTCTGGTTCTGGCGTGAATTCGCCGCGCAATATGTAACGGGCGTCTGCACCCGGCCCATTGAGGCTGCCGACCCACATCGCGGTCACCCACCGACTCCTCCCAAATCAGAGCTCGACCAGTTCGTGCTGGCTGCACCTCCAATGACAGGCGCCGAGTACCTGAGCGCGGCAGTCTTGAGCCATCTCTGGCAGGAGCTCGATCGGGCGTTTTGGGCTGAACTAACGGAAGCGAAGTGCAGCATCGGGGAGTTTCTGAAGCGGCGCAATCCGGCGTGGAACCTGGTCGGTCGCGTGCACTTCAATCTTGCCGAAAACCGCAAAGATGAAGCCGCGCCCTTCGCGTTTCTTGCCACTTACACGACGCGGCTTTCCGCGCACGCCAAGGCTCAGCATGTTCCGCTCGGCCAGGCCTTGCGGGAGTATGCCTGCGCGGAAAATCGAGACCGATTGCTCTCCCTGCTTCTCCCTGTTCAGCGTGCGGCCGAGAGCTGCTCGTGGCTTAAGGCTATGGTCGACGCAGGAGAGATTTTCCACCCGCTGCGGTGGGTTCCCACGCAAGCCATGCAGCTTTTGCGCGATGTGGAGAATCTTGAAAGAGCCGGTGTAGTTGTACGCATGCCAGCGACCTGGCGAGCAAATCGTCCTCCGCGCGCTCAAGTGACGGCCACTGTCGGAGGCAGGCCACCATCAGGGCTGGGGCAGGCTGCGCTCCTCGACTTTCACCTGGAAGTGGTCCTCGACGGTGAGAGCCTAAGCAAGGCCGAGGTGCAGGAGTTACTCCGCACCTCCGATGGGCTTGCCCTCGTGCGAGGTCGTTGGGTCGAGGTACACGCCGAGCGCTTGCGGGAAACGCTAGAGCATTTTGGCGAGATTGAGCGCACCGCCGCTGAGCAAGGCATTAGTTTTCAGCAAGCCATACGCATGCTCGCCGGCACCGATGTCGCGGCCGACGGAAATTCCACCGCCTCGGTCGCGGAGTGGGGAAAGGTTGCCGCCGGCCCTTGGCTTGCCGAAACACTAAAGGGACTGCGTACCCAGGAGGGTCTGGCGCGTGTCGATCCGGGCCCGGCGCTGAAAGGGATGCTACGCCCCTATCAGCAAGATGGCGTGCGGTGGCTCTATCTGCTCGCGCAGCTCGGCCTGGGGGCCTGCCTGGCCGATGACATGGGACTGGGTAAGACCATTCAGGTGCTGGCGCTGCTGCTCGTACTCCGTCAGCAATCCAATGGCGCCCGGGCACCCAGCCTTTTGGTGGCCCCCGCCTCTCTGCTCGCAAACTGGGCGTCGGAACTCGAACGCTTCGCGCCAAGTTTGAAAGCCGTAATCGCGCATCCCTCCGAGATGCCTGCTGAGGATTTAAAAAGAATGACGCCGGAAAAATTGCGCAAGGTAGATGTTGTGATCACGAGTTACGGCTCGCTGCTGCGCCTTCCCTGGATCGCCGGCGTCTCCTGGAATCTGGTCGTGCTCGACGAAGCGCAAGCCATCAAAAATGCCTCTGCCAAGCAGACCTTGGCGGTGAAGAAGCTCAAGGCGGGTGTGAGGTTTGCCCTCACCGGCACCCCCATCGAGAACCGTCTGAGCGATCTTTGGTCGATCTTCGATTTCCTGAATGCCGGCCTGCTCGGCTCGGCCAAGGAATTTACAAGTTTTACCAAGCGCCTGGCGGCGCTGCCGCACAATCCCTACCGCCCCTTGCGAGAGCTAGTGCGGCCTTATATTTTGCGACGGCTGAAGACCGACAAAACGGTCATCGCCGACCTGCCGGATAAAACTGAAGTCAGGGCGTTCTGCCAGCTCAGCCGGAAGCAGGCGGCGCTTTATCAGCAAGCCGTCGAGGAGCTTGAACGGCGGCTTAAGAAAGTTGAAGGTATCGAGCGTAAAGGTCAGGTGCTGGCGTTCCTCGTGCGGTTAAAGCAGATCTGCAACCATCCGTCGCAGTGGCTGGGCGATGGCGCATGGAACCCGGAAGACAGCGGTAAGTGGGCCCGCTTGCGCGAGATCGTTGAAACCATCGCCGCCAAACAGGAAAAGGTCTTAGTGTTTACACAGTTTCGCGAACTGACCCGGCCGCTCGAAGCGTTTCTGGGATATTTGTTCGGACGCCCCGGGCTGGTCCTGGATGGCGAGACAGAAGTCAGAAAGCGCAAAGAGCTGGTGCGGCAATTCCAGGAAGAGGAGAGGATTGGTTTCTTCGTGCTTTCGCTCAAGGCGGGAGGCTCGGGACTCAACCTCACAGCCGCTTCGCACGTCGTGCACTTTGACCGCTGGTGGAATCCGGCGGTTGAGAACCAGGCGACCGATCGTGCCTACCGCATCGGCCAGACCAAGAACGTCTTGGTGCACAAGTTCGTCTGCCGCGGGACGGTGGAAGAGAAGATTGACAAGCTGATCGAATCGAAGCAGCAGCTTTCGAAAGACTTGCTCGAAGGCGGCGCCGATTTTTTGCTCACGGAAATGAACGACGAGGATTTGCTGAGGCTCGTGGCGCTCGACCTAAACAGCGCCCAGGCGGAGGTGTGAAGCATGTACTACGGAGACCGGGGATGGCGACCCTATGTGTCTGTCGCACAGCGGCAAGCGCAAGCGATGCGCAAGGTCGCGCAGTTGAAGAAAAAGGGGCACGTCGTCTCGCCTGTCGAGATTGAAGGCCGCGGCATTGCTACAACCTTCTGGGGAAAAGCCTGGTGCGAGAACCTGGAACGTTACAGTGATTACGCGAATCGTCTGCCCCGCGGCCGCACTTACATCCGCAATGGTTCCGTCATCGATCTGCAGATTGCCTTCGGTGAAGTGAAAGCGCTTGTGAGCGGCTCGTCCATCTATAAAGTCGCCGTGAAAATCACGCCCGTCAGCAAGGCGCGTTGGAAATCTATCTGCAAGGACTGTGCCGGGGCCATTGATTCCCTGGTGGAGTTGCTACAAGGCCGATTTTCCAAGGGAGTGATGGAGCGAATTTGCAAAGAAAACAGTGGACTGTTCCCCTCGCCAAAGGAGATTCAATTCTCGTGCAGTTGCCCGGACTGGGCTCATATGTGCAAGCATGTCGCCGCCGTGCTCTACGGCATCGCCGCGCGCCTCGACCGCCAGCCCGAGCTCCTGTTTCGGCTTCACAAGCTGGACGAAAAGGAACTCATCAGCAGCGCCGGTAGAGGGCTTCTTCTCGCAAAGAAAGGAGGAGATTCCGGGAAAATTCTGTCTACCGGCGATCTTTCTGAACTCTTCGGACTGGATCTCGCTAAAAGCAGCGCACTTACCTCCCCATTGTCTTCAAATCGCGCAAGTCAGAACAAGAGTGCGAAGGAAACGCGAGGGCGCAAACAGGTTGTCCGTCCTGGCGGGCGACAGCGGTCGCCATAAGCCATCAGCCGACGTCTTTTCTCTGCCCTCGTTGCTGCTGCTTGCATGCTCAGAGCAGTTGGCTCTGGAAAGTCCTGGCCGGAACAACAACGGGCCGATGGACGCGGAAGCAGTCCGCCGTCTGATAGGCGAGGCTCACCACCGGCAGAAAGGCATGAACCGGCCGGGTCTGTGCTTGAAAGGGGGGAGGGCCGGCAACAGGCTCGTGTCACTCATCTTCACTTCGAGCAGGAACCAAGTGCGGTTTGCGAAAATTTCGTCCGACTTCAAAATCAACGAGATACGGTGAGACTGCGTAACATTGTTACCCGAATAATGCACTGGGGTGGGCTTCGGTAGGGCTCTAATTTGAAGGAACCATTTGGGGACCCCAAAAACATGGGGCAAAAATGAGTTCGCGAAACTTCCCGGTTTTATGAACTCAATCTCAAGGGGGCCACCCAAATGGTGAAGAACGAAAAGCAGCATATCGAGAAAACCCGCGCCAGACAAGGCTTTCCGGCAGATAGTCCGGAGCCCTATAAAATTGCGGCTTCCACGCCTTACGTATGGTGGTCTGCTCCCGGTATCGACCATGTTGGAGAAACTGGGCTTCAAGAAACTGATTGAAGAAACTCTGACCATTCACCGCATTCCGCGCGCGATGACCATCTACCAAATTCCTGCTGGGGATGGTGCTGGCCAGCTACGTGGGTTTCTCTCGGCTGAACCATCTTCGTTTCGTGGCCCAGGATCTGATGCTGACGGGAATCTTGCTGGTGGGGAAGTTACCACCGCAATGTACCTTCTGGCGTTTCTTGACCTCCTTGCCAGTAACCGTCGCCCAGCAACTGTTGAAGCTGCAGCGCCTGCTGCGAGAACGGGTCTGGGAAGCGGCGAACGTGCAACTGCCTTTGATCACTCTCGATACCGACACGACCGTGCACACTCTCTACGGTCGGCAGATGGGGGCGCGCAAGAGCTACAACCCGAAGAATAAAGGAAAAAGAGCTACCAGCCGATTCTTACCTTTGTCGCCGAGACCCGGGAATATATTGGCGGGGAGTTGCGCAACGGAGATCGGTCCCCCCGGGCGCGCCGATTGCGCGCCATCTCGCGCCGCAGCGGCTTTCCTGGTTGAGCTACTGGAGAAGGCATTCCCTCCTTTCCGACCTTATCTATTATTGTCGGTTGAACCCCACAGCGGTTCACCACGTTCTTGCGGAACGCCACGTCGGTTTTAATCTGGTCGTAGTGTCCCGACATGCCCTCGGTGCCGCAACCAAGTCAGAAGTGAAGAACACGCACTGGACAGTTGGTATGGTTCTTGCGGAACGTCGCAACTGCCGCGTGGGATGAAGGTGTACTTTCAGATCTGGAGGCCGGGACAGATTTCGCCACCGGTGAGCATGGAAAAGCAGGAAGCAGTGTTTCAGCCGTTGCGCAGCC
>JBAVHY010000026.1:0-4650 GCA_049686315.1 Candidatus Acidiferrum sp. | reverse complement strand
CCTCTACTCTGAGCTTCACTCGCTCGGTCACGGGAAACCATTTCGTGAGATAGAAATCATTCCAGAAGAAGTCGGGACCGCGCAGGGCATTCCGGCCGAGGTTTCCGAATTGGCAATTCTGTGGGTGGTCGCCACCCGAGCACTGCCCTGTACTTGGATCAACAGCTGATATGAAGGCGTCCGGATTGAGCCACTGAATCGTGCCCGGCTGCGTCACGTCAGGGACGGGATGGTGCGCATATAGCGGGACGCCGCGAACCACACTCGCGAACTGCGGTCCACTGCCTTGCACAATTCCGTTTCCGTTCGCTGAATAGGGCGTGCTCAGGACGGAGAACGGGACCCCGCTATGCCAAAACATGGTTCCGGAAATCTGCCAGCCGTTTAGAGCGTGCGCCAACAGGTGATTCCGAACTTTGACCGGCAACTGATACACATACTGCGCGTTGAGATTGTGCCGGATGTCATAGTCGCAAGGACCATAGTCGCGGGATAGCTCTCCCGGCAGAGGGGAAAGAATCCCTCCTGCAGAGAACTGAAGGAATCCTCCGTTCGAAACTGTATCCATGCAACGGCTCCAGGTGTAGTTGGCCTGTCCTTGCAGACCGTGGCCCAGGCGCTTCATCGCGGTCAGTTGAAGACCATTGTAGTGACTGTTCTCGCCAGTGGAGAACTGGGTGACTGCGGCAAATCGTGCATCGGTGACGGCAAATCGCGCGCCGCTCGGCGACCTGTAGGGGAAGGGCGCGAAGCAGTCTTGGCAAACCGTTTGGTAACCGTTCACCTGCGTTAGATAGGGCTGGTTCACGGCGCGCGTGCCGACATACTGCACTTGCAAACTCCCCGTGTTTCCAAACTGATGTTCTATCCCGAGGCTCCACTCCATGAAGTAGGGCGCGTGTAGCTTGCCATCGGGCACTGCGGTCATCGCGACCGGTGGAAGACAAGTTGACGCATTTGCCTCCGGAGATGCACACGAAAGCTGGCCCTGCGGGAACCCCAGACTAAATCTCTGATTTGCAGCGCTGGTTGTGTCAACCGCGCTGTTAGGCACTCCGGGCGCGATTGCTGTGCAGCCGACCACTGGGTCGCAGCCCGCAGATCCGGCTTTGCCCACGCTGCCAAAGAGCCCGCCCTGAAACGTCTGGACGTACGGTGGATTGGTGCCGATCAGGTCGGCGACGCTGCCCGGCAAAATATCGCTAAAAATCCCGAAGCCAGTTCGAAGAACCGTTTTCGGCTCGAACTGCCACGCAATCGCGGTTCTCGGTTGCACGATTGCGATTGGCGAGGAGGAGAACAGATTGCTGAGGTGAGTTTGAATGGCCGCGTTTAGGGGCTGATCAACATTGTGAGAGATGGAGTTGAAAGAGCCGCCAAGACGGGCGATTTGTTCATGCGGATTCAGTGGATTGGAATTGAATGTGTCGCGCACACCAAATGTCCAGGTAAGCGTCCGAGTCACTTTCCAGGTGTCCTGGGCATAGAGATCGAGGTTGAGGAAGCGGAATGGTTCGTTCGCTGTCAGTGGAAAAGTCTTGCTTGCGGTGGATGCCACACCATAGATGAATTGCGGCAATGTCGTGTACGCCACCGTCGGAACTGTGCCTTGTCCGAAATCATAGTCATTCAAACGAAAGATTCGGGTGTTCGTGCCAAATCTCAGTTCGTGAGCGCCCCGGCTCCAAGCGAGATTGTCATTGATGAAGAAGCGAGAGGCTCGCCTGCCTTGTACCCAGGTGTTGTCGAGCCCTCCGATCGTAGTGAACGGTGCGTTTGCGCCGCTGCCCTGCAACACAATTGGGAATGCCGAGAGTGTCTTCTGAAAGTCGCTCGGCCCAAACAAACTCGCATACCAGGAAAACGCCGGATTGAAGTAGTTCACCAGATTCTGCGAAAAGACGTGCGTGTATCCCGCCGCAAAGGAGTAGAGAGGCTGCGGGGAAAGAGCGTTGAACAAGGGGTTGATGGGATCGGTATAAGCTGCCTGGAGTCCGTTGTCGGTCTGAAAGCGGAACCACGTTGTATTTTTCTCACTGACGTTGTAATCGACCCGAGCGGTCTGTACCTGTTCATGGTCATCGCTGGAGTGCGAAACGCTTTGCCGGTTCGCGCAACCATTTCCATTGGGTGGACTGCCCGCCGCCGGGCTGCCGTCTGCATTGAAGGGACAGCCGAGCACGGCGAGCGTCGTCCCGCTCACGTTTCCGTAGAGGAAAAACATCTTTTGATAGAACGGAACGAGTTGCGGTGCGGCCGGATAGCTGGAACCGGTTAGGGAATCCATTCCACCCAGAGGAAGTTGTTGTAAGACATATTGTTGGAACGCCGTGCTGGGAACCGTCGTCGGCGTGACGATGGGCAGCGCAATCCGAACCCATTCGCTGTCGAAGAAAAAGAAGAGCCTGTCGTGCACAATCGGCCCGCCCAGACTCCCTCCAAAATGATTCACGGTCGATCCGGGCTTGTGATTCCCCGGCGTCGCATTCGTAAAGTAGTCCGCCGCATTCAGCAGCGCGCCATTCCACAGTTCATAGAGATTCCCGTGAAACTGATTCGAGCCAGACTTGGTGACGTAGTTGACCTGGGACGCTCCATACCGCCCTTGATCCACGGAATAGGAAAGAGTATTGACCGTCACATCAGAAATGGAATTCAGTCCAAGGACAAGGTTGGTTGAGAGTCCACTGTTGAGATTGGTGAGTGGATCGTTCGTTTCCAGCCCGTCAACGATGTAACCGTTGGAGAGTGCGGGCAAGCCATTAAATTCCACATTCCCATACCCGTTGGTACCGCCGACGAAGTCGTTGCCGCTGCCCGCCGTGTTGATGAGCGCTCCAGGGGCAAACTGCAGAGGGTAGGTTAAATCACCACCTGGATTGGGCAGATTCTCCAGTGCTGGCGCACTTAGAGTCGTGGATGTATTGGCATCTTCTGGGTTGATGAGTGGAGGCTCGCTGTTTACCTCAACCCTCTCATTTGATCGGGCCACCTTAAGTGTGAAATCCACCGTCTGCTTTTGGCCCAGGCCCGAAACGACATTGTCATTTTGCCGTGGCTCGAAGCCCTGCGCTTCCACTTTGACCGAGTAAGAACCCGGTTTTAACTGGGGGAAGTTGAACCGGCCTGCCTCATCGGTCTTGGCGCTACGCCTCAGCCCAGTCTCAGGGTTGGTGATCGTCACTGTGGCGCCCGGCACGACGGCGTTGGTTGTATCCCGGACTTGGCCAACGATGGCGCTCGTGGTTTCCCCTTGTGCCCATGCGGCTGTCTGCATGACCGAAACCACAGCTGTGGCAAGAAACATCAAGCAGAGTACGCGACACAGAGTACATTCGAAACGCAATTCCACGGTCTATCCCCCAAATCCTCAGAACGAAGAAAGGCTGTCGCTCGTGTCCCCACTTGGAAATCAGGATACACCATCGGATGTTAACTATAGTAAATATATTTTGGGATATTATGGTTTAGCAACCCAGATTCTCTCCGCAGCCGATGTGCCAAGACGAATCTGGTGCTTATCCACCAATAAGGAAACGGTGCCGTCGTAGTTTCGGGCTTCGACCGCGACGTGAACGCCCGGACGGAGTCCCTCTTTCTCGAGGAATTCCAAGAGCTTTCGGTCGCGCTCGTAGACGCTCGCAACCACACACTTCGAACCGGCCTCCGCTTCGCTGAGCAGGCGCAAGCCCCATTTGCGGCGGTCCGCAGGGCTGCGCAGCGCTAACGCGTTTCCGTGAGGACAAGTGTCTTTGTGCCCCAATCTCTCGACCAACTTCTTCTCGAAGGCAGGGGACACGGCGTGTTCCAGTCGTTCCGCCTCGTCGTGGATCTCGTACCAGGCCATTCCGAACATTTCCGACAACATCCGTTCGATCAGATGGTGGCGAACCATCGTCCGTTCTGCGATTTCCCGTCCTTGTGAGGTCAGGCAGATCTGCCCTTCTTTCTTGATGGAGACAAGCCCATCTTTTTTCAGGCGCTTCAGGGCGAACGTTACCGCAGGTCGGGTCACGGAGAGCCAATGGGCAAGAGTTGCGTGTATCACGGTCTGCCCCTCAGCTTCCGCTTCCGCGATCGCCTTCAAATAGTCCTCTTTGGAGATCGTGATCATCGTCGCCTTGAGAAACTCACCAAATGCGTGCAGTCTAACACTTCCACTCCGACGTTTCGTATCGGCGCGGTAGCTGGCACAGAACCTACTCGAATCCCAGGCAAAGCCGAACCATGGTGCGCGCAATGTCGGCTGGTAGCGTACAACTTGAAGGATGAGGGCGGCCCCGGCCTCGTACCGACCGGAGCCCTCTCGTGCGACGGGGTTAGACTTGTCACCGTGGAAGAGATTGTCATGGCCAACGCTGACATCAAACATGGGTCTCGATCTTTGCATAGCCCGTGGAATATGAGATTCCTTTCTTTGTGGGTGTTGGGTTTGGCTCTAACATCGAGCCAGTGGTCGACAAAGCCGACAAGGGTTAGTGAGCGGGCACGACTTCGAAGACTGTGTGACAAATCTGCTAAAATTCCTGAACCTGGGGTTTCATCGTTTCCAATCATCGCATGTCTGCTAACTCGAACCAGACGAACGGTTTGAACCCGTGGGCGGAAAGAGACGGGACAGATGAAGGCATCCGTCCTATTCGGGGCGGG
>JBAVHY010000025.1:0-5597 GCA_049686315.1 Candidatus Acidiferrum sp. | reverse complement strand
GTAAATAAGGCAGAGAGTTAAATTGCATGTGCAGAATGTCCAAGAAAAGGCCGCTTAAACCGCAGGTTTTGCAACCCTCTCAATGGTTTGAACTATGAGGTCCACCTCGTCGAAATCCTCCGGCTGCAGAGTTTCTGGCGGAATCGATACGTGAAGTTTCTTCTCCAGTAAGGAAATCAGCTTCAGCACGGACAGCGAGTCGATCAAGCCGGACGTCACCAGGCACTGCCCTTCTTTAATCGGACGCCGGGCGATTTCCGAGGCCGCTTCACGCGCAGCACAGCGAATTGTGGCTCCATCGGGCAGCAATGCAATCATCTCCTTCAAGCAATCATGAGTCGTTCCCGCTGGAAGCGCTCCCGCGTCTCCCGTCGCGAAATCTTTCCTGCGGTGCTCTTCACGATCCACCTCGATGGCACAACCGCCACGTGGCGCGGAGCGGTGCCAATTGTGGTGAGCACAAGCTTTCGAATGGCCGCTTCCAACTGCACCGCTGCCTCCTCGTGATAGTCGCCCTTCATCTCCGCAACCACCGCAAGGCTTTGCGTCCCGTATTCACTGTCTTCCACACCAAATGCCACCACGCGGCCGGGATAGACGCCGCCGATAGTGTTTACGACGGCTTCGACATCCTCGGGGAAGATATTGTTTCCTCCCACGATCACAATATCCTTAAAGCGTCCAATCACGAAGAGTTCGTCGTCTACCAGGAATCCATAGTCGCGGGTGGCATGCCAGCCATCACGAAGGGAATGTGTCTGGAAGCCGTCGGAACCCCAGTAACCAGAGAACAACGACGGCGTTCGCACGTGAATTTCACCGGCGACGGCTTCCGGGCAAATCGAGCCGTCGGCGGCAACAATCTTGACCTCCGTGTTCAAGATTGGCTTGCCGGAAGTTACATAAACGTCATCAATCAAGTCAAAGGCCAGCTCTGAATATGCCTGGCTTCCGCGGCTAACGCGGTTCCTGGGGACTGTGAACAGTTCCTTTTCCAATTGTGATTGCGTGACAGCAAAAACCGTTTCGGCCATTGCGTAGGATGCCTGCAAGCTTTCCTTCCGCACCCCAAAATCTCCAAAGGCATTGGCAAATTCCATAATGGATTTGAAGCGCACCGGCTCCGAGCAGTTGATCCAGGCGCGGATGTTCTCCAAGGAATGGACTTGCTGCATGTTTTCGCGGCGCTGGCCCAAATACGAAAAAGAAAAATTCGGCAGCCAGCAGAACGTGGCACAATAGCGAGAAATGCATCGGAGCAAGAGTTCCGGGTTCATCACCCAATCGTTGGCGCCGATTTGCAGGGATGAAGCGCCGTGCCAGATCGGCATCCAGAAGCAGGCGATGAGCCCCATGTCGTGATAGAGCGGCAGCCACGATGCAACTACGTCGTCGCGCGTGAACCGCAACGCATCTCCCAACTGCTTCAGCTGTTCGGATAACATCGTCGCCGTAACCACGATCGCCTTTTGCGCTCCCGTGGTGCCTCCCGAAAACTGGAGAAACAACGTTTCGGGACTGGGCCGTGAGTCCCGTGGGGGGACTTCACGCTGGTTAAAATGTTCGCCCACCGCGCCCGCTGGAAACAGTTTCTCGAAGCTTGCGCCATTTTCGAGCGGCAAACCCGTTGCAGGATAGGGCAGGCTTCCTTCCAGATTCTCCGCCAGTTGCGGCAAAGTAATCAGTTGCGCTGCTGGCAAGTGAGAAAGCTGGTGGACCAGGTTTCGTTGGTATTTCTCGGGATCGATGCGGCTCGTCGGCCAAGCCAGGATCGCGGGAATGTAGCCCCTCAGGACCAGGCCCAGGTGCAGCAGAAATAACTCCGGAGAATGTGGCAGCAAGAGCAGGACCACGCCGTGGTCCTTTGGCACCGCGCAAGAGGAAGCCAACTCCTCAGCTCGTTCGAGGAGGGTTCTGCCAGTGAACTCGACCGGGCAATCAAAATTCGGGGGCACAACGACGCGAAGCAGAATCTTGTCCGGATTCGCTAGCAGTTGCATACGTAGTTGCTGGCAGAAATCGGCGTGCGTGGTCACCCGTATCTTCTTCCCTCCGCGAAAAAACAAAAGTGCGCTAGCGGGCAGTGGCCGCCGCTTGCGGGGCGCTTTTTTCTGTTGCTCCGCACAAGTCCGCCGCAATGACTTCCGCCGCCAAGCGGTGCCCGGTTTCGTTCCAATGACCGATGCCGAGATTCGCGCTGTTGAAGCCGTTGAGATAAGCATGGTTCGCTTCGGCATATTGGGAAAGGGCCGGAGCCAGGGTTGTAACCGGAATGCCTTCCCGCGCACCAAGTTCACGGATGCGATTGTCCGCGTAAGAAAAATCCGGAACATCCAGCTTGCGCATGAGCGCCAGGCGCCTTTCATGATCGGGAATCACCTGAGGGCGAGTTGCTAGCGCCACAATGCGGAACTCTGCGCCGTGCGCAATGACCTCGTCTCGCATCGCTACGAGCAGTCCTTCCGTAACGCGCCAGGCGGTTTGCATGATTGGTTCTGAAGGCGGGGCATAAATTGTGTATTCGAGATTGTCCACGCCGGACTTCTCAGCCTTCTCTTTGACCGAGGCCATCGCGGCGCGAATCTTGCCAAACCTCTGCAAGGCGTTGATTGCCTGGAGAACGCGAACGCTCTGGCTTGCGCGGTAGCGGATATTTTGCAGAAGGATTTGTTGCCCCTGGAGTGCCGGAAGAGAGCGAAATAAGTCATCGAGGACGAGCTTGCCGTCACGATAGACAAAGTAGGGCGACTGCTCAGGATTGACGGCGTTGTTCAATTCTCGCATGTTGTTGACAATGTCGCGGGCGGGGTAAAACGCAACGATAACGACATCCGGATGATACTTCCAGACCTCCTGCTGAATTGTGAGCAGCTCTTGTCCCGTCGAGTAACCTGCGACGCCGAAATTCAAGACCTCCGCTTGCTTTCCCGCAAAACAAGAGCTTTGCGTCAGCTTCTGTTCCAACACGGAAGAGTAGATTTTGTCGAGCGGCACTTGCACCGCTTCTGTCCAGGAGTTTCCCAGGACCGCGATCCGCACCGTGTTGGCCGGTTTGTCGTAAGTGCGCTCTCGGTCCCGAAATCCATGGGTGTTGATGTGTACGTACTGCCTGTTTTCGACCGCGACCACACCCCCCGCGCCGGGACGAAGGGTCCACCCTCGGTCTCGGCTAGCGGTGTAGAGTTGGGGCTCAAATTGGACGTGCGCTATACGAAAAGCGAATTCTACGAGGACGGGAACCGCCAGCAACACGAGAGCTGCCAGAATCAGTTCTTTTTTCGTGGCCGCCATACCTCAGCACACGCGAGAATAGGAAGTATTGTTTTTGAGTGTGGTTGGATACATCTCTGGGTCTGCGGATGACATATGTCCCAACACATAAATGATCCCGACCAAACCCATTAACACCGCCAGCGGCAACAGCCACCACAACCTACGCTGCCACACGAAGCCGGGTGCTCCCCCCACCGCCAACGATTGTAGCGCTTCCTCTCCCCGTTCACTCATGTTGGTGGAATCTCCGTGTTGCATATGGGCTTCTCAAAATACTCAGAGCTTGTCAGATGAGGCCGGCCAACTGGCGCCTCAGTCCTTCCACCCTTGCAAGACCCGCGGCAGCGCGATTCTATTCGCAGTCACGCAACCATCTCAGTTATGCGCATGGTTGTGGCAGACCAGCGTACAGGTATTCGTGGTCCGGTTATACGAAATCACTCCATTATTCTGGCCTACCACAGCGATATCAAAATTGATGAGCCGCTCACCCGAAATACCCGGGTTGGTAGCGCCTATTCCATGCGCGGTGTGGCATACCGAGCAGGAGAATCCGTCCGTCGAGACGTGCCGGCTATGCTGTGACCAAGTGGCATTCGACAGAATGTTATTCAGGTCATGGCACTTCGCGCAGAGCGCATACGGACCCTGCGGGCTCAGGTCCGGCGTTGGATACGTGTTGGTCACCATTCCGCCGGGCACGGTCGCCTGGCTAAACTGGTAATTGCGTTCGAGAATGTGCGAATAGGTAGAGCCATGCGGTCCGGTTGCCCCCGTGCCGCCAAATTCGCGGTTGTCGTCGCTGTTGTGGCAATCGGTGCAAAAGATTCGTGCCCCCACCAGCCTGGCGGAAGGCGTCCCGTTCAGGTTTAGCATGTTTACCCGCAGGCTTAGTTGCAGCAGCTTGCTGGTTCGATCATGCACCACCGGGTGGTTGGAAGTCGCGTTGGGGCTGAATTGCGCCACCAGGTTCAACGCATCTCCTGTAAACACGAGTCGCGTCGGCAAATATCCGTACTTGAGCAGCACTTGCTTCCCCACGCTGCTTCCATGGCATCTCAAGCAGTTTTCGTACTGATTGACTGCGGGCGTAAGCACACTCACCCCGTCGAGGGCGCTCACGCCAGTTACGCCTGTCTGCGGCGGACGGATGGCCGGCGGGTCGGTAAACAGTGTCAACGGATTCGACGCGTGCGCGCTGTGGCAGTCCACGCAGGTGGCGTGGCGATTGTTGTTCAAAACGGCAGGCTCGGCGGCGTCGTGCCCGTTCGTCCCTGCCGGCAGCAAGTGAGAAATCTTGGCGAACTCCGCATAAACATCTGGGGCCGCGGGCGATATGTTTGTCCCGCCGTTGTGGCATGTGATGCAGTCTTGTGTGCTTGCGTCCACACCTGGAGCTGGCGGGGTCGCCGCGCGCAGAAGTCGCGCTGCTGCTCCCCCGGGGCTGTGTTCCATGTGGCAGGAGGTACATGCATTCGTTGCCACTGTCAGGTAAGAGCCCACGTGCGCGCTGCTCGCCACTTGGTTCGTCGCCACGGCATGGATGCTCCCTGTCCAGCCGCTCAACAGATTGACTTGTCCGTTGATCACACGATTGGGATCGTGACAGGCCAGGCACATCTGTGCGTTCGAGCTGTCGCGCACCAGGAAGTTCTGCGCGATTTGATCGATTGCCTGGACATGCGGATTGTGGCAGCTGGTGCACTCCACGTTTCCATTCACCAATTTCACCGCTCCCGCGGGATCCGCGGTCACTCCCTGCGCCGCCAGGGATGCCACCAGATCGGCCGAATCCTTGATCGGCACCACCAAGCTGAACGGGTGCGACCCGCTCAGATTCGTGCCCAGCACATCCGAGTTGTTCATAGACCCCGTGACGGGAATCTTCCCGAACACCGCCGTCTGTCCAATCGCTACGGTGCCATCATGGCAGCTCAAGCAAAGGCTGCTGGATTTCCCGAGCAGAGGCTGCGTGTTGCCCTGCTGCTTATAGGTCGTGCTGGTATAGGGCGTATACGTCTGACTGGACAGGGTCTGGTTCCAGAGTGGCGTGTTGCCTCCCAGTCCGCTGTGAGGTGCGTGACAGAAAGTGCAGCCCAAGCTCCCTTGCACGGTCACTGACGAGCCGCTCCCCACCGACATATTGTGCATCCCGAGCGCGTCAGTCTGAATCGGGGGTGGTGCTTGGCCCAACATCTGAGGACAACGCAAAAGCAGTGCCAGCCCAAAGATCCACCGCGCGCGGTTCACTGGGCCCTCCCGGCCGTCGCGCCCCCACCATAATAGTGATACACCTGCACTCGCCGGTTAAACGAATCCACAAC
>JBAVHY010000024.1:0-23074 GCA_049686315.1 Candidatus Acidiferrum sp. | reverse complement strand
GAAAAGTCCTTTTCTTTAGGAGGCAGGGCTGAAGCCTCTGCCTAAAGCCTCTAGGGCTAACGGGCTTTAGCCCCAGAAGAATGCCTTCTTCTGTTTTTCCGCACGCTGTTTTAGTGGTGCCGAAACTGTCGCAAAAAACAATCCCGCTGTCCCTGGGCTTCAGCCCAGGGAGCAAAGCGCCTCTGAGAGCCCCGTTCTCAAGCTCTCATACAGACTTGGGAAAGCCCACGAAAGCCCACTGGCGGAAGTGCCAGAGGCAGGCTAAAATGCTAAAATAAGTTGCTCGCAGTTCCTTCTGCGCGCCCGTAGCTCAGCTGGATAGAGCGCTTGCCTCCGGAGCAAGAGGTCGGGAGTTCGAATCTCCCTGGGCGCGCCACTTTTTTGAGGGTCCAGCCCGGACACATGGGTTACACAACGTACCTAAGACATAGGTAACACTTTTGGGCCGAAGGGATTTTCCACCGGTTTCGGCACTCGCGTAGTCCCACTGAATCTGGCCGCCAGTCCGCCGCCTATTGTTCCCAGAGATCTTCTTGACACGCGACTTAGCAATTTGCTAAGATTCCGAGGTGCAGATTATCGGCAAGCATCTGATTGAAGCTGCGCAAAAGAAGCATTCGAACTGGAAAGGCTCTCTTGGTTCTTGGGTCAGGATCGTGGAAGGAGTGGAGCCGCCCTGGAGCAACTTGCCCGCAGTCAGGCGGACGCGCAAAGATGCGGACCAGGTTGGAGACTGCGTAGTGTTCGATATCAAGAACAACGAAGCCAGGTTGATATCCTACATAGACTACAAAATGGGAACGGTTACGGTATTGGCTGTGTTGACCCACAAGGAGTACGACAAAGGAGGGTGGAAAAGTGCCTGCAACTGCTGAACGGCTGCCAGCTAAATATCTTGTCAAAGAAGAGGCTCCGAAGACCATTTCTTCGCCCGAGCAGC
This sequence comes from Candidatus Acidiferrum sp., assembly GCA_049686315.1. GTDB lineage: Bacteria > Acidobacteriota > Terriglobia > Acidiferrales > UBA7541 > Acidiferrum. The sequence goes on along the minus strand of JBAVHY010000024.1, from coordinate 22,134 downwards.
ACCAAGCCTACATTTCCCGCCTTCTCGATCTGCAACGCAAAGCGCATCGCAGTACAGAAGAAACAGAGACTGCCAAACTACTTGTGGTGGTGATCGCCGACTACGAAGCGAAGCATTTCGTGGTCGAAAAGGCCTCGGGCGTCGAGGTGTTGCGAGAATTAATGGCGGCCAACGGCCTCAGGCAGAAAGACTTGGCAGACGACTTGGGCGGCGAGAGTATTGTGTCCCTAATCCTGCAAGAGAAAAGACAACTCAACCGGCAGCAGATGGAAAAGCTCAGCTACCGCTTTCACGTTTCTCCTGCGGTGTTTTTCTGAAGTTAGCGGGCGAATCGCAATGAGAGTCCCCTCGTTGCCCCAAAACCGGCTACTGGCTTAATCTGGCAGGGAATTCGATCTGTGGCAAGGTTGACACGAAATCGCCGAGAAAAGTTCTGAAATCGTCCCCTTGGGCGCGCCATAATTTTTTGGTCCGGCCCGGACACATGGGTGACGCAACGTACCTAAGACATAGGTAACACTTTTGGGCCGAACGGATTTTCGAGCGGTTCGAGCACCCGAGTCGCCAGATCGAAGTATCCTAGATCATGATCCATAAAGTTCACCAGCCAGATATCGTCGTGGACTTCTTGATGCCGACCGCTTCGCAGCAAAGACCTGGCTGAAACTGATTTTCTTCTTGCCCAGACAGAAGTCTGTGTCCGGCAAGCCGTGTAGGGGCGCGGGGAAGGTTGGTAGACATCCGCGGGGCACTTCATGTCCAGCGCTTCGTGCGGGCGTTCGTTGTTGAAGACCTCGATAAATTTGTCGAAGCGCGCCTGCTGCTGAAGAAAATTGCCGGCCGCCGGCTTGGTGGCCTCTTTATTCAAGTCAGATGCATGCGCTCATGACGACCATTTTGCTGCGGAGCACCGGGTTGGATCCGTTCAATGCCGATGCCCAGGCGCAGCCACGATACCGCCAGCTTGCTCAAAATCAGCTATGGTGTGGCACTATGTAAGCCGGCAGGTGTCGAGGATACTTGTGGCATAAGTTCAGTGTAATCGGAAATCTCCTGATTGGGGTACTGTGAGCCACCTTGTTTATTGATGTCTCAGTACGGGAGGTTTGATAGAATGCGCCGCATGAAGAGGCGAACATGGTTGCGGACTGCGCCCCTGTCGGTGTTCCTGCCGGTTGGCATAGCGGGGGCAATGGAGTGGGCGTTGCTGCAGGCCCCAGTCGGGAGTCCGAATGCGGGGGAGAAGCTCCAAGGTGACGCGATGGCAGGATCAGCGAAGGCCTATGAATTGCGTATTTATCACGTGGTCCCTGGGAAGCTGGACAGCCTCGTGGCCCGCTTCCGAGACTATACGGATAAGCTGTTTGCGAAACATGGAATGAAGAGTGTTGCCTACTGGACAGCGCTGGACGAACCGGTGAAAAGCACCACGTTCTTTTACATTCTGGAGCATCCGAGCCGCGAGGCGGCGGCCGCGAACTGGAAAGCCTTCCAGGACGATTCGGAATGGAAAACCGTGAAAGCCAAGTCCGAAGAGAATGGCAAACTGGTGGAGAGGATTGATTCGACATTCTTGACGCTGGCCGATTTTTCCCAGCTTCCACGGATCTGAGATCCAGCCGACCGGCTAGTTTAGATCTACTGGGAGCCCTCCACCGCGCCCTGCCTGGATGATGTGCTCTCGAATCAGCAGGGCGGCTGAGCCTGACTGTAACTTGGTTACCCCGTGCGCATCCATCTGGCACTGACGGGTCCGATAGTTTAAGATTGCGCCCTTAGTCGCGGGTGGAATCTATTGCGCAGAGGTTCAGAATGGCGACAAACACAACTCAAGCACAAAATGCGACAGCCAGCTTCGCCAGCCAATCCCGGGCGGCAAATGGCTTGGCACTGGTTCGCGTGACCATTGGCGCGATGCTCGTGTGGGTCTTCTTTGAGAATCTGGGGAAGGGCGGCTATACTCCGGCGGGTTACGCAGGGGTGATCAATTACTACATCAAGAACAGCCACTCACCGGCGGCATGGAAGTGGGTTATGGGAATAATGGCCAGCCATGCGGCGATGGCAGCTCCCCTGCAAGCAGTGGCGGAGATTTCGCTGGGGATCCTGCTGGTCATCGGCCTGCTCACGCGCCCTGTGGCCTTTGTCGCATTCCTGTTCCTTGCGAGCCTTTGGGTCTCGGAATTGGGCACGTCGTGGATTTGGGAACTCCTGGTTCCAGTGGTGGCATCGCTCGGGCTCGCTGTGGGACGCGCAGGGCGAGCCTGGGGCATCGACGCGTTGCTGGCGCGACGGAACCCCGCTTCGCCGTGGTGGTGATTAGGGAACCTGCGTGCGAGTGTCGGTGATCATTCCTACCCATAACGAAGCGCTGGCCATTGGCCGTGTGCTTGCCGATCTGCCTTCCGATCTGGTGACCGAGGTCATCGTTGTCGACAGCAATTCGACTGACGGAACACCCGATATTGCCCGAAAGATGGGGGCACAAGTCATCCAGGAACCTCGCCGAGGATACGGGCGCGCTTGTTTGACAGGGCTTGCGAATACACAAAATCCTGATGTGGTCGTTTTCCTGGACGGGGACTACAGCGACCGCCCTTCGGAGTTGCCGATTATCTTGGCTCCGATCATCAAGGGGCACGCAGACATTACGCTAGGTTCGCGCTTCGGCGGCAAAAGCAACCCCGGTGCGCTAGCGTGGCACCAATCATTTGGCAATCACCTTGCGGCCAGCCTGATCAAGCTTTTGTACGGCGTGAAGGTCAGTGACCTCGGCCCGTTTCGCGCCGGCCGCGCAGATGTGCTGCGCGCCCTCGCCCTTGAAGAGGCTACTTACGGCTGGGCGGTGGAAATGATCGTGAAAGGGGCCATCGCCGGATTTCGCATCGTGGAAGTCTCTGTGAGTTACTACCCGCGCATTGGAAAGTCCAAAATTAGCGGTACGGTGAAGGGCACGGTAGGAGCAGCGTGGTTCATCCTGAGCCGGATCGTGCGCTATTCCTTTCGACGCCGAAAGGCGGAAGCGCCGCGAACGGCGTAGGTCCCGATTGACCGATCTCTCAAGGAAACCTCGAGCCAGACTATTGTGTCTTCCTCTCTTACAAACCGCACGTTGGTCATTATGGCGAAAGCCCCAAAGCCCGGCATGGTCAAGACCCGTCTCGCTGAGAGCCTTCCTTCTTCCGCAGTGACAGCGCTTTATCGCTGCCTTTTAGAGGACACCCTCGCGTTGGCAACGTCATTGACGAGCGTGGAGGTCGCGGTGATGTGCCCTGAGCCGGATCAGGACGAATTGGCGCACCTGGTAGGCAATACAGTACAGGTCCTAGCGCAAAAAGGCGAAGGTCTCGCAGCAGGGCTCACCTCTGTCTTTCGACATTTCACTGCCGCCGGCCGGCAGCACGTCATCGCATTCAATAGCGACAGCCCACACCTCGCGCCGTCGGTTCTGGACAGCGCGTTCGAAATACTCGCCACGCATGACGTGGTTGTCGGGCCAACCCACGATGGAGGCTACTATCTGGTTGGGGCCAAGGCCGCTCACCCGACGCTCTTCGAAAGCGACCGTATGGGAACAAGGAGTGCGCTCGACAGATTGCTGACGCGCACGAAGGTCCTTGAACTCTCAACCGGCATCACGGAACCCTTCTATGACATCGACGTCGCATCCGACTTGATTCTGCTGGCTCGGGAATTGCGGCTCGCTCCCGCGAAGGCCCCAAGGACTGCAGGCTGGTTCGCCGAATGGCAGCAAGCAGTCGCGCAACTTCGCCATTGAATGGGACCTGTGCAACTCGCACCCTCGCACAGGCTGTACGGACTCGGCGCCATCTTGTTGGTACCTGCTGTGGCTGCTGCCTCTCATAAGGTCGACCTCAACGCTGCCGATCATCATCTGGACAATCAGTATTATCCCTACTTATTATGTTTGGCACCAATGCATCCTTGGACGTCCGTGGGTGCTTCCTGGCTGGATTGTGCTGCTGGAGTACGGATCCATGGCAGTAGCATACTCAGCAGACGGAGTAGAGTGAAGCCAACCGCATCACTCGAGATTTGTATATCCAGGCGCGTTTAGTGTCATCTAACACGACATCCGTTCGATTTCAATGAGGAGGACCTTCCATGACCAAGTTGCGTCGTTCCACAACGATCCTTTGGGCATTTTTCGGGTTTCTAGTCTTTGCGGCACCTTCCTGGGCGCAAACGCGCCCGCCTGTTGTCGAACAGCTTGCCAAGACCTATGGCCTTGATTCGTATGGGCAAGTTGAAGCGGTCCGCTATACGTTCAACCTGCAGCTCCCAGCTTTGAAAGTGAGTCTCACCCGTTCCTGGGAGTGGGAGCCCAAGACCGGAAAAGTCTCCTACGAAGGAAAAGACAAGGACGGCAAGCCGGTCAAGGCTACCTATCTCCGTTCTCAGCTCAACAGCGCGCCTGCCAACGTGAAGGATGACATTGAGCCGGCCTTCGTCAACGACAACTATTGGGTGATCTTCCCTTTCCATGTTTACTGGGACACTAGCGCGAACGTAGTGGAGAAGGACAACCAAAAATTGCCGATCGCAAAGGGTACGGCGAAGCTCGTCTCGGTGAAATATCCTGCGGAGGTTGGTGGCTACACGCCGGGAGACACTTGGGATCTTTACGTCGGGTCGGATGGGCGAGTCGTGCAATTCATCTATCATCGCGGCGGACCTAAACCACCGAGCAACGTCACAACCACCTGGGCGGGCTACAAGAAGGCTGGCCCTCTGCTCTTCTCGACGGACCATCGCGGAACGGCGGACGGCAAGCCGGCGCGAATTTTCTTTACGAATGTAGCCGTCAAGCTAGCGGGCTCAGACAAGTGGATCGACGCGCAGTAGGAAGCAGGCGGTTGATTGAGTCCGATTGACGAAAATCTTCACGAATCAGGGTCGCGCGCAATCACGACGGTGGTGCAGGAACTGCCGAGTTTGGGCAGATCGCGATTCGCGGCCATGCGGATCTCGAGACGCGGCCGCTCCGCCCGAATGACCGGACAATAAGAATCCGGGTGCGCTAGGGCTCCTTGCAGGCGCCGTCGTCCGGCGCATCCTCCATGACATGGTTCTCGAAACTGGCAAGACCGGCACGCTTCTGGAAGTATACGGGCCTGCTCAAAAGACGCAGAGTTCAGAATCTCGGCCCCTGACAAAATCAACTCTGACAGCGGCTCTCCGGGGCCGGGCCAATAAACGCAAGGCTGGGTTGTGGCGCGGGGCGTAACTCGCACCGTGTTGACGCCGCACCCTCCTTCGAGCGGTGGAAGGCCCGCCATCGCCCGCACCAGGGGCTCGCCGATGGCGATGACATCGGTGCTCTCGAAAAGCCCATGGAACCCTTGCCAGTATTCTTCGTACGTGAGTGCGTAGAGATCGGACCGCACTGCCTGATAGACGTTCACACGCAAGGGAGCGCCAAACCGTTTCGCCACTCGTGCGACATCCGCCAGCCGCAAGTGGTTTGACTTCATCATAACCGCGATAATCGTCACCGGCACACCCAGACGCACACAACGTTCGGCCTGTTGATGAATCAGTTCCCAGTTACCTAGGCCGCGTTGGGCATCCTGTTCCGCTTGGGTCGGGTAATCGAGAGAAAACTCGATGTCATGGAAGGCACGCAAGTCATGGTCTTCCAGAACGGCGACACTGTGACCGTTGGAAGTGATAGTGAGCTTCACGGGTTGAGTTCGCAGGTAAGCCAATATGGTCTTGTAGTCAGGATGCATTCCGTTCTCGCCAGTGCCCAGATTCACGGAGCGAACCGAAAGGCATTCGATCACCGACTTGACCTGTTCTAACGAGAGACGGTCGGCGCGAGAGGGATCGCGGTAGCAGAAGGAACAGGCGAGATTGCACTCGTTGGTGAGCCCGAGCCCGAGTGCAAAGCCGCTATCCGGCTTGAGAGGGTTCGGAGTGGTAGACGAAGGTGCCGGTTTGACGTTGCTCATTCATCTCCCTTCGATCCAGGTGTTGCACAGCCTGCCAAACGGCGGAACCAGTGCCTGAGTCAAGAGAATAAGGGTACTCAAGGCCGGCGTGGAAACCAAACTGCACGTTGATTTGGATCGCCTGTCCCAGGCCACCCAGCCCACCAGCCCCGGAATGGTGGAAGCGCTGCAGATTCATCTCTCTACCCGAGAGGCTCATCACAACCCCGTGTGACACCGGTCACAGTACCTCGCCACAGCAGTGAGACAATTCATCTTAGGGCGGCTAACGGAATGCCAAGTCCCTGCCGCGAGAAGAACTCACCATGATGTGGCTTGTAAGACTCGCGCTGAACCGTCCCTATACGTTCGTAGTGACGTCCATACTTATATTGATCCTCAGCGTGGTTGCCACCGTACGCACTCCCACCGACATCTTCCCGGACATCAATATTCCCGTTGTGAGCGTGATATGGGGCTACACAGGCCTGGCGCCGGAAGAGATGGAACGGCGCATGGTTACCTCCTACGAGCGGGCCGTAACCACGACCGTGAACGATGTCGAGCACATTGAGTCCCAGTCCTATTACGGCATCGGCGTTGTGAAGATCTTCTTTCAGCAGAATGCCGACATCAACAGCGCGGTGGCGCAGGCCACGGCCATCGCGCAGCCGGTTGTCCGTTCGATGCCACCCGGCACCACTCCTCCTCTGGTCATCGCTTACACCGCATCGAGTGTGCCTATTCTTCAGTTGAGCTTAAGCAGCCCGACTCTCTCCGAGGGCCAGGTCTTTGACCTGGGCGCCAATTTCCTACGCATCCAATTGGCCGACATCGAGGGCGCGGCCATTCCCTACCCCTATGGCGGCAAGCAGCGACAGGTCAGTGTGGATCTGGATCCGCAAGCCTTGATGTCACGCGGAGTTTCCGGGGCTGATGTGGTCAATGCGGTGAGCGCGCAGAACCTGATTCTGCCCCAAGGAACTATCAAGCTGGGGCCGAAGGAGTATGACGTCGCACTCAACAGCAGTCCGGCCCGCGTCGCCGAACTCAACGATCTCCCTATAAAAGTCGTGAACGGAAGCATGGTGTACATCCGCGATGTAGCCCACGTGCATGACGGTTTCCAGTTCCAAACCAATATCGTTCACGTGGACGGCCGGCGTTCCGCGGTATTAAGCGTTTTCAAGACCGGCAAGGCATCTACCCTGGATATCGTTTCCCGGGTGCGCGCGGAACTGCCGCGCATCATGGCGGGGCTTCCGCCGGAGCTGAAGGTCAACCCCACAGCCGATCAGTCCTTGTTCGTGCGCGACGCCATCACGGGCGTGCTTCGTGAAGGGACTATCGCCGCTTTTCTGACCGCAGCCATGATCCTGGTCTTCCTGGGCAGTTGGCGCATGACTCTGGTGGTCTCGATTTCTATCCCCCTCGCCATCCTCACCTCCTTGCTCACTTTCACCTCGCTGGGCGAGACCATCAACATGATGACCCTGGGCGGCCTGGCCTTGGCTGTCGGAATCCTGGTCGACGACGCCACCGTTGAAGTAGAAAACACCAATCGCCTCCTGCCCGAAGGCAAATCCTTGCGCGAAACTATTTTGAACAGCGCTAGCCAGATCGCTACTCCTGCCCTTGTTGCCACCTTGGCCATCTGCATCGTTTTTGTTCCCATCATTTTCTTGCGCGGGATCCCCGGTTTCCTCTTTCGGCCCCTCGCAGAAGCCGTGGCCTTTGCCATGCTCGCCTCTTATCTGCTCTCTCGCACGCTTGTGCCCACCATGATGTTCTACTTTTACCGGGCGGAGCGCCGCTCTGAGGCGAAGCGAAGCACGGACCAACTGCGGCGCCCTGGCGCTTTCCGGCGTTTCCATCAGCGATTCGAGAACGGTTTCAACAGTCTCCGCGAACACTACGCGCTGATGCTGGAGTGGAGCCTCCACAACCGCTTACTCTTTGGCACCGTGTTCCTTGGATTTTGCCTGGCCAGCCTCGCTCTGATCCCCCTTCTGGGATCGGATCTCTTCCCGTATGTGGACGCTGGCCAGATCCGTTTGCACTTCCGCGCGCCCACCGGTTTGCGGATCGAGGAGACTGCCGCCCTCTGCCAACGGGTGGAAGCGACCATTCGGGAGGAAATCCCTCCCCGCGAAGTGAACACCATCCTGGACAACATCGGAATGCCCTACAGCGGCATCAACCTGACATACAGCAACAGCGGCGTCATCGGGACTTCCGATGCCGAGATCCTCGTGTCACTCAATTCGCAGCACCGGCCGTCTCCGGAGTACATTCGCGATCTGCGCCGGAGATTGCCCAAAGAGTTTCCCGGCACACAGTTCTTCTTCCAGCCCGCCGACATCGTCGGGCAGATCCTGAACTTCGGCCTGCCTTCGCCCATCGACATTCAGCTTATCGGCATGGACATGGCAGGGAATTACAAGATTGCCAATGAAATGGTTTCGCGCATCCAGCAGATTCCCGGGGCGGCGGACGTGCACATCCAGCAGGCCCTGAACGAGCCTCTTGTTCGCGTGGATGTGGACCGGACTAAGGCGCAGCAAATGGGCTTCACGCAGGCGAATGTCGCCAGCAATGCGCTGGTCGCCCTGACCACCAGCTTCCAGACGGCTCCGAGCTTCTGGTTGAGCCCACAAGGGGTGAGCTATTCGGTGGTCACTCAGACTCCTCAATTTCGCATGAACAGCTTGGTTGATTTGCAAAACATTCCCATCACTGGCGGGCTCGTTCAGCAACGCCAGATTCTCGGGAATCTCGCGAGCATCCGCCGCAGCCAGGCTCCCGCGGTCGTCAGCCATTACGACGTTCAGCGTGTGATCGACATCTACGCGGCCAGCCAGGGGCGGGACCTCGGCGGCGTGGCCACGGATGTAAACAGGGTCATGGAAGAGTTCCGCGGGAAATTGCCTCGTGGCAGTTACATGGCCGAGCGCGGCCAAGTGGAAACCATGCATTCGTCATTTACCGGCCTGGGATTTGGAATTCTCTTCGCCATTATTCTCGTCTACTTGCTCATGGTCGTGAATTTCCAATCGTGGATGGACCCCTTCATCATCATCACAGCGCTTCCGGGAGCGCTGGCCGGAATCGTCTGGATACTGTTCATGACGCGCACAACTATCAACGTGCCGTCGTTGATGGGTGCGATCATGTGCATCGGTGTCGCCACTTCCAACAGCATCTTGCTGGTCACTTTCGCGAGCGGAGAACTGCGAGAGGGAAGGAGTTCTCTCGACGCGGCCTTGCGGGCGGGGGTAGTCCGCTTGCGCCCGGTGATCATGACCGCGTTGGCCATGATCATCGGCATGGTGCCCATGGCACTGGGCATCGGCGAGGGTGCGGAACAGAACGCTCCTCTTGGGCGCGCAGTGATCGGCGGCCTTTTGATTGCCACGGTGGCCACTCTGTTCTTCGTCCCGGTGGTGTTCAGCTTCCTGCACCGCAAAGGCTATCATCCGTTGGCCACTCAGGAAGCAGAGCCGGCTTCGGGCGTCTAGTCAGGAATGGATGCAATGGATCCTAGCAGTCGCCAGTAACAAAGGAAAGAAGCTAAAAGATGGCACCTGTCATTGCAGATGAGAGAAAGCAGCCTGAGAAGCTGGCGGACAGTCCCACAAATCCTCGCGCGCCACAGCATTGGCCGGCGGCCGGCAAAAGTGTGGCTACCGTCGCGACAGTGGCAGCAGCCTTCTTCGCCGTTGTCTTGGTTTTCGGGCTTGCTCATCAGCGGACCGTACGCTCCGAGCTTGCTGCTGACGCACGCGATCATGCTCGCACACCCGTGAGCGTCACGCATCCCGAGTCCAGTGCCTCTCAACTCGGCGTCCGCTTTCCCGCAAACATCCAGGCCTTCACGGAAACTCCCATCTATTCACGCACAAATGGTTATATCAAGCGCTGGTATGCGGATATCGGCGCACGCGTACAGCGCGGACAACTCCTCGCGGAAGTCGAGACCCCGGAATTGGATCAGCAACTCCGACAGGCAGAGGCATCACAGGCGCAAGCCCAGGCGAACCTGGATTTGGCGCGCACCACAGCCGCGCGGTATCAAGAACTTCTGAAACAAGATGGCGTATCAAAACAGGAGACAGACCAGGCTGTCGGTACGCTTCATGCCGACGAAGCAAGCGTCAAGGCTGCTTTGGCGAATGTGAATCAACTCAAGGAATTGCAATCGTTCGAGAAGGTCACCGCTCCTTTCGCCGGAACCATCACTGCCCGGTACATCGACACCGGCAGCTTGATCGCCTCCGGCACAAACACCCTTCTTTTCCGCCTGGCGGATATCTCCACTCTGCGCGTCTATGCCAGCGTTCCCGAAGTTGACAGCAAGGACGTCGCCCTCGGCGTTCCCGTCGAGCTGGAAACTCCCGGCACCAAGGGGAAGAAATATAGCGGCCGTGTTGTTCGGACCGCCGGAGCGATCGACCCCGTTTCCCGGACTCTGCTCACAGAAATCCACGTGCCCAATCCAAAGCTCGAACTCGTGCCCGGTGAATTTGGCGAAGTGACCTTTCATCTTTCTTCCAAGCATTCGGCGCTGCGCATTCCTTCCAGTGCCTTGCTTTTCCGGGCCCAGGGCACCCAGGTAGCCCTGGCGCAGGCCGACGGCCGCGTTCGCCTTCAGAACATCCAGCTCGGCCGCGATCTGGGAGACAGCGTCGAGGTTGTCTCCGGGCTCACTTCGGACGATGCCATCATCGAGAACCCCTCAGACTCTATTACGGACGGCACCCTGGTTTCCGTGCAGCCAGCGAAAGATCAATAACCAAGGATTTTTGGAGTACCAACCTTGGTGGATCAAGACCCACGTCACAGTGCTTTATGTGTCTCAGCGCTACCCATGCAGCAAAGATAGAAGAAGTAGTGGCCTTCCGTCCTGTCCCCCTTGCGAGGGAGGCATCCCACCCAGCTTGACGCGCCCTCGCCGCCGACCTAACATGCGCTCAAATGACAGGTCTTAACGCACTTCGTTCACCTCTGAGTTTTCTCGAGAGCATGCTCCGAGATATTCCGCACCGCGATGTACTCGACGCTGAGGAAAGTTGGTGGCGGAACGAAGGTGTCGCTATATCGGACACAATCGACCGTGCCGGAACGCCATGGTTACGAATGTTCGATCATCTCGGGAAACGCGTCGATGAGATTTTCTACCCTAGCGAATATCAAACGATTTTGAGGAGGGGTTATCGAGCCGGAGTAGTTTGGCGCGCTTTGGAAGAACAATCCCTGATTCCTACATATCTGTTGATGTACGACATTTCGTTCCACGATCCCGGGATTTGCTGCCCCTATACCGTGTCGCTCGGCACGGCGGTGCCTCTTGCAAAATATGGCGGCAGCGAATTGCAGGCTCGTCTTCTATCCCAGCTGTCGCGGAAGGACGATTCCGTGTGGCAGGGCGCCACCTGGATGACGGAGATCAAGGGCGGATCGGATCTGGGAGCGGCCGTTGAGACTATTGCCCGTCCGGCGGGCGATTGCTGGCAGCTGACCGGCGACAAGTATTTTGCGAGCAATGCAAATGCAGAGCTAGCCGTTGTCGCTGCGCGCCCGGAGGGAGCAACAGGGAGTGTGCGCGGGCTGGCCTTGTTCTTGGTACCGCGATACAGGAAAGATGGCGAACTAAACTACTTTATCCGGCGGCTGAAGGACAAGATTGCAACGCGCTCTGTTCCAACAGGAGAAGTGCAGTTGAGAGGCAGCGAGGGTTACCTGCTTGGCACGGCCGACTTGGGAGTTTATCTAATCCTCGAAGTGTTGAACCTCTCACGTGTAGCGAACAGCGTCGTGAGTGTCGCGCTGGCGCAGCGTGCGATGGCGGACGCTCTTTTGTATGCCGAGCATCGCGTCGCATTCGGCAAGCGGATTCTCGATCATCCGCTGCTTGGCCATCAATTTGAAAATCGATTGCATGCGCTTCGCTCGGCGTTTGCGCTTGCGTGGGAGTCTGTTCAGCTCCTTACCGAGGTGTGGATGGAGCGGCCGCCTTACTCCGATCGCTATCATCTGTTTCGGCTGATGGCGCACCTTGCGAAATACTGGACCGCCGAGTTTGCGGTTGATACCGCAAAGTGGGCCATGGAAGTGCGCGGGGGACTGGGCGTTCTGGCCGAGTATGGCGCGGAACGCTGGCTACGGGAAGCGATGATTCTCGCGATTTGGGAGGGAACGTCACATCGCCAGATCCTGGATGGACTGGAAGTGATGGAACGGAAACAAGCACACAAAATGCTCTTTAGGCGACTGGCGGAAATCGCGCCCTCTGAAACACTTCAGGATATGGAGTTGGAAGTCGAGCGCCACTTGAAACTCCCAGTCGAGGAAAAGGAAGCACTCGCCGAACCACTCTTCAGAAAGCTTGCGGTGTTTACGGCCGAAACGCTGGCTCGTAAATTGAAGTAGGAACATAGGAATCTTGAATGGCGTGTTGCCACGATTGTGGTGCCCATCTGAAGATGATCTCCGGCCGGGAAACCGGGCAGGTTGCTGTGGTACCCAGTTTTGCGATTGCCGGACTTTTTCAGGGTTTGGCCGCTGAGGGAAGAGGGGGAGGGCGGCGGTCTATTTCCGTAGGAACGGCGATGGAGCGCGAGCCATTTTTGCCTACCGCGCGAACCGAAAAAAAGTGATTGTCGGTAGAAACGCCTTTAAGAATGGTCTCCCCGGTTGAAGGCACAAAATCGTAGACGTGCCAGCGCGGATCGGTGGTCTCGCGCCACAAGATCTCAAATCCGGCGCGTTCCGGATCATCCGAGGCAGACCAGGAAACTTTGGCATCTGGAGTCACCGCACCCGTTAGACGCGCGTTCACCGGCGGCGCCGGAGCTAGCGCCAATTGCCGGAGGGCTTCCGCGTTGTCCCTGGCGACATCACCCATGAACTTAAAATTCAGGAATTTTTCAAAGTCTCCATATTCGATTCCGCCTTCCGTGCGCGGCGTCTGATGCTGATGATGATAATCCTCAAGCGGCTCGGTGAAGCGCACGGCGGGCAACCCTGCTTTATAAAACGGGTAGTGATCTCCGCCCCGTCCGTAGCGGTCAATGCGAAAAATCGTTCGGACAGCGGACTGTCCGTCGATCTCTTCAACCGTGCGCGCCAGCTCTCGCGACGGCGAGTCCGCATCGTCAATTTCACCGTTGCCGGAAAAAAGCCGTACGCGATGGGGTGCGCCCTCCGCGGGGTCGGCTCCTACAATGTCGTCATCCAACATCCCGCCGACGGTGTACCCCTGCTGTTTGGCCCACTCCAGCAAGTGAGTGGAGCCGAGCAGCCCTTGCTCTTCACCCGAAACGGATGCGAAGAGGATTGTCGCGCGATACGATCCGCGCCCGTTGGCTCCCGCTTTGCTCAACAGACGAGCGCATTCTACGCTGACGGCTACTCCGGAAGCATCGTCATCCGCGCCCGGAGCATCCGATTGCGGATCCATCACATTGGAAGGGCGCGAATCAAAGTGTCCGGAAACAACAAAAAGGGTCTGCGCAAGCCCAGGATCGCTTCCGGGCAAAATGGCGTAAACATTCTCCAGGTGAATCGGCTTTGACGAGGTGCGTTCCGAGGTTGATTCGAATTTGTCGACCACTACTTGCAGTTTTCCCGCGGAATCCTTGGCAATCTCATTGAGCCGGGCCACAATCGCATCCCGCCCGCACCCAGCGCCACGGTTCGGGTCCGTCCATGAAGAAATCGTGAGCCGTGTTCCGCAGCCGGCAAGTTTCCCGATGAGTGTGCGCATGGACTTTTCATCCACATCGGCGCGCGCAATGCCGTCCGCAATCCGCGGGACCAGCTTCGGCTGCGGCTTGTCTTGTGCCGGCTCCGCCGGATCGCGGAGCATGGTCCGCTGCGCTCTGGCAAGGGTCCCGCTCGCTAAAAGTGCTAACAGAGTGAGTACGAGAGCACTCACCCGGTATCTACTCATCCGATTCAGACCGCTGCTCATAGTCTCTCTTTGCCTCACGTCGATCTGCGGAAATAATGCATCTCCGGCTCTCACCCTGCCTCACCCAACCGTAAGTTGTCCAGTTCGGTGTGCTCCTGAAAAATGTTGTAAAGTGCCGCAAGCAAATCCTGCGGGCTCACCGGCTTTGTAAGGGTGATGCGGACTCCCAATCTATCGGCGTCCATTTGATCCTGCGGGCTGAAGTAACCCGAACTCAGAATAATCGGAATGTCGGGGCGCAGCTTCTGTATCTCACGCACGAATTGCAGTCCCGACATTGACGGCATGGACAAGTCGGTGACCACCGCATGGAATGACTGCGGACTTCTCGCGAACTCAGCCAGAGCAGCTCTTCCGTCGGACATGCCCGTCACCTTGTAGCCCTTCTGCTCCAATGCCATGGTGCCGACAAACACAAGCACGCTTTCGTCGTCCACAAACAAGATGTGTTCGCCTCGCCCCTCCGGCGATTTGCCCCGCTCGACTTCCACGGGAGTGGCGGCCTCTTGCACCGCGGGGAAGTAGATCTGAAACGCGGTGCCTTTTCCTGGCTGGCTATACACCTTCACAACTCCTCGATGAGCGGTGACAATTCCGTGCACCACGGACAGTCCGAGCCCTGTCCCTTTGCCCGTCGGCTTCGTAGTGAAAAATGGATCGAAGATGCGTTCGACGGTTGCGGCGTCCATCCCGCTGCCGTTATCGCTGACAGACAACCGCACGTAGTGCCCCTTGGGAATTTGGGAGTACAGCTGGATTTCGTCTTCGCGAATAATGGGCGCGTCCACTTTTACTTCAATCAGCCCGTTCTTGTCCGCAATGGCGTGCGCGGCATTCGTAGCCAGGTTCAAGATCACCTGGTGGATCTGAGTAGTGTCGGCGCGCATCATCGGCAAGTCCGGAGCAAAAGTGTGCCGGATTTCGATCGTCGCCGGCAGCGTTGCACGCGCCAGCTTCATGGCTTCCTCCACCACCGCCGCCAGGTTTTGCACCGCCAGGTTCTGCTCTTGTGGTTTGCTGAAGCTCAAAATTCGTCGCACCAGGTCGGCGGCTCGCTGTCCGGCTTTCTCTATCTGTACGAGGCAAGCCTGCACGGGATGCTCGGGTGGGAATTGTGAAATGGCCAGTAGCGCGCTGCCATTGATGGCGCCGAGGATATTGTTGAAATCGTGAGCTATGCCGCCCGCGAGGGTCCCCAGCGCCTCCAGTTTTTGTGAGCGCAATTGCAAAATCTCGGCGCGCTTCAGCGCGGTGATGTCCGCATCTACTTCCAGCGTGTGTACGTGCCTACCCTCCGCGTCACGGTACAACACCCATTGGCTGGCAACCACAACCCTCTCGCCATCGCGCGTGGTGTGCCGAAGTTCGCCTTCCCACACTCCCTCGGCAAAAAGGGACTTTTCAATTTCGCTCATTGGTTGAGGAAATTCCGTCTGCAGCAATTCATGCGACCCTCTCCCCAGTGCCTCTTGTTTCTTGAACTTGTAAAGCTGCTCGGCCCCTCGGGTCCACAAAACAATCCGATTCTCCAAATCCCGGACCAGGGCGGGAGCAAGGTCCAGCAGGCTGGCCTGTTGCCGGATTTCTTCTTCCGCGCGTTTGCGCTCGGTGATGTCCCGGGCAATCTTTGAAGCCCCGACCACTTTGCCGGAGTCGTCGCGCAGGGGGGAAAGAGTGACGGCCACATCAATCCGCCGTCCATCCTTGCGGATGCGTTGCGACTCGAAGTGCTGAATCGTTTCGCCTTTCGCGATTCGTTGCAGCATTTCTTGCTCTTCTTTCTCGCGCTCAGACGGATAGAAAGCCACCAGGCGTTTCCCGATAGCCTCGGCCGCCGTATAGCCAAACAGTTTTTCCGCCGCGGGATTCCAGCTGCTGATGACGCCATCGAGCGTCTTGCTGATAATGGCGTCATCGCTCGATTCAATGATGGCCGCCAGCTTCGAACTCGTTTCACGAGCCTTGGCGGTTTCTGTAACGTCCCTCACGATAGCGGTATACAGTTTTCCTCCGTTCACTTGCACCTGTGAGATGGAAGCCTCGATGGGAAATTCCTCTCCGTTCGTTCGCAGCCCCCTCAGAGGGCTGAATCCCCCCATCGTGCGGCGCGTCACTCCATTCTGGCCGAACCCGCGGATGTGCCCTGCATGAGCGTCCCGGAAGCGTGGCGGCAAAAATCGCTCCAGCGGAGCCCCCACCGCGTCGGTGGCCGGGCAGCCGAACATTCGCTCGGCGGCGGGATTAAACATGGTAATGCGCTGCTGCTCGTCGACTGTGATAATCGCGTCCATTGCGGAATCGATGATGCGCGCCATGCGCTCCTCGCCCGCTCGAAGCGCCTTGCCGCTCTTGATCACTTCATCGGTACGTTCGC
This sequence comes from Candidatus Acidiferrum sp., assembly GCA_049686315.1. Classification (GTDB taxonomy): domain Bacteria; phylum Acidobacteriota; class Terriglobia; order Acidiferrales; family UBA7541; genus Acidiferrum. The sequence goes on along the minus strand of JBAVHY010000024.1, from coordinate 5,834 downwards.
GGACGCGTTCCTCCAGGGTGTCACGCGCTTGACGTAATTCCTCTTCCGCCGCGCGGCTCCGCGCAATGTCCTGCCCGACGTAGAACAGGGCCAGCACCAAAAGCCCGAACGCAATGGCGCTTCCCGCTACGATCGCGGTCCGCATCCTGATGCTGCTACTCTGCGCGGCTGCCTCCCTCTCCGCCAATAAGCGGTCCTCTTCGTTCTCAATGTTCTTTACCAAGACTCCAATACTGTCTCGAACGTTCTTGGCACCGTGCGCCACCATATCGGATTGCGCTGCCTCGAGGCCTCGGACGCGTCGCAGCTCAAGCCGCTGCTGCATCTGCTTCAAGCGCTCCGCTACCAATGGCTCAAGAGCATTCAGATTTTGCTGTTGCGTGGGATTGTCCGCTGTTAGCTGTCGCAGGCGCTGCAGTTGCTGCTCAACTTCATGGACCGTAGCCTGGTAGGTCGGTAGGTACTCCTGCTGGCCGGTGACTAAATACCCTCTTTGCGCGGACTCCGCCGACGTTAAACTTGATACTACTTCCGCCAACGTGTTCAGAACTTGGTGGGTATGGTTTACCATCCCGGAGTCCTGCCGGTAACGCAATACGCTCAGGTAGCTCAGCGTCCCAACCAGCGCCAAGGTGACAGCGGCCAGGGAGAATCCGAATCGCACCTTCCGTTCTAGCGAGAATAATTGTCCCGAGCCTTCAGCCGTTGAGGCTGGCTTTGCGTACCTGTCTCTATCCACATCCCCTGCTTTCCGGGAGCGTCGGAAAGGGCCTCTGGTGGCAACGTGGAAGAGATCCGGTGAAGTGCAAATGGACCGGCCAGAGGCTGCCCAGCTTATCGCCAAATAGTATTAGCCCTTTACCTCCTAAGTCAAACGACCGGCATGTGCTCTTCCAAGATCAAAATCTTTTAGCCTGTCTTGCGCGAAATTCCGAACCCCCTGCGAAGTTCCGCGATCGGCTAGCCGGCGAGCCACAAACTGCAGCTCTTCATCCATCACCGAACACTCCTTCGACAGCATCATTCCCTCCCCAAAAGGGGGAAAAGTGCAACGCATGTGTCGAGTCGCTCACATCCATTCACGCAACCACTGAGTCTGCAAGTAGAATAGACGTGGGAGTGTGTATGCCGAACGGGAAGAAGCCGAGTGTATTGCTGACGAACGACGACGGTTATCGGGCTGAGGGATTGCGGGCGCTGGCGGAGGAATTGAAAGATTTCGCGGAAGTGAATATTGTGGCGCCGAGTTGGGAGCGCAGCGGGGCGGCACAATCGCTAACGCTGCGGCAGCCAATTGTCTGCCACCGGATCGCGGAAAAGGAGTGGGCCATCGACGGCACTCCTGCCGATTGCGTGATTGTGGCGCTGCATAAATTGCTGCATGAACCACCCGACCTGGTGATTTCCGGGATTAATCACGGCGGGAATCTGGGTGAAAACGTTTATTATTCCGGAACAGTGGGCGCGGCGCGGGAAGCGGTGATTCATCATGTGCCCGGGTTGGCGATTTCACTCTGCTCGAAACGCCCGAAATCGGATTTTGCGCCGTCGGCTCGGCTGGCGCGTCAAACGACGGAACTGATTCTGCGCGAGAAGCTGCCGGAACAGGTGTTTCTCAACGTGAATGTGCCGGAAACCTGGAACGGAGGGGTGAAGTTCACGCGACAATCCAAGAAAATAACGCGAACGGTTTTGCGCGAGGGCGAGGACCCTAGGGGAGTCCCGTATTTCTGGCTGAGTGAACAGCGCCTGGACCGCGAGATGGATCTAGATGCCGGGTCGGACTACGCGGCGATTTTTGCGGGAGAAGTTTCCGTCACACCTCTTCACCTGGACCCCACGCATACGGAATCACTGAACCATCTCTCGCATTGGGCCACGAAGCTGGCAAAGCATTAAGTCGAAGCGCGCTTTAGTTGGTGGGCCGCCCCGGAAAGCGTCCCTACAGAGAGAATCGTTGCGAGCGATAGAACCAGGCGATTCCATTGAATGGCAAGACTATGACCGCGAGCGGTAGCTGCGATGTGGCAGTGATTGGCGCTGGAGTTTTTGGCGCATGGACTGCGTGGCATCTGACCAAGCGCAAACAGCGGGTACTGCTGGTCGAAGCCTACGGGCCAGCCCATGCTCGCGCCAGTTCCGGTGGCGAGACGCGCATCACCCGAATGAGCTACGGCGCGGACGAGATTTACACACGCTGGTCGCAACACTCGCTACGGCAGTGGAAGGAATTGTTCGAGGAGACGGGTGAGCGGCTGTTTCAGGAGACCGGTGTTTTGTGGCTGGCGGGGGAAGATGATTCAACTCTGAGGCAGTCCATGACGACGCTGAGTCGTTGCGGTGTGAGGCACGAGACTCTGGAGCGGACGGATCTAGAAAAGCGTTATCCTCAAGTCAACTTTGACGGGGTCGTGCGCGGTGTGCTCGAGCCCGAAAGTGGAGTGCTATTGGCGCGGCGCGCGGTGTCCTGTGTGGTGGAGAAAGCATTGCGGGAGCGGATGCGACTAAAAATTGGGCAAGTCCTGACGCCGCGTGGCGTGAACAAGCTTGAATCAATCGAAATTTCCACTGGCGAACGCATCTGCGCCGGGAGCTTCGTCTTTGCCTGCGGGCCGTGGCTCGGCAAGGTCTTTCCGGAGCTTTTGGGCGAGCGCATTTTTCCAAGCCGCCAGGAAGTGTTCTTCTTCGGCACTCCGCCGGGAGACGGGCGGTTTGCGCCACCCGCATTGCCGACCTGGCTGTTTCAAGCCGACGAAGTGTACGGAATGCCGGACATCGAGAGCCGCGGGCTGAAACTGGCGCGCGACACCCACGGCGAGAGAGTGGACCCCGACACACAATCACGTCTGGTATCGCGTGAAGGAGCTGAGTGGGCGCGTAGTTTCGTCGCAAAGCGTTTTCCGGCGCTGAAGGACGCGCCGATCGTGGAGACACGGGTGTGCCAGTACGAGAACACATCGAGCGGTGATTTTGTGATTGATCGCCATCCGGAGCTTTCAAACGTGTGGCTGGCCGGAGGAGGCTCCGGCCACGGATTTAAGCATGGGCCAGCCATCGGGGAATATACGGCCGCCCTGGTCGCGGGAGAAGTAAGTGCCGAACCGCGCTTCTCTCTGGCAAGCAAGGCAACGGAGCAGAAACGGGCGGTATACTGAGGCGGCTATCAGAAGACGAAACTTTCCGCGGGTATTTGCGTCTGAATGAAGTATGGAAGTGTGTCCGCAGTGATTACCGTGTTTCGAGGGGCAGTTTTGCAAGGAGGGGACATGCAAGGAATGAAGAGGGGACTGGTGCGGTCACTGGTCCTACTGCTGTTCAGCGGACTAACGTTGGGGTTGCGGCTGGTGGCCACGCCAACCGCGAATGAATTCCACGTACCGGTCGAGTACTACAAGCTGCCGAATGGGCTGCGCGTGGTGCTGTCGCCGGACCACACGGCGCCAACTGTTTGCGTAGGCGTGTACTATCGGATTGGATTCCGGATCGAGCCGCGCGACCGCACGGGGTTTGCACACCTGTTCGAACACATGATGTTCCAAGGATCAAACAATCTGGGGAAAATGGAATTCATCAAGCTTGTGCAGACCAACGGCGGAATCCTGAACGGCTCCACGCGGTTTGACTTTACAAATTATTTTGAAGTAGTGCCGTCGAACAAGTTGGAAACCATCTTGTGGGCGGAATCCGATCGCATGAACGGCTTGGCGGTGACCGACGAGAACTTGAAAAACCAGCAAGGAGTGGTGGGCAACGAGGTCAAGGTCAACGTCCTGAATGCTCCCTATGGCGGTTTCCCATGGATCGATCTGCCCATGGCCGCGAACTCCAATTGGTACAATGCCCACAATTTCTACGGCGACTTGACGGATATCGATGCCGCGAAGCTCGACGAAGTGAAGAAATTCTTCAACACGTATTACGCGCCGAACAACGCCGTGCTGGTGATTGTGGGGGACATTGACAGCGCAGAGGCAAAGAAGTTTGTGGAGAAATATTTTGCCTCGATCAAGCCTTCGCAGTTGCCCCCCCAACCCGACCTCACCGAACCCCGCCAGGAAGCGGAAAAGCGCGTCACCAAGAAAGATCCACTGGCGCCGCGGCCCGCGATCGCTATCGGATACCACATGCCGGAACGGAATACGCCGGAATACTACGCCATGGGACTAATCGAGCAGATGCTCGTCGAAGGAGACGACAGCCTGCTTCATAAGGAACTTGTGCAGAAACGCGGTTTGACCGGCGGTGTAGACGGCGGGATCAACTTGTTGGGCAATATGTTCAATTATTACGGGCCGATGCTGTTGACCGCGGAGGCTCGATTCGATCCAACCACGAAACCTGAAACCGTGCTGGAAGCAATGGATACGGCGATCGAGCCGTTGAGGAGCAAACCCGTGGACAAGCAGTTGTTGGACCGCGCGCGGGTAAAGCTGCGCTCCAGTTTGTACGACACCATGGGTCAATTCGGCGGATTCGGCTTGATGGACCTGCTCGCCAGCTTCGCCTTGTTCGACGATAATCCGGCGCGCGTGAATTCTTTGGGCGCGCAGTTCGACAAAGTGACGCCCGAGTCGATCCAGAAGACAGCGCAGGAATACCTGAGGCCGGCGAACCGCACGGTGATCGAACTGCAGCCCACACCGAAAGACGCCGGAGCCAATCCGGTGAAGAACCAGTAGGAGGGGAGAAACCTAATGAATAACACGATGCGGAAGGGAAGCGTACTGGTTCTGATGACGAGTCTTGTGACGGCTCCGTCCGTAATGGCGCAGAAGCAAACTCCGCCGGAAGGCGCGGCAACTAAGGCATTCACGGTTCCAGCCAATGAAACATACAGCTTGCCGAATGGATTGAGAGTCACGCTGGTGCCGTATGGGATTATTCCCAAGGCCGCCGTGAGCGTGGCGGTGGACGCTGGCAGCATCAACGAAGGAAGCGATCACGTGGGTGTCGCTAGCCTGACGGCAGATCTTCTCAAAGAGGGAACCGCGAAGCTCGCGTCGGACCAACTTGCCGACGAAGCGGCGCGAATGGGGAGCACGCTCGACGTCGCTGCGTCTGCCGATCAGACCATTGCGCAACTCGATGTTCTTTCCGAATTCGGGCCTGACGCGGTGCGCCTGCTGGCTGACGTTTTGCAGCATCCGCGGCTTCCGGAATCGGAACTGGCGCGGCTTAAGAATGACATGCTGCGCCGGATTGCGGTGAACAGTTCACGCCCGCAGATTATCGCGCAAATGCATTTCCGGAAGATTCTGTATGGCGACCATCCTTACGCAATCGTTCTAGCCACCGAGGCAGACGTGAAGAAAATCACGTTGCCAGAAATCAAGGAGTATTTGGGCGCGAATTTCAGCGCACAACGGTCGCACTTGTACGTGGCGGGGAAATTTGATGCGGCTAGTGTTAAGAAAGCCATCACGGAAAACTTCAGCAGTTGGCCAAAGGGGACGGCGCGCGTGGAAAATGTTCCATCGCCCAAGTCGCACCGAATGCTGGATGTGACGGACCGGCCGGGGGCGCCGCAATCGACGCTGCTCGTTGGTTTGCCTGTGGCTCCGCCAAACAGTGCGGATGCGATCCCGCTGGGTGTGACGAATGCCCTGCTGGGCGGTTCCTTCAACTCGCGCATCACCGCGAACATCCGTGAGCAGAAGGGTTACACCTACTCGCCTCGCAGCGAAATTTCTAGGCGTTACCACGATGCTTACTGGGCGGAGAGCGCTGATGTAACCACGCAATACACCGGTGCCTCCCTGAAGGAGATTTTCGGGGAGATTGAGCGGCTAAAATCGGAGCCTCCTCCCGCCCTGGAATTGAAGGGGATTCAGGCT
>JBAVHY010000023.1:0-6391 GCA_049686315.1 Candidatus Acidiferrum sp. | reverse complement strand
CAAGAAGGTCGCTCCAGCATTCAATGTGACTGGCGCTATTATCTACCGGGACGCTGAAGGCTTCGGCGCTTTTCAGAAGTTACCCACCTCCGTTTGTCAGAAGTGACCCACTCACACGAAAACCGAGAAGCCTGAACTAACCGTCCTGGTTCTTGCTGGTGTGGTGATCATGGATCACCATGCCAGATGCCCGAAAGAAACCCTGTTGCATTTGCCGTCGTTGGTTCCGTCCCGATCCACGAATTGGCCTTCGTCAACGAGCTTGCCGAAAACCGGATTGCCAGATCGCCCGCCGGAGGAAGAAGCAAAAGAAATGGCGGGAGGGTCATCCAGACTATTTCATCGCCCGCCGGATTCTGGATCGCGGGAAAGCGGATCGCTCGCCGGAACCGCTGCGCTTGCCGCCTCCGTTGAACCGACTCCCCTGGGACATCGCGCAAGACGAGTTCGGGGTCAAAGCTACTGATTTCATTGGGGTTTTGGGCGCAGTCCTACTACGCGGCGCGCAATCCCAGTTCGAGGCCTATCTCACTGATTCGGCAAGGCTTTCCGGCACACTCCCCCCTGCCCCGGCGCAATCCCAGATGCCGGCTGTGGCACCGTCCGGCTGTGGGGAGCCCGGGCATGAAGCTGGAGTTTCACCAACTGGAACGCCGTCATGAACACCTACGAGTGCGAAATGCGCAACGGCAACGACAGTTATTGGCGTCGTTGGCGACTGCAGGGCAACAGACGCCGATCATCGTCGTCGCTGTTTCCGATCAGCCGGATCGCTATCTGGTCATCGATGGCTACAAACGCATCGCCGCTCTCGAACAACTCGGCCGAGACACAGTCGAGGCCGTGATCTGGCCGCTCAACGAAGTGCGGGCTCTGGTGCTGGATCGATCGCTGCACTGGTCGGAACGTGAGAGTGCCTTGGAAGAAGGCTGGCTGCTCGCCGAGTTGGAGCAACGTTTCAGTTATGGGCTGGAAGAACTGGCCCGCCAGTTCGATCGCAGTGTGAGTTGGGTGTCCCGTCGCCTGGCACTGGTGGAGCTTTTGCCAGAGAGCGTGCAGCAACAAGTGCGAGCAGGCGAGATCTCCGCGCAGGTAGCGATGAAGTACTTGGTGCCGGTGGCGCGTGGCAGCTTGGAAGACTGCCAACAGATGGCCGCGACCTTCGCGCGGCACAAGCTCACCAGCCGGCAAGCCGGGCAGTTGTATGCCGCTTGGCGTGAGGCCTCGCCGCAGATCCGGGCGCGTCTCCTCGAACAACCGCAGTTGTTTTTGAAGGTGCACCGGGAAGCAGAGCCCCCCGTAGCTTCCCCGCTTCAGGAACTGTTGCGCGATCTGGAGATGATCGCGGCCATCGCTCATCGGGCCAACCGACGCCTACGCAAGATGCACGACCAATGTAAGCCTCCACAGGAAGAGCAGAGCGAGATGCTGCGCCACTCCCTCGCGCTGGCCCTGCAAGAACTGCATCGTCTGGCAACCAGAATCCCGGAGGCACGGCCAGGAAAGGAAGAACATGTTGAGTCAGAGTCAACGAACCGCGATTCTGGAACTGCATGCACGGGGAGTGAAGAAACGAGAGATCGCGCGGGTGTTGGGCATCTCTCGTCTGAGTGTCCGCAAGGTGCTGCGTTCCAACTCCCCACAGGTGCCGGCACTGCAGCGTGCGGAGAAAGCCGAACCCTATCGGCAACAGATCCTGGAGTTGTTACCCCGCTGCAAGGGGAATCTTGTGCGGGTCCATGAAGAGCTGAGTGCCGGTGGAGCAGCGCTCTCCTACCAGGCCCTGACTGCCTTCTGCCGCCGGCATGGTCTCACCGAGCCGTCTCAGCAACCCGTAGGGCAATACGACTTCCTGCCTGGCCAGGAACTGCAGCACGATACTTCTCCCCATGGACTCGAACTCGCCGGAAAGAAATGCAAAGTGCAGACTGCCTCGGCCGTGCTGTGCTACTCGCGTATGTTGTTCTTTCAGTGCTATCCGACGTTTCAGCGCTTCGATTGCAAAATCTTTCTCACCGAAGCACTACGGTATTTCGGCGGCAGCCCAGACCGCGTCATGATCGACAACACGCACGTGGTGGTGCTGCGAGGCACAGGGCGAGAGATGGTTCCCGTGCCCGAGATGGCTGCCTTTGCCGAGCGCTTCAACTTCCGCTTCGTGGCCCACGAGCGTGGCGATGCCAATCGATCCGCTCGCGTCGAACGGCCATTCTGGTTCATCGAGAACAACTTCTTAGCCGGCCGTACGTTCTCCAACTGGCCGGACCTGAATGAACAGGCCCGGAAATGGTGCGATCGCGTCAACTCCACCTATAAAAAACATATCCGTGCCGTTCCTCGCGAGTTGTTTGCCCTTGAGCAAAGGCATCTGAAACCCCTGCCGGTCTGGATCCCGGATGTTTATCGTTTGCACCAACGGACGGTGGATGTCGAAGGCTATGTGGCTCTACACAGCAACCGCTACTCGGTCCCGGTGGGCTGGATCGGTCGACCGGTGGAAGTCCGGGAAAGCAAAGACAAGATCGAGATCCAGCTCGATGCACGCAACATCATCACTCACGAACGCATCCCCGAGCAGCAGTATCAGCGCATCACGCTCGCGGCCCACCGTCCACCACGTGGCCAAGGCCTCAAGCGCAGCGATGCGCATCCGGAAGAACAAGCTGTCCTCCAAGCTGCGCCGGAGATCGCCGATTACGTCACGGCTCTGAAACAGCATAGCCGCAAACTAGTGGTGTTGGCCCTGCGTCAACTGCTCCGCCTGGTGCGGGAGTATCCCCGGGAACCCTTCTTATCTGCGGTGCAAGAAGCCGCACGCTATGGCCTCTACGACCTGGACCGATTGGAACGGATGATTCTGCGCCGCGTGCAACGCGATTTCTTCCGATTGGACGAGGAACCCGGTGATGAGTGAAGAACTCGAACAGCTGCTCAAAAATCTCAAACTCCGCTGCATGCTGGAAATCTATGAAGAACAGCTGCGTGCGGCCGAGAAACAGGACGTCACCTACTCCGAGTTCCTCACCCGGCTGCTGCGCGCGCAGTGGCACCACCGCCAGGAAACCGCCCTGGAGTATCGCATCCGCCGCGCCAAACTGCCCGAACGCTGGTCGCTGGAAACTTTTCCCTTCGATCGCCAGCCCGGGGTCAGTCGCAAACAGATCCGCAGCTTCGCTGAACTGGACTTCCTTGCCAAGGCGGAGAATATCATTTTCATTGGTCCAACAGCGGTAGGCAAAACCGGGTTAGCTTCTGGCCTTGTGTTGAAGGCCTTGGAGAATGGTTACCGTTGCCAGTTCATCCGCGCTCAGGATTTATTTGATGAGATGTATGCTTCTCTCGCCGACCGTTCCTCGCGCCAATTGGTAAAACGCCTGGCCCGTCTGGATATCCTCTTCATTGACGAGCTCGGATATTTAAATCTCAAGCCGGAACAAACCAACATCTTCTTCAAACTGATGGAGGAACGTTACCGGCGCCACTCCACAATCATTACAACCAATCTCATGTATGACGAATGGCCCAACTTCCTCGGCAACCGACCCATGGCCGAAGCCCTCTTGAGCCGCCTCCGCCACTACTGCCACACCGTCCTCATTCAAGGCCCTCCTCTGCGCGATCCCCAAGGGTGAAATCCCCGGACACTCTGGAGACTGAGCATTCAAGAGGCATGTCCTACGGCCTCCGTTTACAAATTAGCTTCTGAATGTTGTTTATCGTGCTGGGCACTTCAACGAAGCACTACTGGGTCATTTCTGCTGAGCGCCGTCGGGAATAAGGCTGTTGCAAGCTTTGTATACAGCGCACGCTTCGCTTGCGGTGCATACGGTAGCAGCTGTCCCTGCCAAAACCGCTAATAAACCGCTAATAAGAATTCGTGCGCTCATGCGAGATTTATCCTAACACAGATGCCTGTCAGAGGCGAAGTAGGGTCCGACAAATCCTCGCGGAATCGAGGGAGGCGATTCACAATTGAAATTCCCGAATACGAATGGACCAAGCATGTGGACTTCTGCCGCGGCACCCAGAAGCACACGAGGGCCAAACATAGTATCGATCGGAACCTTCCCAAGTTCTGGGGAGTGGGTTCGATCCCCACCGCCCCTACAAACTATCGTTCTGATTGGTAGGAACTTAGCAAGAATGCGAGTGGGCAGAAGTGGGGACTAAGAGGGATCAGATCAATTGACATTTGCTCGCTCCTGTCTTGGCGATGTCAAGCGATGCCACGGTGGCGGCGGTCCGCAAACTTCAGTGCGGCTCAACCACGACGAAGCGAGTTGCTCCGCCGCGATTCACGAGCAGCAAGAGCGGTTGATTATGGATTTCGGCGAGCGCACGGTCGTACTCGTGCACGTTAGCGACGGGTTTGTGGTTCACTTCCTGGATGACGTCGCCGGACTCGAGGTGCGCAGCCGCGGCGGGACTGGAAGGATCCACGGAAGAAATGACCACTCCTGTAATCTTTGTTGAAATCCCAAGTTCATTTGCGATCGCCGAAGTGAGGTTCTGCACTTGGACACCCTGGAGCGCCGCGCCACCGGCTTCGCCCGTCGCAGAGGCTTCGGACTTTTCGGAAAGCTCGTCCAGGCCAACAGAGAAGTCCCGCGTCTGTCCGTTACGGGAGATTTTCAGGTGGACTGTCGTACCGGGTGCGATCTCGGAAATGCGAAGGCTTAGATCATCGGGGGTGTTTACTGGTTGGCCGTTCAGATCGAGAATGATGTCCCCTCTCTCAATGCCTGCCTTCGCTGCCGGGCTTCCGGGGGTTGCTTCTGCCACCAAAGCGCCGCCGCCCTGGCTAAGACCGAAGGCTTTTGCCATATCGGCGTCAACACCCTGGATGGCGACACCCAGATGCCCGCGGACCACTTTCCCATGATCCACGATTTGCTCCATCACGTTGTGCGCCATATCGATGGGAATGGCGAAGCCAACGCCCTGATTGCCGCCACTCCCTCCGTCAATGATAGCGGTGTTGATACCGATTAAGTCGCCATGCAGATCGAGGAGTGCTCCGCCCGAGTTTCCTGGATTGATGGAAGCGTCTGTTTGAATGAAATTCTCATAGTGCTCAATGGCACCGCCGAGGGCGCGCCCGGTAGCACTGACGATTCCCATGGTGGCAGTTTCTCCGACGGCGAACGGGTCGCCGATAGCAAAGACCACGTCTCCTACCTTCAAGTTTGAGGAATCTCCCAAGGTTAAGGATGGGAGATGCGACGCGTCGATCTTGAGCACGGCCACGTCTGTCTGGGGATCAGTTCCAACCAGCTTCGCCCTGAATTTTTTCCTGTCCTGCGTGAACACCTCAATATCCGATGCGCCTGAAATGACATGATTGTTCGTCAGAATGTAACCGTCGGGATTCACGATGACCCCAGAGCCGAGACTGTATTCTCGTTCTGTGAGTGGCTTGGCGGGTTGCTGGTCGAATTGATTCCCAAAGAACTGGCGGAACATCGGATCATTAAACATGAAGCCAGGGGAGTTATTCTGCTGCTTCACCATTTTGGTCGAGGAGATATTCACGACCGCCGGTAACGCCGGATCGATTACCTGGGCGTATCCATTCTTGAATTCCGCCAGGTTTACAGGGGTTGGATCTTTGTCAATCTTCAGGGGAACTTTACTGGCGGAAGATGAGGTGCTCCCTGCCGGTGGCACAATGGCCACAAGTAATATTCCAAGGACAAGCATTCCAAGAATTGCGATCAAGACTTGATTCCATCGCCGGAAGCTGGCCTCGGTGCTCGCTTTCACGGGTATCAGAAAGTAGGGTAGGGGATTACGATTTGAACGTCGCATGATACGTCTCCTTAATTTTGACTCCCAAGATCGAAAATGCATCGCGATAAGACTTATTTCAGAGTCAGCCCGAGTGTGGGCTTCGTCTCTCTCTGTGTGGACTGACCTGTTCGCAGCCTGTGCCCCGCTCTGAAGAAGCTTTCCGGAAAGGACTTTGTCGAGAAGCATCGTGAATTCCCTGGGTCGCATTCCCGGTTCGTCCGAGCGATCCTGGCCGCGAAAGATGGCAGTCATCCACCAACAGCTATCTTCGACCGCATTGGAGAAGAACATTGTTGTAGCGGTCCCCAGCAAGGGAGCCATGAGCTCGTAGGCAGTTCCGTCCGGAAGCATGAATTCGCTGAGAACAAGATCAAACTGGCGGTGCTGCAGGAGGTCGATTGCTTCCTTCTTGCTGAATGCGACCCAGAGGGTACAACCCCATTTGAGAAGGTGGCGTTCGAGAGAAGAAGCGCTTCGCGGGGTACCGCCGACTAGAAGAACCGTGACTGGCGGATCGCCCATATGTCTCCCTTCGGCGCCGGTTGGCAAGCCTTCCGCGTGTCGTCGCGCTCTTGGGGGCTCGGGGCAAATGTCACAAAAG
>JBAVHY010000022.1:0-2245 GCA_049686315.1 Candidatus Acidiferrum sp. | reverse complement strand
GGACATCACGACCGAACAGGGCATCGGACTTCGGCTTCTCTCCATGGAAGGCAACAAGGTACCGGTCGTCAATACCCGGGAAATTCATGGCACGAATCCGTGGACTCTGATTGGTCAGTCCTGGACCGCGAGCCCGGACACGCATCGTGTGCAGATCTGCCTCACGCGGGATCCCAGCGACAATCCCGAGGTGCGCATCTCCGGGAGCGCCTGGGTGGATGATGTGAACCTTTTACTGGAGACCGCGGAGCGACGCAAGCCATGAGTTTCTTGCGCGTCGGTGTTTGCTGTCTTCTGGCTTTTGCCGTTTTGTCCTTCGGCGCGGTAGAGGAATGGTCACAGGCCGTGCTCGAGGTTGGCGTCTCGGTTCTTTTCGTGTTTTGGGCCATCCGTCAGTATTGGGTCAAAGCGGAACAGGTTTCCTTTCCCCCGGAATTTCTGCCACTTTGCGCATTTGCTAGTGTGGTCGTTATCCAGCTGGTGTTTCACCTTACCGCCTCGCGCTATGACACGCGGATCGAACTGCAGCTTCTCATCACCTATCTGATTTTGTTGTTTCTGATGTCCCAAGCCTACACGCGAACACAGCACTGGCGCGGCTTCGTCTGGTTTCTGATGACCCTGGGGTTTTTCGTTTCGATCGTTGGAATTCTCCAGCACCTGACCTTCAACGGAAAGCTCTACTGGTTTCGGACCATGCGGTTTGGTGGAATGCCATTTGGGCCGTACGTAAATCGGAATCACTTCGCGGGATTTGCCGAGCTGGTGATTCCGGCGGCGCTAGTGCCCCTTGTTCTCGGGAAGGTACGGCGCGAAAGAGTTTTCTTGGTCGCACTATTCGCCTTAGTGCCCATCGTGGCGCTGCTCCTGTCCGCCTCGCGGGGGGGAATTGTCAGCTTCGCGGTGCAGATGGTCATTCTGTTTTTGCTGCTCCTCATCCGGCGGGTCCAGAGCAAGCACGTGATTGCGGGAGGGCTGGTGGTTCTGTGCGCGGTGATGACGGTCTCCTGGATTGGGGTGCAACAGGTGCTGCAACGCTTCACGGGATTCGAGACCCTGGAGGTTACTGCCGGCAAGCGGACGTCGATGCTCCATGATACCTGGCGGCTCTTCCTCGATCACCCGGTGCTCGGAACGGGACTTGGTACGTTTGAGATGGTCTACCCGCCGTACGATTCGCTGTACGACGGAAAGGTAGTGAACCACGCCCACAACGATTACCTGGAGTTCCTGGCGGAGACGGGCCTGGTTGGCGGGCTCTGTTGCGCCTGGTTTCTTGGGGTCCTACTGCTGAACGCCTTGAAAGGAATGGCAGAATTGGGCGGTTCGTTCGGATCGGTGTTGAATTTATCGGGCCTCGTGGCTTGTAGTGGGATCCTTGTGCATAGTCTGGTAGACTTCAATCTGCATATACCTGCGAACGCCCTGCTGTTTTTGATCTCAGCCCACATGGCGGCGGTACGTCTCCAGCCCTCCGTTCCGGGTACCGCGGAAAGCCACTCGCAGCATAGGCACATTCGAAAACAAAGGGCAGGCCGTGGCGGACAGACGGTATAATATCGGAGGGGGTCATCTAAGTTGAAGGTCCTGGCTAGACTCAGGGGCCGACGCTATCTCTTACACTGCGTTGCTCTTGTATTGCTTTTCCACAAGGTATCGTGTGTAACCGCCCAGGAAGTTTCAGTCGTTGGCACCCCACAACAGGCAAACGAGCGGATTCGATCGCTCAGCGCTACTTCGAAGTCAGCGCCCCATGAGTACACCATAGGGAACGGTGATCTACTCAGTATCTCTGTGTTCGATGTGCCTGAACTGACGCGCGAAGTGCGTGTCAGCCAGTCCGGCACAATCAGCATGCCGCTCGTTCCGGCGCGCTTGCACATTGCGGGCCTCACGGAGACACAGGCGGAGCAAATGATCGCGGATGTTTTGCAGGCAAACGGGTTGGTTAGTCACCCGGAAGTCGGGGTGATGGTGAAGGAGCACAGAAGCAAGCCCATCACCATCGTGGGGGCGGTCCAGCACCCCATGGTCTATGATGCGGATCGCAGCGTGACCTTGCTCGAAGCAGTCGCCGAAGCGGGCGGAGTCACCAATGACGCCGGTGATACGATTATCGTAACGCGTCCCCATGGTGGTGCTACCTTCATCCCGGTCCCGAATCCCGAGCCGATTTCGCCGCCGGCACCGGGAGCGGCAGATTCCGGGGGTGACTCGAGCAAAACAGCCACCGCATCTGCCGAGA
>JBAVHY010000021.1:0-12929 GCA_049686315.1 Candidatus Acidiferrum sp. | reverse complement strand
AGGGCACAGCGCCGCTGGACATTATTAACGGCCCCTTGATGGAGGGCATGGCAGAAGTCGGCAGGCTGTTCAACGCGAATGAATTGATCGTCGCGGAGGTGCTGCAATCGGCGGAAGCAATGAAGGCTGCCGTGAACCACCTCGAACAGTTCATGGAGAAGGCGGAGACAGCAAAACGCGGGAAAGTGCTACTGGCGACGGTGAAAGGAGACGTGCACGACATCGGCAAAAACCTCGTCGAAATCATCCTGAAGAATAATGGATTCGAGGTGGTGAACCTGGGGATCAAGGTGCCGCCCGAGGAACTGATTAGGGCGTTTCAGGCGCACCAGCCCGATGCCATCGGGCTGTCCGGGCTGCTGGTCAAGAGCGCGCAGCAGATGGTGATAACGGCGAACGACTTGAAAGATGCGGGAATCGGCGTGCCTTTGTTGGTCGGCGGCGCGGCGCTGAGCGCCAAGTTCACGCAGCAAAAAATTGCGCCCAGCTATGGCGGAGCGGTGTGCTACGCGAAGGACGCCATGACCGGTCTGCGGTTGATGAACGAACTGACGGACCCGGCGATGAGAGAACGCGTCCTGAGCGAACACGCAATTTCGGGCAACGGCGTGAGCGTCAGCACCACGGTGAAGCTGGCTGAGAAGCCCGCGGTGACGCGCTCCCCCAAGGTCCGCTCCGATTTGCCAATTCCCCCCGTGGCTTCCCTCGAACGCAAAGTGCGCTTGGTGCCGGACTTGCGCGACCTGTGGAGTTACATCAATCCGTTCATGCTGTACGGGCGGCACATGGGTTACCGCGGAGATTTTGAGAAGCACTTGGCTGCACGCGAGGGGAAAGCGGTCGAACTTTACAATGGAATGGAAGAGGTGAAAAAAGAGGCGACCACATTCATGAGGGTGCGCGCGGTGTGGCAATTCTTTGAGGCCGAGGCGAATGGCGAGGCGCTGCGTTTGTTTGCTCCAGGCGAAAAGGTGCCGCTGCTCACATGGAAATTCAAGCGGCAGAAAGTTGGAGACCAGCTGTGCCTGAGTGACTACGTGCTGGCGCCAAAGGCGGGGAATCGGGATCACATCGCGGTTTTCGTTGTGAGCGCGGGCAAAGGAATCCGCGAGCGTGCGGAAAAAGCCAAGCAGGACGGGTACTACTTCAAGTCGCACGGGCTGCAGGCGCTGGCGATTGAAACGGCGGAAGCTTCGGCGGAATGGCTGCACCGGAGAATTCGCGAAGATTGGGACTTCCCCGATCCGCCCGAAATGACGATGGCGCAAAGATTCACGTCGCGCTATCGGGGGAAGAGGTACAGCTTTGGATACCCCGCTTGCCCCGATCTGGAGGATCAGGCCGGGATTTGGCAATTGCTGCGGCCGGAAGAAATCGGCGTGCAATTGACGGACGGTTTCATGATGGACCCTGAGGCCAGTGTGAGCGCGCTGGTGTTTCACCATCCGGATTGCACCTATTTTAGCGTGGGCGACGCAGCGGAAGCCGCATGACGGAAGAATCGTCTCGCAGCCGGCGGTCGCGCCAATAGTAATCCAGTTTGTAACCATTCGACTCATCATCCTGAAGCCGAACCTGAAGAGAGATTCCTCACTTCGCGGAGCTCTTTCGGAATGACATGCGTGGTTGAGAGGACGCCTGGGGGAGCTGCTCTCGCTCGGGGAACCTTATGCTCTTATTCCGGGAACAATTATAGAGGTAGAGAGGTAGCGCCGATTTCTGCCTGCCTACCTGATACTCGGGGCACGCCGCGCGCGTCTAAGAAAAGAGTGATTGGCCGGACAAAAGAAGAGAGGTGCAACGTGAATCGCGGGACCGGACTTGTGGTTTCCTTGGGATTATGCGCGATGCTGACTGTGACCGTTGTGCGGGCGCAAGATGCGCCTGCGACGCCTGCGCCGAACCAGGTGCAGGACCGAGTATGGAGAGGGACGGAAGGAGGGCAAAGGCCGCTGTTCGGAAAAATTACGGCCGTGCGCGATGGCGCAATGGATATTACCGGGCCGGACGGACAGGTTGTAGTCGTCAAGCTGACGGCGCAGACCGAGTTCAGAAAAGACCGTCAGTCGGCGAAGGCGGCAGACTTTAAAGTGGGCGATACGGTGATGGTGCGCGGCGATGAGAACGCGGACCACTCGGTTACGGCGAAGGTGATTGGCGCGCGGACTGGCGGCGGAATGATGATGATGGGAACGCTGGGAAAAGATTTCGTCGTGGGCGAGATAAAAGCGATCGATGCGCCGAAGCTTACGGTGCTGCGGCCGGACAACGTAACGCAAACATTGGAACTGAACGAGGAGACTTCCCTGCGCAAGGGAAGAGAGAGCATCACGATGGCTGACATCCAGGTAGGTGACCACGTGGTGGCGCACGGTGCGGTCCAAAACAACGTTTTTGTGCCCAAAGGCGTGATGGTGATGAGCCCGGAGCAATGGAAGCGGATGCAAGAATTTGCCGGACAGGGAAACGCCACGAAGCCCACGGGGCCTGACGCAACGGCCCCGAAACCCTAGGAGCAGCCTAATTGAAAGGATTCCTTCGAGGAGTCGTAGTGTTGATATGCATGGTGCTGATCTGCGCCGTGGTGTTTGTGTGTCTGGGGCGCGGCCAGGAAACTTCCGCCCCTCGAACAGCGACTTTTCAAATTTCCGGCGTGGTGAAGAGCGGGAAGACGCCGTTGCCGGGAGTGACGGTAACCGCGGCAAACACGCTTACAGGAAAAAAGGTGAGCGTGGCGACTGGGATCGACGGCTCGTTTATGATCAAGGGCCTGCCGCGGGGCCGTTACGTGGTGAAGATTGAATTCATGGGATTCGCCACGCAGACTCAGGAAGTCGTGGTCAATACGGAAAACCCGGCCGGAAAGGTGGAAGGAGAGTTGGTGCTGGCTTCCCGGCAACAGGAGGAACAGGCCAACCGTGCGAGCGGTGCTACAACCGCGAGCCGTGGTTTCCAAAACCTGGCCGTGCAAGAGGCTCTTTCCAACCTGGGTGGTGGAGGAGGAAACGGGAGCGGGAATGGAACGGTAAGCGCGAGCGATCTATCGAGCTTGCCGATGAACGGAGCCGGGGCGGATATTTCGAGCGAATCCGTCAGCGTTGCGGGGGCTCAGGGGCGGAGCCAAGATTTTGGAGGCGGAAGCGAGGAGGACATTCAGCAACGGATTCAGGAATTCCGCGAGCGCGCGCAAAGAGAAGGCAACAACGCATTTGGAACGATGATGGGTGGACCAGGAGGCGGTCAAGGTGGACCGATCATGATCGGGCGATTGGGCCGCGGATTCAACATCAATCAGCCCCATGGCTTTCTGTACTTTCAGGACAACAATGCCGGACTGGATGCGCGCCCGTATTCGCTGTCGGGGCAGGAAGCGGAGAAAGCCAGTTACAACCAAGTGCGGTTTGGAGCGTTCGCCGGCGGACCACTAAAGATTCCAGGACTGTTTGACTGGAGTAAGAACACGTTCTTTGCGGCGGGATGGAATGGAAGCCGCGGCAGCACTCCTTATGATGCGTTCAGCACGGTTCCGACGCAGGCAGAGAGAAGCGGCAATTTTTCAGGGCTGACGGACAGCAAAGGAAATCCTGTCGCGATCTTCAATCCGGCGACGGGCCAGCCCTTCGCGAACAATTCAATCGATCCGAGTCAATTCAATTCCGCGGCGGCGGCATTGTTGCCGTACATGCCGCTGCCAAATCTGCCAGGAACAACACAAAACTTTCATTACATTACGTCGGATGAAAGCGACACGGACAATTTGAGCCTGCGGTTGATCCATAATTTCGGGGCAAGCGCAGGGCCCGGGTTCGGACCAATTGTGATCGGCTCCGGCGGTCCAGGCGGCGGGCGAGGGAGAAGAGGGCCGCGGAATAACCTGAACGTGGGATTCAACTGGTCGCGGGCGAAGAGCGCGTTAGTAAATCCATTTCCGTCCCTTGCGGGGAGCACGAACACGCAGGGGTGGAACGGAAACGCAAGATGGACTTACGGAAAAGGGCGAATCACCAACTCGATGGGCTTCACCTACAACCACAACCGCGCCTCGACCACGAATCTCTATTCAGGAGTAACGGATGTGGCGGGCAACGCAGGAATCGCAGGAATTTCCACGGATCCCTTCAATTGGGGCTTACCGGGGATATCGTTCAGTAGCTTTGCCGGTTTCAGCGGGCCGACGCCGAGCCGCGAACTCGACCAGACCTATTCGCTTTCCGACACCGTGATCTGGAACCACGGAAAACACAACTGGCGATTCGGCGGAGACTATCGGCGGGTCCTCCAGGGATTTCGTTCCGCCAGAAATGCCGAAGGGAGTTTCGTGTTCACGGGCTTCGCGACCGCCGAGTACCTGAACGGAAGCGCGGTTTCCGGCACAGGGAGTGACTTCGCGGATTTTTTGCTGGGGTTGCCGCAGCAGACGAGCCTGCAATCCGGAACAACGGACTATGAGTTTCGGACAAATTCGTTTGATTTTTACGCTCAGGATGACTGGCGGATCTTTGCGAATCTATCGCTAAACTTGGGGTTGCGCTACGAATACAACGGACCTTTTACCGAGGCTGCGAATCGAATCGCAAACCTCGACGTCGGTTTCAACCCCGCATCGATAGCAGCACTCCAGGTGTTACCCGGTGAATCCGGGCCTTTTGGCGGGAGCTTTCCCGCATCGCTTGTGCGGCCCGACCGCAATAATTGGGCGCCGCGAGTGGGGCTGGCGTGGAAACTGGGAAAGCGGACGGTAGTGCGGGGCGGCTACGGCATCAATTACAATCTGGCGCAGTATGGCAGTTTCATTCGGAATTTTGCCTTTCAACCCCCGTTCGCTATGGCTGCAACCAATGTCAGTCCCTATGGAAATTTCCTGACTCTGGAAAACGGATTCCCGTCGAGTTCGCAGACCGCTGTGACCAACAATTATGCGCTTGATCCGGACTACCGGTTAGGCTACGTGCAGATCTGGAACGTGGACATCCAGCGGCAACTACCGGGCAACGTGCAACTCAACGTGGGCTACAACGGAGCAAAAGGAACGCGACTGGATACGGAGCGCGCGTTTGTGCCGAGTTGCGTGGCGTCTGACAACTGCAGTTCAACGGAAGCTTCCGCTCCGTTCATTTATGAATCGTCTGAAGGCAATTCGATCCTGCACGCGGCCTCGGTGCGAGTGAGAAAGCGGATGTCGAAGGGACTGGGATTGAGCGCGAGCTATGTTTTCTCAAAATCGATTGATGATGCGTCTTCGATTGGAGGAGGCGGATCCGTGGTGGCACAGGATCCATTTGCGATCTCGGCAGATCGCGGGCTATCGAGTTTCGATCAAAAACACAAGTTCACAGGGAACTGGATATTTGACTTGCCATTCGGGGACGGGCGGCGGTTCGTGACAAAGGGGCCTTTGTCTCACGCCCTTGGCGGGTGGGAATGGAGCAGCGATTTCACGATTGGGTCGGGATTCTATTTCACGCCTCGCGTGCTGGGCGGAACACTGGACATCAATCGTGGCGTGAGCGGATCGCTGCGAGCCAACGTGGTTGGGGGCCAGTCGATTGCCGTGTCGAACCCGACGACAGCGGAGTGGTTCAACACCGCGGCGTTTTGCCAGCCCGGAAGCCCGGAATGCGTGGGTGGAGCCACATATGGAAATGCGGGACGAAACATTATTCTTGGCCCGGCACAGTTCACGTTTAATTCCTCAATCAATAAGACCATCACAATCAAGGAATCGCGATCGCTGGAGTTGCGGTTGCAAGGGAACAACATCTTCAATACAGCGTATTTTTCGAGCATCAATACGGTAGTGAATTCAGGACCCACCTTTGGACGCATTACAGGAGTAAGCAGCATGCGGCGAGTGACGATGGTGGCGAGATTCCGTTTCTGATGGCCATGGGACCAGGAATCTCGTCGAGGGCGAAAGAGCGAAAATGGGAGATGGAAAAGATGTCCCTCAGCGGCTAAAGCCGCGTTGGTATTGTGACAGTTATGGGACGGCTGAAGCCCTGTCCTGACGAAGAAATGGGAATGAAGACAAGACTCGGGCGGATGACGACTGCGCTGCTGCTAGCGTGGCAGGCGATGGGCAGCTTGGTGGCGCAGCAACCGCAGGCGCCGACGCGCAGCGGAGCGCGGCTGCGCGTGTCGACGGAAATCGTGTTGGTGAATGTGATCGCGCGAGACAAGCATGGAAACCTGATCCGAGATTTGAAGAAAGAGGATTTCACCGTATTCGAGGATGGAAAGAAGCAGGAACTGGCGAGCTTCGATTTTGAGAAGGTGGACGAACTGGCCATGGCGGGAAGCGCGGGAACGACGGTGACCGGAACGACGGGCCAGGGCGGGCTGTTGAGCTCCAAACAAGAAAAGAACCTGGAGGCGCGCGACCGGCGGCTGATGCTGATGTTTTTTGATTTCTCGGCGATGGAGCCGGATGACATTGACCGTGCGGTGGAAGCGGGAAAGAAGTACGTGGAGACGAAGATGCAGCCGGCGGACATGGTGGCCTTGATGTCACTGGCGACGAATCTGCGACTGGACCTCGATTTCACGGATGACAAGAACAAAATCCTCTCCAAGCTTTCCACGTACAACTCGAGCGAGGGGCAAGGATTCGAGAATGGGAGTACGGGAAGCTCCGAGGGTGCCGTAGAAACGAGCGGCGCATACACGGCGGACGACACGGACTACAACACGTTCAGCGCGGATCGCAAGCTGCTGGCGCTGCAATCGGTGATGCAGGCGATGGGCGCGATCCCGCAGAAAAAGAGCCTGATTTACTTTAGCAATGGCATCAGCCAATCAGGCGTAGATAACCAGTCCGCGCTGCGAGCGGCGACGGCGGCGGCGGTAAGGGCCAACGTTTCGATCTATCCGGTCGACGTGCGGGGACTGACAGCGTTTCCGCCGGGAGGCCAGGCACAGTCCGCGAGCTTGCACGGGCAATCGGCATACAGCGGCTCATCGGTGCTGAACGATTTGAACGGAAACGCGGGGTCGCAGGAAACCTTGTACACGCTGGCGGCGGATACGGGCGGCAAGGCGTTCATGGACACGAACGAATTGAGCGGCGTGTTCGCGCAGGTGCAGAAAGACACCTCGGCGTACTACGTGCTGGGATATACGAGCACGAATCATTTGAAGGACGGCCATTTCCGGCGGCTGAAGGTGCAGATCAACCGGCCGGAGGTGAAGCTGGAATACCGCGCGGGATATTACGCGGACCGCGATTACGTGCACATGAAGCAGGCGGACCGTGAGGAGCAGTTGGAGGATGAACTGGCGGCGGAGCTGCCGCAGACGGACCTGGCAGTGTACGCGGGGACGGCGTATTTCCGGCAAGATGATACTCACTATTATTTGTCGGTATCGCTGGTGGTGCCAGGGTCGCAGATTCCGTTCGTGCAGGAAAAAGATAAGGACAGCGCAACGATCGACATCATCGGGCAAGTGACCGAGGGGGGGAGATTCCCGGTGGGGAGATTGCGGGACACGGTGAAGCTGGCGGTGGACAGCGCCGAGCAAGTGCGGAGGAAAAACGTGCAGTACAACACGAGTTTTGCGCTGGCACCGGGAAGTTATCACCTGAAATTCATTGTGAGGGAAAACCGCACCGGGCGGATGGGGTCATTTGAGACGGACGTGCGGATACCGGATTTGCGGAAAACACCGCTGCGGATGAGCAGCGTGGTGCTGAGCAGCCAGCGCGTGCCCACAACACAGAAGAAAAAAAACTTTCAACCACTGATCACAGAGCAGACCGAGTTGGTGCCGAGCGTGACGCACGTGTTCCAGCAAGATCAGAAGTTGTACCTGCAATATGAGGTGTATGACGCCACGAAAGCGAAGGCAAGCGAAGCTGGGAAGGGTAGCGAGGGAAAGAACGGGCATGCGACGGTGCGAGTGCTGACAAGCATTGAGTTTCTGCAGGGCGACGCGAAGGTCTACGAGACAAAACCAGTGCTGGCGCAGGAGGTGTCGGCTCCGGAACGCAAAGCGGTTGTGTTTCAGGTGGAGATTCCGCTGCAATCATTGAAGCCTGGATTTTATACCTGTCAGATCAATGTGATCGATGACGTGGCAGGAAATTACGCGTTTCCGCGTTGGCCGATTTTGATACGGGCGGCGAGTGCGGCGGCCGGCGTTGAAGCGACGAAGCCGGCGGGAAGCGATTGAAGAAATCCGGAGTGCGGGTTCATTTTTTAACGTTGGGGTTGAGAGGTGCTGATGCGCAAAGGAGCTAGGAAATCGTAGCGTTTGTATTTGGCTGCACCCCTCCAGATTTTGCTCGTGTGATCATCCGTTTTACGTCTGAATTGGCTTGAGAAGTCAGTATTTCAATTTCCGGGTGTTGCTGTGGGAATACTCTGAAGATTTCATCCGCAAATGCCTGTCCGATAGTTTCAACACCGTCAAAATTGAAAATGACGGTCTTGAATAGCTCGATTCTTGCCAGCACTCGTTTGGCCTGTGAGCGGGAGACTAGCTTGTCTTCCCCGTATTGCGCAAGTATTACAGGAACAACGGTTTTGTTAAAGCCATAGTCGTCACCGGAAGTGTATTCGTCGAATATCTTCTTCTCTGTTCGCGCTGTATGGTTGTCAAGTTTCATCCAAACCGCTGTGCCATGTGCAAACTGCCTTGCTTCCATGATCCAGTCTTCTGACTCACCAAAGGAATGAGTGAAGAAGACACCGCCGGCAAGAATGTCGAAGGAATCGAACATCCTGGACGAAAAGAAGATGCCTTCACCCGTGTGCCGTTTGGGATCAGTAGTAAGTTTTCCCTTCGATAGTTCAAGAACCGCGTGACGTTCGTCCAAAAGGTTCAAAGCAGATTGAATCTTTTTGAAAATTCCAATTCCATCGTCATATATAGCCATTTCCGTAGTTGCAGCTGTCTTTTTTATGTGCACCGTTATCACCGTTCCGCCAGAATGATCGATAGCATTGTTAAACATCTCAGTGAACCCGTAACGCCAGATGTCCAGTACGTTCTCTGCCATCTCGCCAATTGTTGGGGCGATGTCCTTTGTCCACACTACATCCTCGGCGAGTTCCGGCGAGATAGCGTAGGACCGCTTCCATTCGACCAGAGGGGATAACTTATAGGATCGACTGCGTGTCTTGCCGGTTTCGGCCAGGGCATGTTCCGCGCCAAGCCTTTGCAAATGCTTGTTTACTGCCTGCCTCGAGATTTTGAACTTGTCAGCCGTCAGCTTACTTATGTCGCTTGGGTGCTTCTCGACATTCTGAAGGATGAAGTGCCTGATCTCCTGTCCGCGTGTTCGCACTCGAGTCATTGGAAACGTGACCTCTAAGATTTGTCAACTTTAAGTATGATGTTTGTCAACCTTACAGAACATATTGTCAACCACAGGGAATAGATTGTCAACCCACCCGCTAAGGGCTTATAAGGGCTACATGATTTTGGGTGACGGGGGAAGTGGGTGAGGCGGTGGCGGCGAGATTGCCTGTGGCGTTTCTGAGTTGTCTGTCGGGGGAGTTGGCGGAGCAGGGGAAGCAGGATCGGGAGAAGGGGACCCGTTCAGTGTCAGTAAGGGACATTGTCCAGTTTGTGTTTGACTACCGGGCCGAAGAAGAGTTCGGCCATGTTGCCCGTGCCCTTCCAGTAGACGAAGATGCGGATGGATTGGAAACCAGCGGAGACGGCCATCTGGGGAACTTGCTTGATGTCGGAAAGCGCCATGGTGTCTTCCAGGATGATGACGATTTCAGAATCTGCGTTGGCAGAGAGGCGCATCTCGCCAATGGCGTCATTCAGGACGAACTTTGTGTAGCGAAGTTTTCCTAACTGGTATTCCACCGATCCGTTCACTTTTCGGGCCGAGACAACGATTTGTTTTTTGGGAAGCATTTTTGATTTTGTTTTGGGACCGGCATTCACGGCGGCAAAGGGGAGCAGAAGGCAGAGAAGAGCCCAAGTGATTGCGAATTTAGCGGGTTTCATGGATGCCCTCACTTTGCGGCCTGCGCGAAGTTGCGAGCCGCCATGGTGGTGTGCAGCGCCGTGGCGCTCCAGAGAATGAAGAATGGGGCAACACCGCGGCCATGTTTTTTCAATGCACGCCTGAGTAGTCTCAATGTCCGCGATCGTCGAGGCCGTGAGCAGGCCAAGCGCGAGCAACATACCTGGAGAAGTTGCAGCCTCCCGCCAGGGTGCGATTGTGTTTGGAAAGACCGGTGGGGTCCGAAAAGTAGAGTCTACCGCCCAGGACGGCGCAGGGCTTGCCATTTCCAGCGGGGCAAGGACGCTCGCCGTCGTCTTGAGGCAACGGTTTTGGCGACTCTGGACGATTATCGCGATGCTTGAGTGTGATAGGTGGTTTTGGCTGCTGAGTGGAAATCGCAGGACTGCCTTGTTGTGCGTTGAGCTTTGGAGAACTTGTGGTCTGCTCAGTTGCGCCTGACGGGCTCGGTGGCGAATTTTCGTTCGTCGTCTGACACTTGGGCGGCATATGGAAGAACAAAAGCCAATGAAAAAAGCGCGATCACATACCTCATAGTCCTCGCCTATCCTGCCTCCCAAGATGGCAAGGCATGCTGGAGCACGAATGAAGCCAGACAGGAGAAGACGATGCGAAGTGCGATTGAGCTCGGAAGTGTTGGTTCGTATTGAGGATGTTTGGAGGGAGGGAAATTCAATGGAGAGGGAAGGAAGATGCGCGGGCGAGATTGGTACCGATTTGAATTGTGCAAAGCCAGAACGGAATGCGGGAGATTCGGCGATCCTGGAGAGATGCGTGGCAGAAGTTTGCATTGAAATGGTGTGCGGTTGGTGGTCCGCCCCATAAGGTGGACCTACGAAGAGAAACCCAAGAGCCCGCAAGGATGCCGGCGCTACAAAGGGCTTGAATTGGAAGAGAGAATCTACAGGAACGCACCCAAGAACCCCACGTGCAACACCGGCCCGTGGGGCACCCGCCGAGAGAGGCGAACTCAAGTGGTCGGCGGAGGTATCTCCTTTGGTGTATGGGATATGGGGTGAAAGAGGGGTAGAAGCGCTGGGTGAGTTGGCGCAGGTCAGGGGTGGGGCTTGAGTTAGTTCTCGCAGGGGGCCTGGCCGAGGCTCGGAGCCAGGGCTGCCGGGCCTTTGTATGTCATAGATAAAACTGATGGTTACTATTCGGAAACGCTTATAGACGCTCATAGAAGGTGGCGCTCGGCTTGCAGTTATACCCCCGTAATACTCGCTTCAGAAGATCTTCGGGCCTTCCATCCATGTCCCCCAGGGACACCTCGCCGGAGGAAAACATGCAGAACCGCATTGTGATCGTAGGGGCAGCAGGGCGTGATTTCCATAACTTCAACATGTGCTACCGGGAGGATTCCTGGAGCCAGGTGGTTGCGTTCACAGCCACACAGATTCCCGACATTGCCGGAAGAAAGTACCCCGCAGAACTGGCCGGGCCTCTGTATCCGCAGGGGATTCCGATCTTTCCGGAAGAAGAACTGGAACGAATCATCAAGGAAGAAAAAGCCAATGTAGCGGTGTTTTCGTATAGCGACGTGTCACACGTGCGGGTGATGAACCTGGCGTCGCGGGTTCTGGCTGCGGGCGCGGACTTTCTCTTGTTGAGCGCCGAAAAGACCATGCTGGAGGCTAATGTTCCGGTCGTGTCTGTATGCGCGACGCGAACAGGATGCGGGAAGAGCCCGGTGTCCCGGCGCGTGGCGGAACTATTGAAGGAGCAAGGACAGAAGGTGGTGGTGATGCGGCACCCGATGCCGTACGGAGAATTGGTGAAGCAGAAAGTGCAGCGGTTTGCAGAACTCGCGGACATGGACCGGCAGAAGTGCACGATTGAAGAACGCGAAGAATACGAACCACATGTGCAGAGCGGAACGGTGGTGTATGCGGGTGCGGATTACGGAGCGATTTTGAAAGAAGCGGAGAAGGAAGCGGACGTGATCATCTGGGACGGAGGAAATAATGACACGCCGTTCTTGAAGCCGGACCTGGAGATCGTGGTGACCGATCCGCACCGCGCGGGACACGAGGTGATGTATCACCCCGGGGAAGTGAACCTGTTGCGGGCGAACGTGGTGGTGATTAATAAGGTGGATTCTGCATTTAGAGAAGCGGTCGAAACGGTACGGAAGAATGTGCGGCAGCGGAATCCGAGTGCGCTGGTGATTGAGACCGATTCGGTGGTGAAGGTAGAGCAAGCGGAACGGTTGAGTGGGGCAAAAGTTCTGGTGATCGAAGACGGGCCGTCGTTGACGCACGGAGAGCTGGCGTTCGGCGCAGGAGTGATCGCAGCGCGACGAGCCGGGGCGACGTTGGTAGACCCACGGCAATACGCGGTGGGGAGCATCCGAGACACGTTTGGGAAATTCGGACACGTAGGCGCACTCTTGCCGGCAATGGGGTACAGCGAGAAACAACTGGCAGACCTCGAAGAAACCATCCGGCGGACGCCGTGCGACTTTGTGCTGATCGCAACACCCATTGATCTTCGGCACCTCATCAAGATTGCGCAGCCGACAGTGCGCGTCACGTATGAAGTGGCGGAACGGGGACCAAGCAAGCTCGAGGAAGTGATTCGGGAATTTGTGAACCAGCATTCGACGGTAACCATGGCGTAAGACGACCTCAGGCGTTAAAACCCCTGAGTTCTTTGAGCTTTCGGCAGGGCCGAGCCGCGCCCTCCCCGGGATCATTTAGAGAATGGCTTGAAGGATTAGGAAGAAGGCACACATGTTCCGAGAACGGCAAACAGTTCCCTTCCCCAGTGTTTATCCCTGGCATTTGAAGCCAGCGATGGGAGCGCACAAGAGGGATTTCCTGTCGCTCCACGACATCACTATTTCCGAGATGGAGGCGCTCCTGAACCTGGGAGAAGAGGTGAAAGCGCACCCCGAATCTTTCGTGATCGCGCTCGAGGGAAAGATGGCCGCGCTGATATTCGAGAA
>JBAVHY010000020.1:0-5256 GCA_049686315.1 Candidatus Acidiferrum sp. | reverse complement strand
CCTGTAGCGCTGGCTTTCATGCCAGCGCCTTGTTTTATCTGCGCGAATCCCCGACTGCAAAAAAACTCCGAACGTCTTGGACTTTCAATTTCCTCTCTCATTGTATTCCTGTTGTATCCTGTCTCTTCTTCCCTGGAGGATCGTCTTGTTTCCCCTCATTCCCGTTAAACGGTGCCGTGAGTTCAGTCCTTCAACACGCCTCTTGATTCTTCTTGGCTTCTCCCTCGTCTCCGCTTCTCTCACTTGCGCGCAATCCGGCAAGTTGCGCTTTGAGATTTCCTTTCCCGAATCGCAAAGCGCCAGACCCCTCGACGGCCACATTCTTCTCGGCATTTCCGCCGACAAGTCCACCGAACCTCGCTTCCAGCTTCGCGAGGAAGAAGCCCTCAGCGCTCAGTTCTTTGGCCTCGATCTCGACTCTTGGAACCCCGGCGCTCCTGCCATCATCGACTCCACCGCGCTTGGCTATCCGCTCGTCAATCTCGAACAACTGCCCGCCGGCGACTACTACGTCCAGGCCGTCCTCAACATCTACGAAACTTTTCATCGCGCGGACGGTCACGTCATCAAGCTGCCCCTGGACATGGGCGAAGGCCAGCAGTGGAACCGCAAACCCGGCAATCTTTTCAATAAGCCGCAGCTTGTTCATCTCGATCCTCAAATCAACAACGTCGTCCACATCTCCCTCACCGAAAAAATTCCGCCCATCCAGCCTCCGAAAGACACCAAGTACCTCAAACACATCCGCATCCAGAGCAAACTTCTCAGCGCTTTCTGGGGCCAGCCGGTCTATCTCGGCGCCACCGTGCTCCTGCCAGAAGGCTTCGACGAACACCCCGCGGCCCACTATCCTCTACTTGTTCATCACGGCCATTTCGAGCCGGACTGGGGATTCTTCAAGGAGCAACCGCCCCAGCCGGCGAAACCAGACGAATTGGAGTTCCTACAATACGCCAACCGTTTCTACCAGGACTGGACCTCCGGTCGACTTCCCCGCATGCTCCTTATCAGCATCCAGCACCCTAATCCTTATTACGATGATTCCTATGCTGTGAACTCCGCCAACCTCGGCCCCTACGGCGACGCCATCATCCAGGAGCTCATCCCCGAAGCCGAAAAACGCTTTCGCGGCATCGCCCAACCCTGGGCTCGCGCTCTCGAAGGCGGTTCCACGGGCGGTTGGGAAGCACTGGCCCAGCAAATTTTCTATCCCGATTTTTTCAATGGCGCTTACGGTTTCTGTCCCGATCCCGTTGACTTCCGTGCCTATCAGCTCGTCAATCTCTACGCCGACAAAAACGCTTTCTGGGTGCAGAGTCCGTTCGGCAAGGAACCGCGCGGCGAGATGCGGAGTCCCACGGGCCAGATCCTCGCCACAATGGAGCCGGACGTTCGTCATGAGGAGGTCATGGGCACCCACGGCCGTTCCACGGAGCAATTCGGCATCTGGCAAGCGGTCTTCAGCCCCGTGGGCAATGACGGCTACCCCAAGCCGATCTGGAATCCTTCCACTGGCGCCATCGACACCGAAGTTGCTTCCTATTGGAAGGAGCACTACGACCTCCGCTACATCCTCCAGCGCGATATCGCCACGCTTGGCCCAAAGCTCGCCGGAAAGATTCACGTCGCCGTCGGCGACATGGATACGTGGTATCTGAACAACGCCGTTCACATGCTGCAGAATTTTCTGGACTCACCCTCAAGCCCTTTTCGCATCGCCGATTTCGAGTACAGCCCCGGCAAGCCCCATTGCTACATGGGCGGCGGCGACATCTCCAACATGGAAAGCTTCGGTACGCTTTACCAGCGTATCCTGCCTCAAATCGCCCGCCACATGACCGCCACTGCCCCCAAGGGCGCGGACATGAGTTGGAAGTACTGAATCTTCAAAACACCGCCCAAAAAAATTGCTTTGCTTTGGCATCGTTCTCGTGCAAAATCCCGCGTATGGGTTTCGACTGTACCCGGCACGGCTTGGCTTGCATCTAAGAGATTGGGAGTGGATCCTTGGCTCCCGGGAGCGCCTTCTATGCGTAAACTATTGATCCTTGCACTGCTCTCTCTTGGTTTGGCGGCCTTCGTTTCTGCAGGACAACGCGGTGTGGGGCCCTCCGCGGCTCTTCCGCCAACCATGCATGCTATGCCTGCTGCTCCAGTTGCTGGAGGGCATGCCGCGCCGATGCGTGCGCCGACCGCGGCACATCCGGTCCCACATCAGGGGACGCCAGGAATGACGCCGGCCCTTCCACACAGGTCTACCACTCACACCGGTCATACCGGCAACTCTCAGGCTTTTCACAACGGGAACGCCGGCAGAAACGTTCGGAATAATTTCTGCAACAGTCAGCCGCTCAACAATTACGGTGCCAATCCTACGCCAGGGTTTGGCTTCGACTACGAGCACTTTTTTGCTGTTCATCCCACTTGGAACACCTGTAGTCAATTTTCCGGCCCCATAGTTCCTTTTTTTGGGTATGGCGGGGGCGGCTACTATCCTGTTCCGAACAACGCGGAATCTCAGCAAGGCGAGCAGGAAAATGCTTCCAATGAGCAGCCTGACTCCAACCGTCTGACGTATGCGCAGGAACCTGCGGCGTCTTCGCGCTCCAACGCCACCTATACCCCGAGCGAACCGGTTGCCGAATACGTCTTCGTCAAGCGCGATGGCAGCACGTTCAACGCGGTCGCCTATATCCTGCTGAAAGACAAAATTCAGTACGTCACCAAGGATGGTCTGCGCCGCAGCGTGGCGATCGACTCTCTCGATCTTGACGCCACCCAGAAATCCAACGAAGAGCGCGGTAATATCGTCACGCTTCCTGGCCATCGGGCATAGCTTTCCACTCCGCCAAAATATTCGGTACTCCGCACGCGGCTTGCCTTTGTAGCGGTCGCCTTCCGAGGCGGGAGCTTGTCTCTTGGGCCGGTTTTCTATTCGCATGCCCACTCTCGTTTGTGACCATGA
Source organism: Candidatus Acidiferrum sp. (assembly GCA_049686315.1). Classification (GTDB taxonomy): domain Bacteria; phylum Acidobacteriota; class Terriglobia; order Acidiferrales; family UBA7541; genus Acidiferrum. Next base: position 2,291 of record JBAVHY010000020.1, on the reverse strand, counting down.
GGCTTTTCTTGGGTTCGTTTTCTCTGAGGCTGCGACTCTCTTCTGCGGGTTTGTAGGAGCGGCTTTACGTCGCCATCTTGCTTTTGCACTTGTCCAGCCCCCAGGCCGGTCTTCGCGATTCCCAGGTTTCTGTGGCACCGCACTTCTTCTCTACGCGTTTTTCGTCAGGGCATGGCTTCCAGCCATGCCGTAACTGACGCGAATCCCATAAGGCTTAAGCGGCTGAGGGCCGCCTTCGCTAGTTCTCACACAGGCTCTGAAACGCAAGCCTGCACACTCAACGTCTATACAGTGACGCTGCGCAATGCGGCCGAGATTGGTCGACTACGATGCCTCAATTTCAAGCATCTGAAAGCAGCCGTCCTTAGTTTCGGTCTGGCAATGCCTTTGCTCTTCGGCCCCCTCAGTGCGGTGCAGCAGAAAAAACCGGCGCATCCCGCGCCAATCCCTGCGCAAATCCTCGCAGCGAAGAAGGTTTTTGTCGCCAATGGCGGCGGAGATGAATCACGCTATGAGGAAGCTTCGTTCAGCGGCGGGCCAGACCGCGCATAATGCATGTGCGTGTCGGGAGCAGAGTGTTCCCACCAACGAGTGGGCCGGCTCGATAAACGGGGTTCAAGGAGATCGGCACGGTACTTTTAGGCATCATTCACGTCCGAGTCCTATTGCCCCACCCTTCCTGCCCACAAATACTGGCCTTACTATGCGAATCAACAAACATTTCTCAGGTCTCCTGCTATTCGTGTGCGCCAGCACCGGCCCAGCCCTCGCCCAGCAAAAAGCTTTCGAGTGGCAAAAGGGCAACTACGAATCCGTCCGCCTGGATCCCGCCAATTACCACACTGGCAAGAACTATGAAGCGGTAGGCGGCACCATTCACGTAGACATTGAGGCGCAGCAGCCCGTCACTATCTTCATGACCGGCACAGGCGAATGGAGCCGCGCCGTCCAGAACCCTGAGCTCCTCGCCAGCATCCACCAGGTGTGCCTGCGCGAGCATGTGGTGAAGGCCACCTACACCTGCGATCTTCCGCTGGAGCCGATGACTCTGATTGTTCGCGATGACCGCGACAGCCCTGAGGGGAAAGCCTTCGCCGGGCTTGGGGCCGTTCTAAAGACCGAAGCTGCTTTGGCCAACGTCAATCCTATAGTGGACAACACTTTCCGTGCTGTCGGCGAGGGTCTCGCTTCGATCTTGGGCCGAAATACCCAGAATGCTTCTCCACGCCACTTCGTTGCCCCCAATGATGTGAACATCCAATACTTTCGGTGGATTTGTATCCAGAATTGCTTCCCGCCGCAATTTCAGTGGATTCAGCAGGCCAGAGAAAAATACGAGCTCACTTCGTTCCTCAAGGTCTATGGCGGTTACTCGCCCGACCGCGATGGGGAAGTCGTCAGCATCAAGATTAAAGCTCCGATGCCGATGCTGGTGGCCATGCTTCCGTCTTCGGTGGCGAACCAACTGCACGCCAAGCCGGAGATGCTAGAGCCCGCATTGGAGAGAAATTCCTGCCAGCAGCGCGGCGTGCAACAGCAAACGTTTCAGTGCACCTTCAACGCCGCCGATGGCCCACAATCGCTTATCATAGTGCCTGAGGACACTGGCAAGATTAAGCATAAGAAGGTCGAGATGGAATTCTTCGCATCCAAGTGCATAGCCAACTGCGCCCTACCCGAGCCGCCACCCAACGCCACCGCCAACAACCCCAACCCCTAATCGCCCATTAAGGCGATCAAATGTCAGGGCAAATGTAGCGGGCCGCCAACTGCGCCGCCCGCCTGATCCACCACCACGCGAAATGCCGAACTGCGGCTCGCCGCCAGCAAGCTGACAATCCCGCCAAACGACCAGCCCAACACTCCGATCCGGTTTCCATCGACATGCAATGAGCGACAAACTACAGATTTCCGCCCGTCGAAATCGGTGCCTCTAAGTACCTTAGAGGTGTTCGCTGGCCCATTTTCGCGTGGGGTTTTTGACTCACCCCTTCGTTAGCCGGGCGTGGACCAGGTCTGTCCGGATATGACTTGTCCACGACGCACGTTCCTGACGAATCGTCGCCTGACGGCAACAAATCTGGTCCAAACGGGTTCTGGGAAGTTCTATAAAGGTAGAAGTCAAGAGAAAAAACGTCCCCAGCGGCTGGAATTTTTCTTGCTTCGCAGCCCACACGAATAAGCGAGATCTGTTCTGATCTCCCGCGCCATGTGCTCGGTTGCCGGACCCGTGGGTCCGGCAATTTGGGGTTCTTCTACCAGCGGTTTTCATTGCTTGATGGCAACGAAGC
>JBAVHY010000019.1:0-2191 GCA_049686315.1 Candidatus Acidiferrum sp. | reverse complement strand
CATTGCGATTGAATCGGAGATTTGAAGCCAAGGAAGGATGATCGAGAGGGCTGGGAACATTTTTCTTTTCCGTTGTACCGATCACACGGCATTATACGCAATGCCGAGGTGCCCGAGGCTCAAAAGGCTTCACGGGGTTTCCCTTTCTGCTCCCCCACGGACGACAATATTTGGTTCTTTAATTTTTCATCAACGTAGATGGTTTTAAGCTCTCTCGCGAGCATTTCTAACTGTAGCTCGTTGATCCTGATTAGTTCGAGTAACCCTGTCCGCTCTTTGCGCTCAAGAATCGCCATGTCACACGCCTCTTCCTTGAGGGTGCGATGCTCTTTGCGTAAGCCGGGAATCGAGATTTCTTCATGAGGCTCTGCGGGGTCGAAGAACTCGGGCGCGGTGATGTGCCTTTTGTATAGAGCCATCAAGAGCATGGCTTGAGGTCTAACAGACGCGACCCATCGCGTTTTTTCCCGCCTTTCCTGATCAAAGACCAGCTTCAGTTCCGCAAAATATTTTGGTGTAGGGCTATGACACACGAAGTCTGCTTTGTCTTCGAGTTCCTCCATTTTATTGAAGAATTCACCGTGGTCGTTCAGAGCAGCGGAGTAGTCCTTCAACAGGGCGATTCGTCTTTCGAAGAGGAACTGTTTCTGTTGATTTCTTTGTTGAAGATACGTTTGGGTTATCGACAGGGTGATCGCCGGAACGAAGCCGATGGCGGCACCAATGATAACGGAGAGGAGTTGACGTTTCGGATTCCAATCTTCGGGCACTTGGTCCTCCACGAACATGTTTCGAGTGTTGTTGAATCTGGCCCAGTAGAATTATATCAAGCAGCCCAAGGGATCAGCGTGCCGACATGGAAATGCTACAATCCCACTGTGAAAACCAAACGTTCAAAAGTGGAACCGATCCGCGACCCGACCCTCTTCGAGATGGGGAAATTGGAGCAGGCAGTCCAGCCTGTAAGTGATTTGCACGTCGAGCGACCGTACTCTGAGCCGCGCTTGCTGCTCGGCACATCGTCGTTCACGGCGGCAGGCTGGGAAGGCTCGTTCTATCCGTCCGGCACGAAGCCACGGGACTTCCTTTCTTTCTATGCCAGCCAATTCCAAACCGTTGAAGTGGACAGCACGTTCTATCGGACGCCGAGTGCCTCGACTGTTAGCAACTGGTATCTGAGAACTCCAGCGGATTTTGTATTCGCCGCCAAGGCTCCGCAAGTCGTTACGCACGAGAAAGTATTGGTAAAGTGCGAGGCGGAGTTCGATGAGTTCCTTGACCGGATGCAATTGCTGGACGAGAAACTCGGGCCGATGCTGTTGCAGTTCCCCAGATTCAGCAAATCCGAGATGCAAGCAGAGGAGTTCTCCCGCCACTTGCGCTTCTTCCTGAACCGGGTAAAGGACTTGCCTACCTGCCGATTCGTGGTGGAGATACGCAACAGGACGTGGCTCGATGAGCGGTTCACTGACCTGCTCAGGGAATACAACGTTGCATTGGCACTGACGGACACATCCTTCATGCCGAGACCTTGGGAGATGAAACCCGGTCTCGACCTCATCACCGCAGACTTTGCCTACGTCCGCTGGCTCGGTGATCGCAAAGGAATCGAGGAGCAAACGAAAACGTGGGATAAAACCGTGGTGGACCGCCGCCAAGACCTGATGAACTGGATTGATGTGTTCAGGTCGATGGTGGCGAACAAGAAAATCTTGAAATTATTTGCATTTGCCAATAATCACTACCAAGGCCATGCGCCAGCGACGATCAAGCTATTTTGGGACTTGTGGAAGCCGTAGTAGACTGTTGTCCCTTTCCTCCGCACTCCAATCAGCGAGTCAACATGGACGAACAACGCAAGATGGCGATTCTGTTCGCAGCAACAATTCTTTCTGCACGCCGGATTCAAGAAAGCATCACGTCGAACAAGCCGGATATGGCGAAGCAGTTTTACATCGACCGGGCAATAGAAGAGGCGGCATTCATTCTGGAACGGATTGACCTGCGGTTTCCGCGCCAGAAAAGCACCTGATGCTGGATCGCTGGAAACTTGCTCTTAAGCAACGAGTGGAAGCCGTCTCACCAGCATGAACACAATCACTACTAGAAAAACGATTGCTACTGTTTGAAGTAAATATGTCGTCTGCGGGTCGATTTTGAATTGCTTTGCTTGGGCCGCAGCTTCTAACTC
>JBAVHY010000018.1:0-29306 GCA_049686315.1 Candidatus Acidiferrum sp. | reverse complement strand
GGCCTTCGGCGCTCGCGACGGGGGCGAGGCTGCCATCCGAGTGCAGGATGAAACCGCTGACGGTGCCGTTGGCGCCGTTGCGAACGTACAGGTAGCGGCTGTTGTTGCTGAGGGCCATGTCGGAGGGGAAGAGGCTGCCGGATTCTTCGCCACGCAACGCGGCTGCCACGGGCCGGGTAAGCGACAGGCTGCCGTCCTCTGGTGAGACCGCGTAGCTGGAGATGGTCCCGCTGACGGCGTTGGTGGTAAAGGCGGTCGCGCCGTTACCGGTGACCACGAGCCACGTGGAGGCAGTTCCCTGGTCGTTCACTGCCGGGGTGATCGCATTGATGTCGCCCTCCGCAGTTACTTTGTAGGAACCAACTCCGCCTTGTCCCGGTGCGGCATTGTCAGTGTAAGCCGCGACCGCAACGTTGTTCCGGCCGAAAGCGAACCCGAAAGGCACGCTGCCGGATGATGGATAGGAGTAGGCAAACCGCGCTCGGCCTTCGTCGGCAACGGTGAAGGAATCGATCATACTGGTGCCTGCTTCGCTGACCAGCAGAACGTTGCCTTCGGGATTGAATGACACCTCGGCGGGATGCGCGGCCTCGCCACGCGGAAGTGCCCGGGTGGAACCCTCCATTGGAACCAGCGGACTGCCCTCCGGCACGATGCGGAAACCGGAGATATTTGGTGAGTCGCCGTTGTTCAGCACATAGAGCAGGTCGTGAGACACGGTCAGGCTGACAGGGCGCTCGCCACCGGAGGGAATGGTCTGGAGTAGGGTAAGTTCATCGCCGGAAACTGCGAATGCGGAAATGGAATTGCTTCCGGCATTGACAGCGAAGAGCATGCGATTGTCGGCACTCAGGATCACTGGCCCCTGCGAGTGCAGTGGATTGGTCCCGCTGCCTGCACCGCTCCCGCCTGTGCGGAAGCTGCCCGCCCGTTCGATCGTTCCATCGGCGTTTCTGTGGAACACGATCACGGCGTTTTCCTCCGAATTTGACAACACGTAAACGTCGCCGGTGGACTGGGCAGCCAGACGAGTTCCGGGCACGAACCCGAGCAGCGCGAAAGCAGCGACTGTCGAGCACATGCCAAACAGCTTTACAGCAGACTTGCCAGAAAACATGATTTCTGGACCTCCATGGTGGTTTGGACCGGAAACGCAACTCCGCGATGGTTTGCCGGAATTGCGCCCCAAGCTGCGGACAGTTTTTCTGCCCGCCCCTGTAAAGTCGCCGCCAGGCAGAAAATCCCCCGCGAAAAATTCACTGCCTCGCAAAAACATCCAGAGAATTTCTTTTCTGCAATTAAGTTGAGATGAAAAATGCGCGAACGGAAGCAATGCGTCTCTCCCGGGGGTTTCACAAACACACTATTGCTGATCCCAAGCCCATCGGAACTCGTCGCGGGCGCGCGCAAGAATTCTTTCCATCGCTTTTTCCGACTTCCCGGTGCGCATGGCCATGGTTTTGACGGAACAGTCGTCCCAATAGCGCCAGAGCAGTGCGGAACGATATTTTTCCGGCAATTGGTTCAGAACTTCCCAGATTTTCTTTCGGGCGGATTCCTTGTCCAGATGGGCGTCGAACTGCGGAAAAGGGCTTTCGACCTTGCCGCCAGCTTCGACCGCATCGAGTGCCTCGAGCGCCTGCGGTTCGCGCAATCGCGCGCGATAATAATCGCGGACCTTGTTTCGGGCGATGCCCAACAGCCAGGATTCGAACGATGCGCTTCCGCGATATGCGCCAAGATTCGCGCATGCGGCAAGGAAAACATCCTGAACGACATCCTCGACCCGGTCGGCCTGAGGAGCCAAGCGGAAATGCACGTAGCGCTTCACCGCGTCTGCATAGGCAGGTAGCATTTTCACGATGCACCCCGGATTGGCCACCCACACGCCCGCGACTCACCGGGGACATCGTGTGTGGTTCATCACACGAAGCCCAGCTTTCCATGACGTGGTTGACACACCTCTCCCCGCGATTAAGGACTGACCCAAAACCGCGAGGGATTACCGCGCGCAGCTGGGATGGCTGTTATTTAGGACAACGAGGCTTGGCCGCTAGTGTGCCAAGACCACCAGAAGAGCTGGGAGAGGAGCCGCACAGGCTCTCGTCTTGTATCGCGAAGGGGTAGACTGCAACCCCACAGAAAAAATAATTTAAACAGTATCGTTGATAACTTTATTCGAAAGAGCTGTCAATCAGGTTAATCATTTAAGACTCTGCGCGCCTTCCCCCTTGTACTTGTGCCCATACCATTTCCGCACTTGCGGTCACGTTCTATGAGCAGAAAGGGACCGACGTCAGTGGCGCATTGATTTCGTCAGCGGAGGTATCCACGAGATTGCACGCGGAGTTCGAGAGTGGTTACTGTGCAGGGCGCAGGGAAAACCAGGCTTGCAAGCTGGGAACGGTGCGGAACGACTTCGAGTCAACCTTTCCAACAGCCGTCATCCAATAAACGGTCAAGAGATTGGCCTGGCTATCGATGCAGATGCGCTGGTGGGTGTTGGTGGCTACATCCGGGGTTTCTTTCCTGAACCACAAGATAGAGCCTTCCTCGGATTCCTCGGTGGGAAGGAAACCGCGTTCGCGAGCGACGGCTTGAAATTCATGAAGTTTGTCCATAAGGGTTCCAGTATAGTTGGATTGCGCTTTGGACATCTGTGATGAGGCGCACAGGTTGCGGGGAAGCCGATGGTGTATTCTGTAAGTCAGAGGGAGTAACCCGCGTGACAGATAATGAGTTGATTGCGAAGGCCAAGCGCGACAAGTTGAAGGCCAAGAGGGATGGATTGTACAAGGAGTTTTTGAAGCATCCCGCGGACATCCACCTGGCGATAGAAATCAAGAGTATTGACGACCAAGTCGCGGAATCGGTGCAGCAAAGAAAACCGGGCAGTGGCAGCAAGAGCTAAGTTCCCCACCTATTTTCAAACCGAGTGATTGGATTCGGATTTCGTCCCACCTGATTTTCTCCCATAAAAGAACATTTAGGAAACGTAACGCGGGGATTGGCGGCCGTCAATGTAACGAACGGCCAGCTTAGTCGTCGTTCCGTTATCTGTAGAAAGTGAGCGTGGCTGAGGTCCTACAGGTGTGGACGGGGCAACACGGGTGAATGGAGGCGTCGTGGCAGGTGGTGTTGGTAAGTGGAGCGATGCGTGAGGTTTGAGAGCGTTGGTTGCAGGTAAGCGCGGTGGCGTGCTGGTTGCACTCCTGTGGATGACGGTGAGTACGCGGAGGGCAACATGGCGCTGAGCTTGTTCAAAAGAGATTTGTGTGTGCGTTCTGTAGCGGCGGTTTTTGTGGTGGCCACGATCTTGGCGGGGGTGTCTGCCGGACAGAGTGAGTATGGGCCGGCGCAGGTTGGGCAAGGATCGTTGCTGTACCGGTCGCCGCTATCTGGGCGTTATGAAGTTGTGCCACTGGTGCATACAGATGCGCTTTTGGACGTGCGCGCGTTGGTGGCGGCGGCGACGGTGACGCAGCAGTATGCGAATTCGAGCACCACGCCGGTTGAAGCCGTTTATGTTTTCCCGCTGCCGCATGACGCGGGGGTATACGACCTTGAGATCCGAATAGCGAATCGGGTGATACGAAGCGAAATCCACGAACGCGGACAGGCGAAACGGATTTACGAGGCGGCGAAGAGCGAAGGAAAACGCGCGGCCTTGCTGGAAGAAGAGCGCCCGAACATTTTCACGGCATCAGTGGCGAACATCATGCCCGGCGACCATATTGATGTGCGGCTGCGGTATGTACAGCCGTTGCGTTGGGAAGACGGGAAGATGCGGGTGGTTTTTCCGATGGTGGTAGGGCCACGGTACATTCCAGGAACGGAGGCGGCGGGACACGCAGGAACAGGGTGGGCTTGCGATACGAACGCGGTTCCGGATGCTTCGCGAATCACGCCAATTGTGCGGAATCCGGAAAGCCGATTGGGGCACGACATTTCAGTAACGGTGGATCTGGACGCGGGGTTTGAGGCGACGACGGTGAAGAGCGTTTCGCACCCGATAAACGCGGTGCGGTTGGCGGATGGGCGGCAGCACGTGGAGCTTGCCAAGGGGGCGACGCTCCCGAACAAGGATTTTGTTCTGGAAGTGCAGGAGGCAGAGAGCGCGAAGCCAAAGACAGCGCTGTTTCTGTCGCCAGGGAACGACTTGGGCGAAACGCAATTCTTGCTGGCTACTTTTCCGCCCACGGTGCAGCCAAAAGAGCGGATGCTCGTGGAAATGATGTACATGATCGACGTGTCCGGCTCGATGATGGGGACTTCGATTGAGCAGGCAAAACAGGCCTTGTTGCAGGCCCTGGACCGGTTGCGGCCGAGCGATCGATTCGGGATTTTGGCGTTCAGCAGCGGCTACCACGAGTTTGCGCCCGTGTCTCTGGTGGCTACGGCGGAAAATCTGGCAGCGGCGCGCGAGTATGTACGCGGGTTGCGGGCCGGGGGCGGGACAGAGATGCTCCCTGCGCTGGAACACCTGATGAGGAAGCCGGCGATACCGGGAACTTTGCGGCACATTATTTTGCTGACGGACGGCGATTTGGGAAACGAGGAGCAGATCTTTGCGGCATTGCGGGCGGAATTGGGCGGGGCGCGGTTGTACACGATTGCGATTGGAAGCGCACCGAACCTTTTCCTGGCGACCAAGATGGCGCAATTCGGGCGCGGAACGTTCACGCATATCGCGGATATCCATGAAGTGGAAGAGCAGATGACGCATTTGTTCGCGAGCATCGAGAGCCCGGTGTTGACCGATGTAAAGGTGTCGTTCGAAGGCGTGGAGGTGGCGGATGTGTATCCGGAGCACGTGCCGGACCTTTTTCTCGGGCAGCCGCTATTAATCTACGGGCGAATCATTAAGGGGCGAGCGGGAAAGGTGCACTTGACGGCGCGGGCGGGGAACGACACGTATGAGACGAGTGTGACGTTCGACGCCGCGAAGGCGACGTTTCATCCGGGGATTACGACCGTTTGGGCGCGGCAGCGGGTGGAAGAGTTGATGGACCGTTGGCGGGAGTCGGATGAAAACGGGCAAGCGGAAATTCGGGCGAGCGTGATAGCGCACGCGATCCGGTATCGGTTAGTGACGCGGTTCACGTCGCTGGTAGCGGTGGAGCAGGTGGTGGTGAACGCGGGTGGGCAATCGAATCAGGTGGCGGTGCCGACGGAATTGCCGGAGGGTTGGAGGATGGAGGGAGTGTTTGGGGCACCAGCGACGGGGACGACGGATGAGTTTTTCGAGGCCGTGGGTGGGGCGCTGTTGTTCGCCGGGTTGGTGTTGTTTTGGTTGGTGCGGAGGGCGAATGGGTGAGTCGGCGAGTGAGCCCAAGATCCCAGGTGCAAAACTGGCCTGGGCACCCGAAGAGAAAGTCGGGCCCAAGAGGATTGAGGAGGAGCGGGATGAAGGGTCTGCGGATATTGTGTGCGCTGATGCTGGTGGGTGGAGTATGCCTCACGGGGCGCGCGGTGTATTTGCACGCGAAGGCGGAACTGGCGGGGGCGTTGATCCGGCGGGCGTGGGAACAGAGCATTGCCAATTCACGTGAGGCGCGGGCGCCGTGGCCGTGGGCGGATACACATCCGGTCGCACGGCTGCGAATAGCGAGATTGGGATACGACGAAATGGTTTTGGATCATGCAACGGGGCGAACGCTTGCGTTTGGACCGGCCGTGATGATGAGTGGAGTAGTGCCGGGGAGGCGGGGAAACTTGGTGCTGGCGGGGCACCGGACAAGCTGGTTCCGGGATCTGGAGGGAATTGCGGCGGGGGACCGGGTTGACATCGAGTGGTTTGATGTGCGGCGCGGCGGGTTTTATGAGCGCACGTACAGCGTGCAGATGATTCGCGTGGCGGACCCGAGCGATGGGAGCTTGCTGGCGCCAACGGCCGAAGACGCACTGACGTTGATAACCTGCTATCCGTTTGGAGTTGCACCGGGATCGCCGCAGCGGTTTGTGGTCCGGGCCGTGCCCGTGGAGCCGAGCCGGCCAGCGGGGAATCCGAGCGGGGAGGGTGGTGGTACAAAGCGGGTTGGGCGGCCCATTGGGGGAACAAATGCGCTAGGAGGTTAGAAATTGATTGCACATCTGTGACAATGATTTGGACACCTTGTGCAAGAGGGTCAACCATCGAATCCGCTGGATTTGATTTTATGCTCTTTTGTATCAGTTTCTTGCCTAGAGCAGGTGGTACAGAACCGAAAGGTACTGAACGTGCTCCCACCAGAGTAAGGGGACTCGCTGAAGCGATCCCCTCGGGTGTGGCAACCTAAGCCGGAACTGCCAGGACGTGGTTTATGCGGGAAGAAATAGTCACAACAGTCCGATACAACCCGATTCTGAGACGCCAAGTGCTTGTGCGCCTGACTTACAACGTAAGCCAAGGGCCGAGGCCGGATATTGTCAGGTGGTTTCTGGTGAAGGAAGAAGTGCTGAAGCCGCAGGATGGGCAAAGCCTGCTTACCCGGGAAGATGGCGGGTAGCTGTAGTCAGGCCCCCTGCTTGGCGGGTGAGTATAGTCCACACAATTCGAGTTGCGACCCTGAGATTTCTCGCCACGAACGCCTGTCAAACCCATATTCCCTTGCAAAATCATTGACTTGTGCCGCGATGCGGCATACTGTTGCGAAAGTTACTTTGCACCGCCCACAACCCAAGCAAATCTTCAGAAACATACCAAGAGAACTGGGAGAAGTATCTGAGTTCAGACCCAAGGAGGGTCACACATGAAGCGCGTTCTTCTAATGTCCATCGCGATTGGCCTTTTAGCAGTTGCTGGTTCCTCAACGTTGTTTGCCCAAGGCAGTCCACTGGTCGGAACCTGGAAACTGAACGTAGCAAAATCGAAATTCGATCCGGGACCGGCGCCAAAGAGCCTGACGCGGAAGGTGGAGGCGCAGGCCGAAGGAGTGAAATACACGTTTGAAGGAGTCAGCGCGGACGGAAAGTCCTTGGCGTACGGCTTCGCGGTGAAATTTGACGGCAAAGACAATCCCATCACGGGTTCCATGCCGAGCGGGGCAGACACCATTTCCGCGAAGCGCATCGACGCGGGCGCGTATGAGGCGACTTTGAAAAAAGGCGGGAAAGTAATTGGATCAGCCAGCGTGAAAGTTTCAGCGGACGGAAAGGTGACCACCGTCGACGCGACTGGTACCAATGCAGCCGGTGTGAAAACGCACGACGTGCAGGTCTACGAGAAGCAATAGGAATCGTTGGCGCCATCCGCGAGAGGAGGTTCTCCGGCGCGGGTGGCCCGCGCGTCGGTCTCACCTGTGCGCTCTTGGGCTTCTCTTCGTAGTCACAATGGAACGACCGGCTCCGATTCACAGTCGTGGGCTACGCTGTGAATCGGAAAGATCGCAACGCAGAGCTATATGCGAAAGGAGCCGGTCTATGAGCAGCGTAAAACTCGTGGGGTTAGATGTCCATGCCGGGACGATTGCGGTAGCGGTTGCCTGATTGGATGACGGCGTCGGCTCCTACTCCCGAGTAGACTTGGTTGCTGTTGAACGACCAAGGCTCGGAAAAGAGGAGCCGAGCAATGTTGATTATAGGATGCGATTTTCACACACGCTATCAGCAGATTGCCATGGCCAACGACGAAACAGGGGAGTTGCTTGTCGACCGGCGTTTGGATCACCAGAGCGGTGAAGCTCACGCGTTCTAATGACAGAGCCGACGCAGTCATAGAGGGTGCCCCATGCTCGGGGGAGTGAGCGTGGGTATTGGGGGATTCGCTCTTTGTACCAGTTTCAAACTGGAACCACTTTCCCGTCATCCTGAACCCACGTCTTCTCCGGGCGAAGGATCTCAACGCACACCCGACCCGGACTCCAATCTCATTTACCTATTCGAATAAGAATACTCTCCATATAACAGTTTACATTAAGTATATATCGTGCTCTCCTGCGATTGCCATGCTGAGGGGACGCTATTCCTGTGCCGATTCACTCCTTCCCATACCCTCAGTTGCTTCCAAGTCTCCCCTAAGTCCCGCACTTACCGGCGAGCCCCTCGTAACCCCAATCATTCCCGCACTTACGCTTGCCCCCCGGGTGGGGGGGGTACATTTCCCCCAACGCTCCCTACAACCAACTGCACTGCCAATGGCAAAATGATTACTTTCGCTGGACTTTATCAAAGAATTTCGGCGCGCCGACATTTTCCACGCCCTCTTTGCCTCTCATTCCCAAGCCCTGGCGAGACGTTCTCTGCGCGCTCAGTGTCTCCGTGGCCAATCCCCACTCCCCCTCTTTCTTCAACCCGCGATAGAATACCGCCACCATGAACACCTCTCCCATTAAGTTCGGAACCAGCGGCTGGCGCGGCCTGATCGCCGACGATTTCACTTTTGCCACCGTGCGCCTCGCCGTCCACGCTATATCAGAACACCTGTTGAGCAAAACTCCTCACCCAACCGTCCTCGTCGGTTACGACACGCGCTTCTATTCCGAGGAGTTCTCCGCGCTCGCCGTCGCCGTTCTCCAGGAACACGGCATCAAAACGCTTCTCTGCGACACATTTACGCCCACGCCGGCCATCGCCTACGAAGTTCTGCGCCGCAAACTCGATGGCGCCATTAATTTCACCGCCAGCCACAATCCCGCGCAATACCACGGCCTGAAATACTCTGGCGCGGATGCCGGCCCCGCGCTCCCGGAAGTCACCAAGGACATCGAAGCTCGTGTGCTCAAACTCATCGGCAAGGATGCTCCCTTCCCTTTCGCGAGTTCGGCATCGCACTCTTCCCACGCCACAGATGGACAAGGCGAAAAGGTGAATCTTCGCGCCGACTACCTCAAGCGCATAAACGAACTGGTCCGCTTCGACGTCATCAAAAAGGCCAACCTCAAAATCGTCTTCGATGCGCTGCACGGTTGTGGCGCGGGCTACCTGGACAAGGCGCTCGCCGATCACGACATTGCGGTTAAAGCCATGCGCACGGAACGCGACTGCCTCTTCGAGGGCAGCGGCCCTGATGTCAGCAAGGAAAACTTGGCTTCCCTCGGCAAGGCCGTTAAGGATTCCGGCGCAAAAGTAGGACTCGCCACCGACGGCGACGCCGACCGTTTCGGCATCATGGACGCGGACGGCACCTGGATCCAGCCCAACTTGATTCTTGCTCTCGTCTACGACTATCTAGTCGAGACCCGCGGCTGGAACATGCCCGCCGCGCGCAGTGTCGCCACCACGCAAATGGTTGACGCCGTCGCCAAGTCCCATGGCCAGACTGCCTATCAGACCCCCGTCGGCTTCAAATACATTGGCCAACTCATCCGCCAAGATAAAATCGCGCTCGGCGGCGAAGAGAGCGCCGGCCTCACCATTCGGGGCCACGTCCCGGAAAAAGACGGCATCCTCGCTTGCCTCCTTGTCGCCGAAATGACCGCTGCCCGGGGCGCTTCGATTGCCGAGCAGCTCCGTGCCATCTTCAAAAAGCTGGGCCGCGAGTTCCACCCCGTCCGCGAGAATCTCCACCTCAGCGACGAACAGAAGGCAAATACCATCCGCAGAGTGGCCGTGGACGCTTCGACACTCCTTGGCAGGAAAGTGGTATCCGTGGATCGCACCGATGGGGCAAAATTCGTATTTGAGGACGGTTCCTGGATTCTGGTGCGCTTGAGCGGCACCGAACCCATCGTCCGGCTGTATGTAGAAGCGGAAAGCGCGGAAGCTACTAGTAAACTCACGCGCCAGGCTTCCGAGTGGATTTTGAGCGGCAAATGAACATCGACTGGGAAGAACAACTTCGGAAATGGCTCCACCGCTACGGGCGGCACCTTCTCCTCGTTCTTGTCGTCTTTCTGCTGGCCCACGATCTATTCGGCACGCACGGCTTCCTGGCCATGCAACGCAAGCAGCAGGAGATTCAGAAGGTCAACGCGGAACTCGAGCGTCTGAATAAGGAAAATGCCGCCCTTGAAAAAGACCGGAAGGACCTGAAGACCGACCCGCAAACCATTCGCAAGATTGCCCGTGAAGAATTGGGGCTCGCGAAACCCGGCGAAGTCATTATTAAGTTGCCGGCGCAGGCTCCCCCGCCGGCCCCGGCCGCGAAGCCCTGACGCCCCTCTTTTTGTAACGCGTCCGCAGCATCGATAGCCCCAGCATCGCCAGAAAAATGATGCACAATCCCATCGTCGCTTTGGGGATCGGGCACTCGCGCTTCGGCAAGATCGAAAATCTGCCATACACAAATTCGATATGCACCCAATACACGAGCAGCGACGTCTGTCCCAATTGAACCACCGGGCTAAATCCCTTCTGTGCGAATCCCCACTTGCACCACGCGTAGGTGAGCGACAGGATGATCAGCAACACGCCGCAGCGCGCCAGAAAGAAGTTCGGATTCGAGTGCCAGTAATCGTAAACCGCATACACTCTGACCGGCAGCGCATCCAACGCGATCGACAACAGGATCGCCGCGATTCCAGCGGCGCCAAGGGAGCCAAAGAACAGCTCTTCTCGCCGCCGGGCAAAGTCGCTGAACACCAGAAAGCCCACGGCCAAACCAGCAAACGCGAATGCGGACCACGGGAAGATAGGAAATAGCCAATGCTGCGGTTCATGGAAGGTGTGCGTGCCGTTTATGTATGTCTCAATCGGCCAGGGCAGAAGGCGCGGCCGCCACGTTGTCCACAAAGGCGGAGTAAGCAGCGCGATCGCAGCGGCAGCGACTAGGGCAGCAAACGTGCTGCGCAGACGAGCAGTTGAAACTAAAGGAGACGAAGTGAGCCAACAAAGAACACCCATCAACATCATGGCGACGCCCAGAATGTTGAGCACATCGACGCGCAACATGTCTGTCCAGGGCACCCACTTATAGCCGAGGGCATATTCCTGAACGCGGAACAAAATGCCCAGCCCGAAGATTTCCGCTCCACGCAGAATCGTTTGCCGGGCAATGGTATTTGGCGCAATTCCCTTCTCGCGGAGTTTTTCCGTCACCAGGGCAAACGAAACACCCGCAAGGAAGATGAACAGAGGCGCCGGCAGCGTCCCCCCGAGCTGCGACAACTTGTAGAAGTGCGCCTCGCGCAGTTCCGGTCGCAGCCAGGAGTCGTAGCAATGCGTCTGAAACATCAGCAGGCACGCAAGACCGCGCATCCAGTCGATATAAGCGAGACGTTTCAATGGGCAGCGCTCTTGGACCAGTGTAATGAGTTCACGCACCCCAATTCCTACATCTTCAGATTGGATGTGTAAAGATTGCTAAGAGGGAGATCACGGTGAGGCGGTCGTAGCGATGAAGCAACTGGGATTGTGGACAGTACTGGGGATATGGGTAGCGTTTTGTTTGGGTGGAGCAATCTACGCATCGTGGCAGGGTTATGGTGGGCGGGCGTTCGCGGCAACGCTGACCACATTCGCATTCCTACTGCTCGTGACACTTCTGTTGGCGGCTCGTGGAGTCGCTGAAGGAATCGCGGCGAAGTTTGGCGTTGGTGGCGGGATGCTGCTTGGGACGTGGGTTTTCCTGTTCTATATCGTCTACCTGCTGGGAACGGGCACATTTCTTTTGACCAGAGCTGCGGCCATGGCGGGATTGATTTTTGTTCCGCTTGGGTTGGCAGTTTCTGCAGGTGGCGCGGCCTCGGGAGCGTGGCAGGATTTTGTAACTGTTCTAGGTATCTGGGTGTTCGTGAAATTCGGCCCCTCGCACTGGTTGTGGCCTTTCCCCGGCGGAAGATTGGCCTACGTGATGACCGTTCTCGCCGCCGTGAACGCGGCGCTAGCGTCGTTTCTACTGGTGCGGCGCGCGAAAGGAATTGGATATTCCGTGGGCTGGGGGAATCGTTGGAATTTGTATGTTGTGGGGAGTTTCCTGGGGTTCGCGTGCATCGCCATTCCCCTGGGTACGGTCCTTCATTTCATCGCCTTTGCGCCGCAATGGAGTAAGTGGAGCACGTATGTGGGTCTCTCTCTGGCGATTCTTATGTTCACAGCGTGGCCCGAAGAATTGTTGTTTCGCGGATTGCTGCAAAACTTTCTGGCGCGCGCGTCAAAGAGCGAGCTGGCGGGATGGTGGACTGCGTCCGTGCTATTTGGATTTTCGCACATCACAAATCTGGGATTTCCCAATTGGCGGTATGTGCTTCTGGCGGCAATTGCAGGCTTATTTTATGGCTGGACATGGCGAAAAAGCGGGTCAATTTTCGCTTCAGCGCTTGTGCATGCCGCAGTCGATGCAGTGTGGCATTTCCTGTTCAGGACAGTTTGAAGGGGAGAACCGCTTGTCTAGCTAAACCATTCGCTACGGTAAGCAAACCACCAACTAAAAATCAGGATCGGGATGGTAGCGGCCAGGGCCCACCAAAAGGGCAAGAAGAGATCGGCGATGAGGCCAACTGACCCAAACGTCATCCAGAAGATCTTGCGTTGCACAGCAACAGTCTAACCCGATTCAAGTGGGAAAACGCGAAAGTCTGGCTATTCTCCGCCAAGTGGGATAGAAGGGGGACAAGGGGCAAAGAGGGAAGATAGGGGAGACTTGATGGCGGGAAACCGGCCGCGTAGTACGACACGGGGATTTCGCGTTCATTGTTACGAGCGTGAGGATGTCCTGGTGGCCGAGTGCCACGGCAGGTTGATCTTTGAAAACTCACCGGCCCTGAAAGATGCCGTGCGCGAAAGAATTCCCGGGCACAAGCGCGTGGTGATTGATCTCAAAAACGTGCCGCAAGTGGATAGTTCCGGACTTGGGACCGTGGTGGGTTTGTACGTCTCGGCGCGGACTCGCGGGTGCCAATTGGATATTGTCAATGCGAGCCAGCAGATTCGCGAGTTGTTCAGCATGACGAATCTGCTTTCGCTGTTCGAGCCTGCCGGGCGCCACCACGGCAAGACGATTTGAGGGTCTATTATTCCTGAGGGAGAAGGACTAGTTTCCCCGAGACCTGAGACTTTTCCAGCATTTCGTTGGCGCGCGACGCCTCGCGAAGCGGCAGTCTTGCCGCAATCACCGGCTGAATCTGGCGCGCCGATAAGAATTCAAATAGCTTGGACAAATCTTCGCGAAACCACTGAGGGCGTGCATCATGAAGATTTTTGACGTTGTACCAGAGTGCCTTCTTCCCGTCCGGAATAATTTTCATCAAACCCAGTAATGCGAATCCTAAACCCGCTGTCAACTTTCCTTTCGAGACCGCCGCTTGTGCCCCAAAGCACAGCAGACTGCCGCCGCGCCGCAGGCAGCTATAAGATGCCCACCACTGTTTGCCGCCGATGGGGTCCAGAACGCAGTCAAGTCCTTGAGAGGCAAGTTGCCGGATGCGATCCACAAAGTTCTCAGTCCGATAATCAATCGGAATGGCCCCCAGTGCGGAGACCAGCGCGTGTTTTGGCTTGCTGGCCGTGCCGAACATCGTGAGCCCGGCAATTTTCCCGAGTTGCAGGGCCGCCGTGCCAACGCCGCCCGCGGCGCTGTGTACGAGCAGCATTTGCCCCGGACGCAGTTGCGCTACGCGATGTAACATCTGATAGGCGGTCACATAGTTCAAAATCAGGCTGACTGCCTCTGCTGGATCGAGTCCATCAGGAACTGGAACAAGCTGCGCGACTGGAACCACCGTGTATCGGCTATACCCGCCCGTCATCGTTAGAGCTGCGACGCGCTGTCCAACGCGGAGTTCCGTCACACCCTCGCCGACCGTATCGATGTCCCCGAGGATGTCATAACCGGGAGCGAATGGAAACGGTGGCACGCGCGGGTAGAGGCCACGGCGCATGAGGACATCAGCGAAGGCGACACCCGCTGCCAGCACCTTCACGCGCACCTGTCCCGGCCCAGGCACTGGTAATTCTTCTTCGACCCACTTCAGAACTTCCGGGCCACCGAGACCGGTAATGATCACCTTTGCATTCTTCTCAACGGGCAAGAGGGTAACTCACTTTCGTCAGATTAACCTATCGCTTATGACGCTCCCAGAATAGATGCACGGGATGGTTAAAGGTTAGGATTCACTGAATGTTCAGCAGGTTTCTTCCTTGACGGAAGGCCACGCGTGAACGTGGCGCCGAGCAAGAGAGTGCGTTAGCATCCTTGCGAGAAGCTGGAGGGCTACGATGAAGAAACTCCTGTGTTCAACCGTGTTGTGTCTGAGCCTATGCGCTTTCAGCGCGGCTCAACAGAATCCGGCCGACGCGCCGGCCTCGAAGGAGGACATCGAGAAATATCTTCAGGTGATGCATTCGAAGGAAATGATGACCAAGATGGTGGACGCGATGTCCAAACCGATGCACGAAATGGTCCACCAGCAATACTTGAGAGACAAAGAGAGGCTGCCCGCCGATTTTGAAGCTCGCGTGAACAAGATAATGGATGATCAGTTCAAGAACTTCCCCTGGGACGAAATGCTCGAAGCCATGGTGCCGGTTTACCAGAAACATCTGACAAAGGGTGACGTCGACGCGCTGGTGGCCTTCTATTCCACGCCTACGGGTCAAAGACTCATCCAGGAATTGCCGGCGATTACTGCCGAAGCGTCGCAGCAGATGATGCCGCTTCTGCAAAAGAACATGGAAACGATGAGCAAGCTAGTACAAGATGAAATGGCAACGATGCTGAAAGATGATGCCGTGTCGAAGAGCGGACAGGCGAGTCCGCAGAAAAACAAGTAGAAGTCATGCGACAACCAAGGTACTGAATCGTTTTTGAGCCCTCAGAGGCTAAAGAGACTGGGTGAGAACTGGAAAAAGCCCTCAGCGGCTAAAGCCCAATTGATTGGGCCAGTTACGGCACGACTGAAGTCGTGCTCTGACGAAAAACCCTATATTTTCCCGCTTGGATGGGTCCATCCCGCACTCGCCGCAGGGTACGGCTTTCAGCGCACGACGCCGGTGAGTGGCGAAGAGGCCGAGGCGTAGAGGCGCTTGGGCATACGGCCAGCGAGATAAGCCTTGTGGCCGGCGATGACAGCGTCGCGCATGGCTTCGGCCATGAGGACGGCGTCGGCAGCTTCGGCGATCGCCGTGTTCATCAAGACGCCGTCGGCGCCCAACTCCATGGCAACGGCGGCATCCGAAGCAGTGCCGACACCTGCATCCACGATCATGGGAACTTCGGTGATGCGTTCCCGAAGAATGCGCAGGTTTGCGGGATTCTGGATGCCGAGGCCAGAGCCAATCGGAGCAGCCAGGGGCATGACGGCAGCGGCGCCCGCATCAATCAACTTGCGGGCAGCAATCAGATCGTCGTTTGTATAGGGCAGCACGACAAAGCCTTCCTTCACAAGAACCTTGGTAGCTTCCACAAGCTGCTCGGTATCGGGGAAAAGGGTTTGCTGATCTCCGATGACTTCGAGCTTGATCCAGTTGGAAAGACCGACTTCCCGGGCAAGGCGCGCGGTGCGAATAGCTTCATCGGCGGAATAGCAAGCGGCGGTATTGGGAAGAATGAAGATTTTTTCCCGATCGATATAGTCGAGGAGCGATTCTTTCGATTTGTCGGTGAGGTTCACGCGGCGGACGGCGACGGTGACCATATCGGCGCCTGAAGCGGCATGGGCGCGGGCCATTTCCTGAAAGCTGCGGTACTTGCCGGTTCCAACGATAAGGCGAGAGTTGAAGGCACGACCTGCGATGACGAGTTGATCTGACATGAGGGCCTCTCCAGGGGCATTGTAGCCCCTGGAAAGAGTTGAGACAAACGCGGAGATAATCTATCGGCTCTGAGGTCGCAAGAGCCAACTGAGATCGAAGCCCATGCCGAAGGAGTAGATGTTCAGCTGCAAGGGAACGCTGCGACTGAAATCGAACTCGAGATCCAGGCGCGAAGTGGGCTTGAAATCGACGCTGGCGTTGAAACCATTGTCGCGCACCAAATCCGCGGGGCCGGATGAAATGCTTGTGTTCCGATAACTCCCGCGATTGTGCGTGGCGCCAGCGGCGGAGCAATTAGTGGACTTGCCGCAGCGGAAGACGCGGCTGATGACGGTCTGCTCGCCCCAGGGCGCGACGTCATACGCAGCCACAGAGAAGCTGAAGTTGCCCGGGTCGTATTCAAGGCCTCCTTCGAATTGGGCGTTATAGCCGAAGGTTATGAACGGGCGACGAAAGTAGCGCGTATCCAGGACGGTGTTGCCCAGCCCGGCATTCAAGAATGGAGAAAAATCTCCAAAGGCATGATCGAAGTGATTTGCGAGATCCCAGGTGACATGGCCGGTGCTCAAGCCTTTCTTGGTGTCGCCGGTGGGAGCGGTAAAGTGCGCTGCGGAAGCGTAGTTCAAGAACCGGTCGGGGTAGTTCAGGCGCAAATCAGTGAAGACCGCACCGATCCCTACACCGGAAACCGCACCGGGATTATTTTGCGTCGTCGAAGAGGGCGTACTTATGAAATAAAGCGGGATGCCCAGGTCGGCGGCAAGATGATGGGAGAAATTACGTCCGACGGCAGTTCCGAGATCGAAAATGGAGCCATCGCTGCTGGTGCTGCCTTCAAACCGCGTGCCGAACGTCCAGCCGGGCGAAAAACCTCCCAGATTATTTGCGGCGGGGCCGATGGCGGCGGGAATGGGAGATTGTGCGTTAGCTTTCGTAATGATACAGAGGAGCAGAATCGTGAGCACCGAACCTACGCGGCAAATTGCGCGGAATAGGCGTTCCAACCGCGCTTGGAAATGAGCGGAACAAGCTTTCAAGAGTCATTCTCCTGTCGTTACATGATTTGTTGAAACAATGGCAACGAATTCGGCCGTTATTCCCGAATCCAGCTATTCCTTAAGTGGAGATGAAGGCTTGGGTTTTTTATTCTACGATTCAAATTGTACATGAGAGGTTGCCTGCGGGCGGGTCAGAAAGGGCAAAGCGTAAGCACAAACCTGTACGGGAGTAGGTGCACGCAGAAGAATACAACAGCAGAGCGAAGGGGCGGGCGCATTGCGAATGCAATCTGAAAATACTTTCGCGTTGAACCGGGTGGCCGGGCGGTGAGTTCACGCCGCCCGACCTCAGATGCGGAGGCTTATGACTGGGTGAGATGAGCTTCGAGGAACCAGAGATCCTTGTCGAGCTCGCGCGTAAGCTGAGTAAAGAGGTCAGCGGTGATGGCATCGCCCAAGTCGCCAGACTCCTGGACAGCGGTACGCAGCGCGTTAGCGTGATGGGCGACGTTGTGCACCAAGAACTTCAACATCGACGGGCCATCAGAGGCAGTCAGATCGGCTTCGTTCAAACCCGACTTGGCGGCAGCTTCGCGGACGGTGCCATTGGCCACGCCGCCGAGAGTGGTGATCCGCTCCGCAATAGTGTCCGTGTGTTCTTCGAGATGAGCGGCAACGGAATCAAAGAGTTCATGGAGTTGAATGAAATGCAGGCCCTTGACATTCCAGTGGGCCCACTTCACCTGAGCGCGCAAATCCGTGCTGTCGGCGAGACGCGCGTTCAAGAGCGCAATGATCGCTTGGCGGTTGCTTTCGGGGACCCCAACACTGGTAGGGAAAGTCCGGGCTGTGACCGTAGCGGTAGCGGCTTTTGTCATGAAAGACCTCCTGAGGAATGTGGATTGCTCACCTATGAGATGCCAAGAAAGCGGGGAAGGGTGCGGCTTTGGTGGCGCGCTAATCTTAACACGGAGTTTACGGGGACTGCCCAGGGGCAGAGCAATCCTGGAGAACGCGTCAATCGCGGACAAGAGGACGGGGTTCGATGAGGTCGGAGTAGAGCTTGTCGATGAGGTCGTGATACTGCATTTCGACGACGCGCCGCTTCAGTTTCATGGTAAACGTAAGGGCGCCACTAGCAAAAGTGAAGTCGTCCGGGAGAAGCGCAAAACGCTTAATTGATTCATATTGCGCGAGATGTGCCGTCAGCCGGCTAACCTCAGTTTCAATGAGCGCGTAAGTGCGGGGATGAGCAGCCATTTCTGAGTTCGAGGAAAACTCCAGGCCTTCCTCCAGCAGCTTCGCAGCGACAGTAACAGGGTTGATAACGATGAGCGCAACAACGAACTTGCGTTGATCCCCAACGATCATGGCATTCAGGATATAGGGGCTGGTCTTCAGGAAGTTTTCAATCGGCTGGGGCGCGATGAACTTGCCTGCAGCGGTTTTGAGCAGATCCTTTTTGCGATCGGTGATGAAGAGATAGTTGTCTTTGTCAAGGAAGCCGATGTCGCCGGTCTTGAACCAGCCGTCTTCAGAGAGAACTTCCCGAGTGGAATCGGGCGATTTGTAATATCCCTGCATAACGCAGGGGCCCTTGGCCAGAATCTCGCCATCATCGGCGATACGGATCTGGACGTTGGCGATGGGCCGGCCGGAACTGCCGACACGGTTATCCGGATAGTTGTTTGTGAGCACAGGAGAAGTTTCCGTGAGGCCGTAGCCCTGATAAATCGGAATGCCGATGGCCCAGAAAAATTCGCCCAGTGATTTGGAGAGCGGCGCTCCCCCGGACATCACCATGCGCAAACGTCCGCCGGTGCCGGCGCGTATTTTCGAGTAGACCAGGCGATCAGCCAATGCCCATTTCAGTTTCAAGGGCAAACTTGCGGATTTCTCCCCGCAGCGCCAGCATGCCGACTCCCTCGCGGTCTTCATGGCGAAATCGAATATCCGGCGTTTGGCGCCGGCGGTCTTGCTGCGCTGCTCCATCAAGCGGGCATAGATCTTTTCGAAAAAGCGCGGGACGGCAGCGATGATTGTGGGATGAACTTCAAGCAAGGCCTGCGCAACGTTCTCAACGACTTCCACGTAGGCGACGGGGCAGCCCTCAAAAATGTAGAGGTAGTCCAACATGCGGCCATAAACGTGGGCCAAGGGGAGAAAAGAGACGGCGAGATCGGTTTCCGGCCGGAGCCGGACTTCACTGCATGTGTCCGTCACGTTGGAGCTGAAATTGGCGTGGGTGAGCATGACACCTTTGGGCTCACCCGTAGTTCCGGAGGTATAGATTATGGAGGCGAGTTGGCTCGGCAGAACCTGTGCTGCGCGATTGCGGTACGAGGCGACTTCCGCTGCTGCGGTGTTGGCGATGAGCGTCTCGTAACGCAGAAATTCGGAGGGCATGGAGTCGCCCGCCTCGGCGACGATCACGTGTTGTACGCGTTCGAGTTGATCCCGCACCTGAAGAAATTTTTCAAACTGGCGAATACCGGCGATGAAGACTACCAGTGCTCCACAATGATTCAAGATGTACGTCATGCGATCGGGGGATTCGTTGAAGTAGACGGGAACAGTAACCGCGCCGGAGCCACTGATGGCGAAATCCGCAGTGTGCCACTCCGGACAATTGGGGGCGAACAGGCCGACGCGGTCGCCCGATTTCACTCCCAGTTCAACCAAGGAATTCGCTAAACCTGCTACGCGGCGAAGAAATTCCTGGGAGGAAATGGCTTCCCAGCGGTCGGCGCGGCGAACCATTTGCGCGCGGGGAGATGGGAACTTATCGACCGCCTGGAGGAATCGAGAAGGAAGCGCGTCGTAGCTCATGCAATGCCTCAATGTATCTTAGAAGGAATACAGGCGCAACGCCATGGCAACCCGGAACGCCAACTCGACCGTTCCGTGCAAGCCTATCTCAGGGCAAGCGGCAGAGGAGGATATCATCTGCGGCGCGCATCTTGGCACCACCGCCATTTCCTCGGGCGATTGAAGCTGCGCTAAGATGGGGGAATGAAGGACATGAGCGCAACCTTGCCTATAGTGAATGATCCAGCGACGAACCGCGGGCCGTTCCGAGCGCCGCGTGGGACGGCGCTTTCCTGCAAAGGCTGGCAGCAAGAAGCCGCGCTGCGCATGTTACTGAACAACTTGGATCCGGATGTAGCGGAAAAACCGGAGGATCTGGTGGTGTATGGCGGCACGGGGAAGGCGGCACGAAATTGGGAGTGCTTTCACGCCATCGTGAAATCGCTGCGGGCGTTGGAGTCCGACGAGACTTTGCTGGTGCAATCCGGCAAGCCTGTGGCGGTGTTTCGCACTCACGAATATGCGCCGCGCGTTTTGCTGTGCAATTCCAACCTGGTGGGCCAATGGAATAACTGGGAGAGATTCAACGAACTCGATCGCGCCGGGTTGATGATGTACGGTCAGATGACGGCGGGAAGCTGGATCTACATCGGTACGCAGGGCATTTTGCAGGGGACATACGAGACGTTTGCAGCGGCGGCCCGGAAACAGTTTGGCGGCGATTTGAGCGGGAAACTGGTGGTCACGGGCGGCATGGGCGGAATGGGTGGAGCCCAACCGCTGGCGGCGACAATGAATGGTGCCGCATTCCTGGGCATCGACGTGGATCCAGAGCGGATCAAGCGGCGTGTGAAGACGGGTTATTGCGACGTGATGGTGAACTCGTTGGATGAAGCATTGCGGATCTTAAAGAATGCTGTAAGGAAAGGCGAAGCGACCTCGGTAGGACTGGCCGGAAACTGCGCGGACCTGATTCCGGAACTCGCAAGACGCGGCGTGGTGCCGGATATACTGACAGACCAGACGAGCGCTCATGATCCCATCGGGGGGTACGTGCCGAACGGAATGACGCTCGAGAAGGCGCTCGGGCTGCGAAAGAAAGATCCACAGGAGTACCGGAAGCGGTCGGTGGCAGCCATGGGCGAGCACGTCCAAGGCATGCTGGACTTGCAGAAACTCGGCGCGGTGACATTCGACTACGGCAACAACATTCGAACGTTTGCCTTCGAGGCAGGCGTGAAGAATGCCTACGATTTTCCCGGCTTTGTGCCTGCTTACATCCGCCCACTTTTCTGCGAAGGGAAAGGGCCTTTCCGTTGGGTGGCGCTTTCCGGTGAGGCTTCCGACATTGCGCGAACGGACAGATTAGTGTTGGAACTTTTCCCGGAGAACATGCAACTAAGAAGATGGATCACGCTGGCTGGGAAAAAGGTGAAGTTCCAGGGTTTGCCGTCGCGGATTTGCTGGCTGGGCTACGGCGAGCGCGCCAGATTCGGCCTGGCGCTGAATGAACTGGTGGCCAAGGGCGAATTGCAGGCACCGATCGTGATCGGGCGCGACCATCTGGATTGCGGCTCCGTGGCTTCGCCGTACCGTGAGACCGAGGCGATGAAAGACGGGTCCGACGCGGTGGCCGATTGGGCGCTGCTGAATGCCCTGGTGAATACAGCAAGCGGCGCCTCGTGGGTCTCCATCCACAATGGAGGAGGAGTTGGGATAGGCTACTCGCAGCACGCTGGACAAGTGACCTGCGCCGACGGAACCAAGGAAATGGCAAAACGCATCGAAAGAGTGTTGACGAACGACCCCGGAATGGGGGTGGCTCGTCATGCCGATGCAGGGTATGCTGAAGCCATCGACTTCGCGAAGAAGAGTGGCCTAAAGATCCCCATGCTCTGAGGAAGGGGAATCGATCTCGGGCGCAGGTGCGCGTGCCGGGATTCGGTTTTTCCATCGGAATTGGTAAAGAGAGAGTCGTCGAGGGAGTGCACGATGTATACAGTATTGGGCGCGACGGGGCATATCGGGTCCGTCATTACGAAGAAGTTGCTGGAAAAAGGCGAAAAGGTACGAGTGGTCGGGAGGAGCACTGTTAGGCTTCAACCGTTTGTTCAAAAAGGCGCCGAGGCCTTCATCGGCGACGTCAGCGATGCAGCAGCCCTTACACGCGCGTTCGACGGCGCGCGAGCAGCATTCTTGATAATCCCCCCTGGGATGACTTCTCCAGATTATCGAACCGAGCAGGAACGGGTTAGCGACACGATCGCCGCTGCGATCAGGAATTCCGGACTCCAATATGCCGTTAACCTGAGCAGCATTGGCGCCTTTGCTCCGGCGGGAACTGGACCGATACTCGGACTGCATTTTGCCGAATTGAAGCTAAATGCCGTGGACAACCTGAACGTGCTGCATCTGCGTCCCGCTTACTTCTTTGAGAATCATCTGGCAGCGATCACCATGATCAAGATGATGGGATTCTTCGGTGGCGCTCTGAAAAGTGATTTGAGAATACCCATGATTGCAACGCGTGATATCGGCGCCTACGCCGCGGAACGCCTGCTGAATCTGGATTTCAATGAGAAACAATCACGGGAACTGCTGGGGGAGCGGGACCTGAGCATGAATGAGGTCACGACAATTCTCGGCAAGGCCCTGAACATGCCGGAACTCCGCTACGCGCAGTTCCCTTACGAGCAGGTTCAGAAGGTGCTGGTGCAGATGGGAACGCCGGCAAAAACGGCTGCGTACTTCATCGAGATGTTCAAGGGAATCAGCGATGGAATAGTGGTGGCGGCGGAACCGAGGTCCGCGGAGAATACAACACCGACGACCTTCGCGTCGTTTGCGAAAGAAGTGTTCGTACCGGCATATCAAGTGATGGCCGTTGGCGCATAAGTGGAGCGGCCCTCCGGGGGAGACACGATAACGACGCTTTGACACAAAGCTTGCTCATTACAGGTGCTTCGCAACTGCTAACCCTCAGGGGAGGTGCTCCCCGGCGAGGCACTTCCCTTTCAAAACTGGACATTCTGGAAGACGGGGCCGTTCTGGTGCGCGAGGGCAAGATCGTGGCCGTGGGAAGCCGTTCTCGTTTGGAATCCCGGAAAGATGCAAAACGTGCAGAAAAGTTGGATGTGGGCGGGCGCGTGGTCCTGCCCGGATTCGTGGATTCGCACACCCACCTGATTCACGCCGCCAGCCGCGCGGAAGAATACGAACTGAAAATTCAAGGCGCCAGCTACGAGGAGATTGCCAAGAAAGGCGGGGGGATTCTCAATTCCGTCAAAAAACTCAGAGCGGCAAGTTCCGCGGCGCTCAAAGGGAGAGCGCGAGTCGCGCTGGAAGAATTCGCTTCCTATGGCACGACCACTGTCGAGGCCAAGAGTGGTTACGGTCTGGATGTGGCAAGCGAACTGAGGATCCTACACCTTCAACGGGAACTGAATGGTGAACAGCCGCTGGAGATCGTGTCGACGTTTCTAGGCGCGCACGTCGTACCGGCGGAATTTCGGGAAAAACCCGGTGGCGCGGAGAGGTACATTGCGTTGGTGCTGGAACAACTTTTGCCGGAAGTGGCGAACGAAGGCCTGGCGGAATCCTGTGACGCATTCTGCGATCGGGGAGCGTTCACACGTGAGCAGTCACGCCGCATTTTGAGCGAGGGTAAGCAGCATGGATTGGTCCCGCGGATGCATGCCGAACAATTATCTCGCACCGGCGCGGCGCAACTGGGCGTGCAACTGGGCGCCGCAAGTTGCGACCACCTGGAAAAAGTGAATGCTGCGGACATTCGAGCACTAGCCGGATCAAGAACCGTCGCCACACTGCTGCCGGGCTGCGATTTTCACCTGGGATGGAAACACTACGCGCCGGCGCGCGAACTGATTGACGCCGGTGCCGTGGTTGCCCTTGCCACGGATTACAATCCGGGAACGAGCCCGACGGTCAGCATGCCGATGATACTGTCGCTTGCCTGCACGCAGTTGTGCATGACGCCTGCGGAAGCCATTGCTGCCGCGACCATCAATGGCGCATACGCTCTGCGGCGCGAAAAGAAAGTGGGCTCGCTCGAAAGCGGAAAGCAGGCCGACTTGGCAGTCTTCGATGTGGAGGATTACCGGGAAATTCCCTATTATTTCGGGATGCAACGATGCTGGATGACGATCAAGAGCGGCCAGATCATCTACATGCGAGACTGAAACAACGAATTGCAGCGCCAAGCGGGGACTGTGTGGCCGATCCCCGGGAACAGACGGAAACGACCCATGAAACGACTGATTGAGTGTGTACCAAATTTCTCCGAGGGACGCGATCCGGCGAAAGTTGACGCGATTGTCCAGGCCATGAGCAGCGTGCCCGGAGTGTACGTGCTGGATCGCGAGATGGATGCGGACCACAACCGGTGCGTCATCACCCTTGCCGGCGAGCCCGACGCTGTCGGTGAGGCGGCAATTCTGGGCGCTGGGAAGGCAATGGAACTGATCGACATGAACCAGCACACCGGCGCACACCCACGCGTGGGGGCAACAGACGTCGTGCCGTTCATCCCCATCGAGGGCGTGACCATCGAGGATTGCGTAGCCCTGGCGAGGCGCGTCGGAAGCGAAATCTGGAAGAGGCATCGCATTCCAATCTTTTTTTACGAGGCAGCGGCCGCACGGCCAGAGCGGGTCAACCTGGAAAATGTGCGCCGCGGACAGTTCGAGGGATTACGAGAGGAAATGAAGAAGAATCATGACCGGCAGCCGGATGTGGGGGAACCAAAGTTGCACCCCACGGCCGGCGTAACGGTGGTCGGAGCGCGGAAATTTCTTATCGCGTACAACGTGAACCTGAATACGCCGGACGTGAGCATCGCGAACAAGATCGCGAAGGCGATCCGTTTTTCGAGTGGAGGATTGCGATACGTGAAGTCCATGGGAGTGGAATTGAAGGCGCGGAACCTGGCTCAGGTATCCATCAATCTCACGGACTTCGAGCAGACACCCATGCATCGGGTGTATGAAATGGTGAAGCGAGAAGCGGAACGCCATGGTGTCGTGCCGGTAGGGAGCGAAATTGTAGGGCTGGTCCCCAAAAAAGCTATTGAAATGACGGCCGATTACTTCCTCCAACTGGAAAACTTCTCGCCGTCGCAGGTGTTTGAAAATAAGCTTGAGGCAGTCCTGGCGGGAGCGCCGGTCGCGATCAAGGATGGGAAACTAGGAAGCCTGGCGCGGCCGTTTCTGGACGCTGTTGCGGCACCCTCTGCAACACCGGGAGGAGGAAGCGCCTCTGCCTATGCCGGAGCGATGGCCGCGGCACTGGGACAAATGGTTGCGGGACTCTCGCGAAAAAAGAAATCCCAGGCGGCACACGTCGAAAAGCTTTCAGAACAGCTCGATGAGTTGCGCCGGACCGTTGACGAATTCGCAGACGCGATTGACCGTGATGCAGCCTCTTATGATGCCGTGATGGCCGCATTCAAATTACCCCAGGGAAGCGCGGAGGAGAGCGGGCGGCGTGAACTGGCGATTGAGACAGCGACGAAAGGTGCGGCTGAAGTGCCCTTGCAGGTTGCGGAAGAAGCTACGCGATTGAACAACCGCCTTCTACAACTGGAGGCCATCGCCGCCGCATCTATGAAGTCAGATCTAGAGGTGGCCCGTCTAATGGCAGTAGCAGCCGCCAAAGGCGCCCTGGCCAACGTGGAGATTAATCTGGAAGGATTGAAAGACGCCGCTTACGTGGAAAAGGCGAAAGGGAAGGTTGGCGAACTGCGCAACCAGTTGGGCTAGCGGAATAGGAAATGACATAAAATAAAGATTCGTTCCCCCGGCCACTCAAAAGGAGCAAGACATGAGGATGAGGAAGAATTTAACGCGGCTCTTGGCGGCGTGCGCCCTGTTGACGCTGATTGCGGTTTTGGCCAAGCCGGCGAAGGCTGGCGGAGTCGGCGCGGATACCATTGCGCTGTTCCCGAAGGAGACCGGAGAATTCGGCTACGTGGACCTGAAGAAGGCGCGAACGATGAAGTGGTTCCCTGCCCTGCAGGAGCAGGTCCTGCCGGAGCGCTTCCGGGAATTCGAAAAGTTTCTGGCATCGGCTGGAGTAGATCCGAACACCCAAGTCGATGAACTTGTGTGGGGGCTGGTGGCGGACGTCATGACGAAGGACGATAAAGGCATGAGCACGGATATCCCTTCGAGCGAGATGACTCTGGGCATCGCCATGGGGAACTACAATCCGGAATCCACGGAGGCCTATTTCAAGCGGCAGAAACTGCCCACGGAGAAAATCGACACGTACACGCTGTTCGCATTCGGCTCCGGCGTGGGGCCCGGCGATCTTTATTTCTTTTTTCTGGATTCCAGCAAGGCAGTATTCGGGCATCGGCCGCTTCTCGAGAAACTGGTCGAGATCCGCATGGGGCGCCTGGATGGACTGCTGCGCAACGAACAGATGTACAACCTGATCAATGAAGTCAACGGTTCAGGAGTGGTGTGGGCGGTGTTGAATCCCGGTTACACGCGACTGGCAATGGGTCAACTCGCTCCCGAAGTGCAGCAGTTTCCCGAAGCCGCGGCCCTCATTCAGAGGATGCAGGCCTTAATCATTACGGCGACGGCGAGCAGCGGAGTCGATTCCAAATTCCAAACGGTGTGCGGCTCACCGCAAGACGCCAACACCTTGAGCCAACTGGTTGCCGCCGGACTTCTCTACAAGAAGTATCAGGCCAGCAAGGACAATCCGGAATTAGGCCAGCTTCTCGATCAGACGAACGTGACTCCACGCGGAGACCGTGTGGTGATCAGCCTGTCCGTAAGCGACGACCAGATGACATCGCTGATTCGCCGGAATACGTTCGCGCTAAAGCTGTAAAGATTGTCGCGGGCCTCGAGTATTGACGCCCACTTCCACTTAATCCGCGGGAGGATTAGGTGAGACGAACTTCGTCAGCCGCAGAACTGCTGCATGATCCCGCGTTTCGCGATGGACCTCATCAATCCCCGCCCAAGAAGGCATTTCGTTTGCTTGGGGTTCGGTTCCAGGCAAGTCAACTTCCAGTTCCAAGCGATCCGATGAACGACGAAGTGTAATTCCGCACGGCGTGCCGGAAGGATGACAGTGGAAGCAATGGTTGCAAGCGGAAACGACGGAAGCCTGGAACTGAACGATCATCTCGTTGCCCAATCCCGCAGCATCCGCCAGATAACGCGCCGCCCCGCCGACAGCGGCAACGAGCCGCTCATCCGGATCCATGCGAACGGAAATCTGGTGGGGCAGGCTGGACACGGTTATCGGTCGTTGGCAAGCGCTATATCGCACGCTTCGCGGCAATCAGGGCAGTAATACAAGCCATCGGCGCAGAGCCGGGCGTTATTCTGGCCTTTGCAGATGGTGCAATACTTTTCGCAGGTGCAATATTCCTCGACCTTGTCGCATTGGGTGCAAACAATCTGCTGGCGAGCTGCCATACCGCCTCCGAGACAGACTCTACCTGAGCGGTCTGCGAGCAGCAAGTGCCAGTACGCAAGGCATTCGTTATGCGTAACAGCGAGGCACACGGGCGCGAACTCCTGATGTGCGATATCTGATATCCTCTTTAGCTCGGCACCTTCATTCGATCCATCAAGGACCATACTCTTGACCATTGCCACCAAACGCGTACTCTCCGGCATGCGCCCCACAGGCCGTCTCCACATCGGGCACTATTTTGGCGCGCTGCAAAACTGGGTCCGCCTGCAAAACGATCCCTCGTACGAGTGCTTCTACTTCGTCGCCGACTGGCACGCCCTCACGAGCGATTACGCGGACACCTCAGCCGTCGCCGAAAACACTCTCCAGATAGGGATCGACTATCTGGCCTCGGGCCTTGACCCGGAAAAATCCGTTTTGTTCGTCCAATCCTTCGTTCCGGAACACGCCGAACTCCATCTCCTCCTGTCCATGATCACGCCGCTGGGCTGGCTTGAGCGCGTCCCCACGTACAAAGAGGCCCTCGACAATATCAAGGATAAGGATCTCCACACCTACGGCTTCCTTGGCTATCCCACGCTCCAAACCGCCGACATCGTCATGTACTCTTTACCTGCGGCAGCGGGCGTCCCCGGCAAAGCTCTCTTCGTTCCCGTTGGCGAAGACCAAGTCTCCCACGTCGAGTTCTCCCGCGAACTCGTCCGCCGCTTCAATACTTTTTTCGGATTTCAGCCGCTTACCCAGTTGTTCGAGCCATATGATTGGAAACTATTAAATACACTCCTTGATAGGGTTGGCAGGCTCATGATCGTGCCCCCGCCGGACAGAGTGCTTTCACAAGAAGAAAGATTTAACATCAGCCGAACCTTGCGTGAACGTGCTCTGGATATTGGTATCGCCAATTTCTTTGAAAAAATTGCTGATTATCGTTCCTTTTTCTCTTACGAAGAAAAATTAACCGAACCTGACGTCCTCCTCACGCCCACTCCCCGCATCCCCGGCCTAGACGGTCGCAAAATGTCCAAATCCTACGGCAACGCCATCACGCTTTCGGAAACCGACGCTGACATCCGCTCCAAAACCAAGGTCATGGTCACCGACCCCGCCCGCAAGCGTCGCACCGACCCCGGCAATCCCGATATCTGTCCTGTGTACGACTGGCACAAACTCTTCTCCCCGCCCGAAACACTGACGTGGGCCGCCGAAGGCTGCCGCACCGCTGGAATCGGCTGCATCGAATGCAAAGCCGCCATGGCCGACAACCTAATCAAATGGATCG
The DNA here is from genome assembly GCA_049686315.1 of Candidatus Acidiferrum sp. Classification (GTDB taxonomy): domain Bacteria; phylum Acidobacteriota; class Terriglobia; order Acidiferrales; family UBA7541; genus Acidiferrum. The sequence goes on along the minus strand of JBAVHY010000018.1, from coordinate 1,154 downwards.
AGCCGGTTCGCGCCCGCCGCGTCGAATACGAGCAAAATCCCAAACGCGTCCTAGAAATCCTGGATGCCGGCTCGAAAAAGGCCCGCGAGTGCGCGAAGCTGACCATGCAGCGAGTCCGCGAATCCATTTTCAACTGGCAACGCAAGCGCGCCGAAATCTCGCCCTTGTAGGAGCGGAGTAGAGAAAGTTCTCAGTTATCAATTTACAGTTTAAGAGGAAGAGAAAAGACTTAACACAGAGGCCGCAGAGGGAAGAAAACGAAGTTCGCAGAGAGATATCTGCTATCCTCTATTGATATTGAGTGTTCCGGTCTTAAACTGAAAACTTATTACTGAACACTGATTACTCCCCATGTCCTCTCCCTACAAAATCACCATCCCCATGTACGAAGGTCCGCTCGACCTGCTGCTGGACCTCATCAAAAAGCAGGAAATGAACATCCACGACATCCAAATTTCCAAAATCACCTCGCAATACCTCGATTACCTCCATAAGCTCGAACAGCTCAATGTGGACGTCTCCGCCGAATTCATCTACATGGCCGCCACGCTCATCTACATCAAGTCCAAAATGTTACTGCCGCCCGATCCACTCGCCTCTCCCGAGGAGCAGGCCGGCGATCCGCGCGAGGAATTGGTTCAGCGGCTCATCGAGCACGAAAAATTCAAAAATGCCGCCCAGCTCCTGTACCAAAAGCAGCAGATCGAGGAAAACGTTTGGTCTAAGCCGGATAAATCGCTGTACAACGACGAGGGTACCGAAGGGGAGTTGGTCGTCTCGCTGGTCGACCTGGTGCGCGTCTTCCAGCAAGTGCTCGAGCGCAAAAAGGAAGTCACGCGCATCGAACTGCAACACGAATCTTTCACCGTTGCTCAGATGATCGCCCAGATTCGCGGGCAAATCCTCTCGAGCGAAACCAATTCCATCAGCCTGATCCAGTTCTTCGAAGCTTGCCCCTCCCGTCACGCCATGATCGTCGCCTTCCTGGCGCTGCTCGAAATGGTCAAGCTGCAAGCCGTGGCGCTCGCGCAGGAAAAACAATTCGGCGACATCCTCATCAAGAAAGCGAAGGCATTCGACGTGGCCTTCGACAAATCCGGCGCCCTACGCATCGACGCGGAATATCAGTGAAGTATTCAGTTGTAAGTTTTAAG
>JBAVHY010000017.1:0-5132 GCA_049686315.1 Candidatus Acidiferrum sp. | reverse complement strand
TCGTCTTGCGGTCGCGCCCTTCATAGACTTCTCCGGAGCCATTGGATGCGTTGGATGGCTGCCATTGCGTGCCCATGTCGAGCAGGTTGACGAAGAAGTCGTTGGTCAGGGTTTCCGGACGCTTGGTAAAGACGCCGTGTGTGGACTTCCCGGTATTTGCACCCAGGACGCGCAGGCCACCCACGAGAACGGTCATTTCCGGCGCCGTCAGCTTCAGCAGAAGCCATTCACATCTGAAGCACTGGGCAGGAAAGTCCGGGAGATCCTAGATCAGCACTGAGTCCCCTTGGAAAACCAGACAGTAGCTTGTCGCAAAGCAGTCCGGAATGAAAGGACTCGTCGAGGTGATTGCTAAGTCGCTTGGGGACCATCCCGAGGGAGTACAAATCAAGGCGGTGGAAGGTTCCCAAGTCACCGTTCTGGAACTGAGGACCTATCCCGAAGACCTGGGAAAAGTTATCGGCCGACAAGGACGCACAGCCAAGGCGATTCGTACTCTTCTGGGAGCGGCAGGAATGAAACTCCGCAAGCGGTTTACACTCGAGATCGTGGAGAAGTGAACATCACTCAGGTACGCTTGTTCAAAACTCTTCCAAGGAGTTTCGACCCGATTGGATTACAATTCTCGATGGAGCTTCCGTGATGTCGAGCATTATTCTTTTCTTTTTGCTCTACCTTTCTCTCTTCCACCCGCATTCGCTGAGTGCTTTCCGCAATCTGGTCGTCAAAGGCCTTGACTTCAATGGCAAGGTGAATCTCCCTTGGGCTCTCCAAAAACCGCGCGAACACCAGATTTCTCTTGGCGATCAATTCTTCGCGATTCTGTTTCTCAGTCATTGCAGTTCCTCACGCGGGTAAATTCCTCCGTAGCCGTGTTTCATTAAGGTGGCGCTCCGAAATTTGCACCGAGCGGGTTCCCATTACACATCGTGAAGCCATCCGCGACTCTTTCAACATGGAGAAGTGCCTAGAATATTCATCAGACAGTTAATAAGCCCTCGAACTTGACTGCGAAAATAGGCCAGCTCAACCGAATTCTTCTTCGGGTGCCGTGCCTGCCAGGGTGCAGCAACTGACGCCCTTGTTGTGCTATCTGCCTCTGGTTTTGCTCGGTCTGGTGCGATTCTGAACTGGGTTAGGTCTTGTCTGCAGGCTTCTTCGAAAAGCGTGATGATCTCGTGATATTCCAAAACGTCGGGTTCGTCGGGTGAAAGGGGCAAGTGTGATACGAAGGCTGCGAAGCGGGTCACCGCAATGTTCAACTTCGTAACGCGCATGGTGGCAGTTCTCCCATGCCAAAGACTATTCCTAGGAGTGGGGCTCCTGAGGTAGCCTGAAGGTTCTCCGTAGTGACAACTTTGCATCGCTAAAGAGGGAGCCCCACAGCAGTGTCTTGTCTTGAGCGTACACGCAATGCAGGCACTCTGTTCGTACGCTGGGGAACTACCAAGTGTGCGTCGCCGCACCAACATTACTCTGGTTCTGCCTGCCACTTCTTGATCTGGTGTTGCAGGATGCCATAGCACTCGCACGCTGCGTCTTCTAGTGACGTTCTGTCGATTATCTCTACGTCACCACGCGCGTGGGTGATGAGTCCTGCTTTCTGCAAAATTCCGGCCGCCACGGTCACGCTGGAACGACGAGTTCCCAGCATCTGCCCGAGAAATTCTTGCGTCAGCGGGACTGAACTCCCTCCAACACGGTCGGAGCACATCAACAGCCATCTCGCCAATCTCTCCTCAACCTCGTGGAGCCGGTTGCACGCGGCAATCTGTGTTGACTGTACGCCCATCATCTGCGAACAACGCTGCAACTTCCGCTCCAGTTTGGGGCACACCAGCAGGGCTGCCGTTAGTATCGCCCCATCCACTCGGAACGCTGAACCTTCTATCTGCACATTCGCTCGAGTCGAGGCCGTCCGAAAGCCCGCGACCAATGGCAATCCCACGAATCCTTCCTTGCCGATCAACCCCACTTCCACACTCTTTCCGTCCTCGAAAACGCTCAGAATCGAAACCATACCGCTGTTGCAAAAGTAAGCAGACTTCAAAGTGTCGCCAGGCTCATGCAGCACCTGGTGTAGTTTCAAGCGCACTAATTCCAGTTTTGGGTACAACAGTTCTTGTTCTTTGAGTGGCAGGCTGAGAAGGATCTCGTTATGGATGTGATTTCCGTCACCGTCACTAGGCGGCGGCTTCGGAGAGGAGTTTACAGGCACACCCAGATTTTTGGGCATAGCAGCTCCTTGCGCAACTAAACGTAGTCTGATTTTGCAGGGAACCGTCACCCTAGGGCGCGGCGGAAGGATGCTAGAAGAGACATTTCTAGTCTACTCTCTTTTGTCGTTGAATATTGGGAAACGTTCTGACCCGGCCCTCATGGCTTTCTAATCGTGGTCGTTCCGGCTGGAACCGTTGCTGTTTCGTAAGCGTCGATCGCAGGCCATCTTGACGTCGTGTAGTTGACTATGCAGCGCGGCTTGAGTTTCCAGCGAGCTTCGCTGCGAGGCTCCATGGCAGCAGCTCTTCGATGCGGTTGATGGGGTGATCGGCGATGCGCGAGAGCACCTCGCGCAAGTACGTTTCGGGGTTCAGGCGTTGAGTCCAATTGGCGATTAGCAAGTAAAGGGTTGGACCGCCCAGCCAAGTGGTCGCGGGTCGTGCGGGATCATGCGTTGAGCAGCTTTGCAATCGCATCGGCGGCGCTGTAAACCAGCCTGTTTGGTGGGAGGAAGGATGTAATTTCGCTCAGGTCATCTCCGCAGGTGACCAGGCCTCTTTCGACGAATTTGCCGGCGCGTACCTGAGGATGTCCGATGTTCGCCAACAAAGCGTTGCTGAGGCATTTTCGCCCCAGGGTCTTCACTTCCTGTCCACCCTTGGACAGGTATACGGTCAGGGGCTCTGCAGCGCAGCGATTATCAATCGTGCCCGCGGGAGTCCTGTAAGGTTCGCGGAGATAGCCGAGATCGCAGACGCGAGGTCCGGCGAGATAGACTTCGCGCTCCGAGAGCGTGTCTTCTAACTGGGCGGTTTTGAATGGGTAATCTGTCGGCGAAGCCAAAGGATCGGTGAAAACCTTAGCCTCCCCGGAGCTCGATTTCTTCAAAAGCGCTTGCTTATATTCGTCCCTCAAGCCTGACTCTGCGCAGAAGGCGAAGGCGGTTCCGACTTGCACGCCGGTTGCGCCGGCAGCCCGTGCTCCGCGGAGCCGTTCGGCAGTGCCATATCCTCCCGCGAGCCAGAACGGCAGACCCAGTTCGCGAATCTCTTCCAGGTCTACGATGTCGCGTTCCCCATAGATCGGTTCACCCGCTTCGTCGAGCTGCAGCTTTCCGCGGGGTGGCGCATTGTGTCCACCAGCCGTGGGTCCTTCGACCACGAATCCGTCGACCCTGCCGTTGGCTTTCTTGCACAAAGTTACGGCAAGGGTGTTGGAGGCGACGATGGCAAGAAAATTGGGGCGCAGGAGTGGAGGAAGCTCACGCTCCATGAAATCCCGCGGCGCAAAGTGGATCGTGCTGTCGTCGCTATCCTGTGCGCCGGTGACCTGTAGCTTGTAACTGGCGGGCTCGTGATTGGCCAGACGGTCGAGCACACCAGGAATTTTAAGGGGGATGCCCGCGCCCATCAGTACGTACGCGACGCCGGCCAGCATGGCTCCGTAAAGGGAAGACAAGTGTGGAATCTGAATCTTCTCGAGGTAGTTGATTCCGACGGGGTGGTCATGACCTTCGCGGGCCAGAGTTACCTCGACAAAGTTGGAGACAATGCACAACTCGACCAGCTGGCGCGGACTGTCAAGGGAATGCTGCGGCAGGCTCTTGTAGGGCTCGTTTTCTGACTTGCCGCCGGGGGTGTAATACTTTTGCCAAATGCGCTCCGCCATTTTGGGGAAAGGAAAACGATCAAGGCCACGCCGCATATGCCCGCCGGGATCGCCGTCCTGCAGCCGCCTGGCTAGAATAAGATCCAGAGCAATACCGCAAACGACCCCGAGTTGACCGAGTTGAGACACCGCCTGCGCGAGTCGCCAACATGATACGCCTGCGCCCATTCCACCTTGGATGATGACTGGATGTTTGCTCACCATATGTCCAAGCATTGCATGGCTATTCTAGGGCCACGGCCTTCGACTTAAAACCCACACACTATATGTTAACGGTCATTTCAGCCCTCCGGATGAATTCTGCATCAATGATCGATCTTCCCCGCGAAAATGGAGCGGGTCTCGGAGGCTTTGCAATTCTCGGTAGTAATAGAGTGAAGTAGGGCGTTTTCCGTTGAACCTTAGATTCCTTAGTAACTCCATTTCTTCCTTGGTGGCAGTCCCGCTTAGGGAACTATCATTAAGGAACTCTTTGAACCCCGGCTCTACCTCTGATTGGCCAGGTTCCCTTTCAACAAACTCAAATCTCTTAGGGTGGCCTGGGGCGAGTCTGTAGTTCAAAACAATTTCCATGCCAAAATTCTTGAGGTTGATATCCCAGGATTCGATCAGCGGATCTAGGAAAGACACGCAGTTCTCAACGGACACGTTGAAGACATCCGTCTCCAGGAACTCGAGAATGCTGACTCGGATCGCTTCATAGCTACGGCCGCTGAGTCGAGCCACTGAGTGGAGCCAGGTTTCACTTTCCAATTCGTCTTTGGCGACTCTTTTGACAACGGCCAGGAGCTTTTGTGTGACGAGGCGTTCGAGTTCGCCGAAGGGTTGCTTCTCAAAAATCGCACGTATTTGTTTTTCTTTGGCGCGTGCGCACTTGCGGAGAATCAACTCTCGAACTTCTTTAAAGAGGGGCGTGGGTGGATCCCCCAGGTTCCTCTTCAATTCTTCCTTGCGTTGGTGCTCAGCCAGCTTCGCAAGCTTGCCGCTGGGGAGTTTCAGCAATGTTCCCATCTTGTCGTAAATGTCAGTCCGGCCGGGCGCGGGGGGCAGTTTCTTCCGAGTTAGCAACTGGGAAATGTAGGACTGCGTCACTTCGGCGGCAGCGGCTAGGTCTCTTTGCTCAAGGCCCAGTTCTTCCAGTCGCTGTTTGATCAGCAGGCAGACATCCACACAGTGCCTCCGTGTTTAACCATAAGTGGTTAATTCAAGAAAATAATCTCAGATTCTGCTTGACATGTCAAGTG
>JBAVHY010000016.1:0-2041 GCA_049686315.1 Candidatus Acidiferrum sp. | reverse complement strand
GAAGCTGACTGCCCTGCATCTTCGCCGCGCCACTTTTGACGAGGGCGTCAACTGAATCTGAGGGAGATAATGAAAACCTCGGCTATGAAGCGAATCGCTCTGTGGCCGATGGTCAGTGCATTTTCTTTTCTTGCGCTCTCCCCGGTAATCGAAAGCCCGACAACTGGCCGCGTCACTTCCCAACAGACACCCCTTACAACCTCCTGCTCGGCGCCGGAGTATCGCCAGTTTGACTTCTGGGTCGGGGATTGGGATGCGTTTGAAGAGGATAGCGGGAAGAAGGTTGCGCGCGTTCAGGTCAAGCGCATTCTCGATGGGTGTGTCTTGCAGGAGGACTATCAAGGGGCAAACGATGTAGAGGGTCAGAGCATTACGATTTACGATTCGTCAAGAAAGTTGTGGCACCAGACTTGGGTCACCAATGGCGGCGCCCTCCTTGTGATCGAAGGAGCTTTCCGGGGCGGTGAAATGGTTCTGAACGGAGTGGATCACCAACGCGACGAGCAACTCGTTCGCGGCACATGGAAGCCAGCAGCGGAAGGGGTTCGCGAAACAGCGGTAATCTCCTCTGATGCTGGCAAAACCTGGAAACCGTGGTTTGACCTTTTGTTCCGCCCTCATAAGCCGTGACTTGACCAGACGCGTCCGCAGCAGGATTTTACAGAGGTGCGAACTCGAGAGAGGAATCTCCCGTGGCAGTTGATCGTGCCGAGCTCACTGCGAACCTTCACCGTTTCTACGACTTTACTGGCAAGGTGGTGCTTTACGTAGGGGCAGGAGGGGGGCAACTTCTCGACCCATACGTCAATACAAAGAAGCTCATCGCCATTGATCGGAATGTCAAAGCTCTGAACGAATTCAGGAGAAACATTGCCGTCAAGGGCATGGAAGATTGCGTGGAGGCTGTCAGCGCGAAGTTCGAAGATGTCCTATTGCGCGGCGATGTGGTCTATTTTGAATTTTGTTTGCACGAGCTGGCGGACCCGCAAAAAGCGCTGGCGCATGCCAGAACCCTGGCACCGGACGTTGTCGTATTTGACCATCTACACGGTTCAGAGTGGGCTTACTACGCCGCGGAAGAGGAGAAAGTCCGTCGCAGTGGCGAGGCCATGAAACGTTTCGGAATCCGGCGCCGCGAGACGTTTCGCACCGCACAACGTTTTAAGGATCACGCCGAACTGCTCGTCAAGATGGCGGAGCAAGGGCACCTGGCAATCCAACGCGCTCAGCTCTTCGCAGGTTCCACCGACATTGTCATCCCCATGCCCTGCGAGCTGGCAGTGTTGTAGCGAAGCGACTGAGTTTCGACTGCCATTCAGATCCCAAACTAAGCCCCAGACTTTCCTCCCCGCATTGCCTCATTCGGGGGTATGTTTAATGGAGAGCAGCACACCTTCTTCTGGTGCCTTATCTAGAGGGATCAAAAGTCCCTTGCTAACTCGGAAATAGACTCCACGCCAACAAATCCGATTCGTAAAAAAACTGGCGACCCAAACAGCAGAACTCGCAGCATCCCGCAAAGGTGCTAGCCACCATTTCCGCTTTACCACTGCGTCCTCTAACCCCCAGACGCCCACGGTGAGGTACACGGCGAAACGCAGAAGGAGATACGCTAGAACGTAGGACACAGCCACGGTACTTGAAGGAGCGACAATTGCTGCCAGGATTGTCCAAGGCAGCCCAAAGGTGAACCCGATGGCAGCGTGTCCGCCGGGACGAACGTTGCGCAAACCGATGGTCCACCGCAGTTCATGCCGAAGAAACTGGAGCAGAGATTCTCTCGGGTGCACCATGCTCACTGGCGTGCGCGCGAATTCGATCCGGTAACCCTGTTCGGCAATCCGTCTCCCAAACTCATAGTCGTCAACATAATGATTTACCAAGGCCTCAAACCCGCCAATTTCCGCGAGTCGCGTTTTCGTGGTGGCCATGGTGGCGCCGTGGGTGAAGTGGATGCCTTCGAGTCTTCGCGCGAGCGCAACAGTGGCGGCAAACTCGACGCCTGATCCTGCCGCATCTAGTGTCGCGCCCGCGCTTCCAC
>JBAVHY010000015.1:0-5845 GCA_049686315.1 Candidatus Acidiferrum sp. | reverse complement strand
CACGCTCCCTTCGACTTCGCTCCCCTCGAAGCTCGGGGCAAGCAGGGCAGGCGGAATTACAACTCGTTACAGTTTTTCCGCGACCTGTGAAAGCCGGGCCTCTCGATGGCCATTTATGAACTTAGAAGCAACGCCAGGGATGGCTTCAGAGGGGAGAACTCGGGATATAGCCGCGATGCTATCCATGAGAAAAACTGGCCCTTGCGCGGAGCAACTTTCTCCGGGTAACAGGGTTAATCCGAGGACCATGCTGAGAAACTTTGTAGTTGTGGGGAGCGGCACGCCGAGCCAGGGTGCGAATTGCATCTCGTGCTCGCCTAAAGCATTTCTGGCATGCATTTTGATGATTTCGTGTACTAGCACGCTGCTGCTGGACGTTCCCGCGTTGGCTGCGGTTTCCACCAAAGACAAGAAGAAAAGTCAGGATGCGGTGCTGAAAGGACTTCCAATCACGGAACTCAGCTCCGAGGAAGCTATCCAGCACGCACTGAACCGCCTGGCGTACGGACCGCGGCCGGGGGATGTGGAGCGTGTCCGGCAGATGGGCCTGGCGAAATGGATTGACCAGCAATTAAATCCGAAGTCGATAGACGATAGCGCCGTGGAAGCGCGTTTGAATGGTTACCCCACCTTGAGGATGACGTCGGCGCAGTTGATGGCAGAGTATCCGAACCCCAAGCAGGTGGCAAAGGCGGCCGGTCAACCAAAACAAGAAGCGGCACAAGTCCAGGCTGCGCAAAAGCAGGCCGACGACGCAATCGCGGCGATGGCGCGGGAGATGGACGGAAATTCCAGCCCGGCAACCGGCGCGCCAGAAAATAGCGAAACGATGACGAGCGCCTCCGTGGCTATGGATACGCCATCACCCATGAAACTGAATCCGGCAACGCCGGGAGCGGGGGGCCGGGGCGCCCTGAGCGTGGATCCGAATGCGGTACCGAGAGCAATCGCTGACGACAGCAAGCGTCCGCAACGCGTAGTGGAAGAATTGGGGATGGCGAAACTGACGCGGGCGGTCTATAGCGGGCGGCAACTCCAGCAGGTGATGGACGATTTCTGGTTCAACCACTTCAACGTGTTTGCGGGGAAGGGCGAGGTGAAGTGGTACCTGACATCGTATGAGCGCGACGTAATTCAACCGCGCGCACTGGGGAAGTTCAAGGACCTGGTGACGGAAACAGCGAAAAGCCCGGCGATGCTGTTCTATCTGGACAATTTTTTGAGCGCGGACCCGAGAGCCGCGGAGCGGCAGGCCGCGGAGCGGGCCATGAGACAGCAGATGCGGCGCAGGCCATTTGGCTATCCGCCGCGTCCACAGCCGCAACCGGCGCAGAACAGGAAGAAGCAGGAGCGCGGGCTGAACGAGAATTATGGGCGCGAACTGATGGAATTGCACACACTGGGAGTGGACGGCGGGTACACGCAGAAGGATGTGACGGAAGTGGCGCGGTGCTTCACGGGCTGGACCATCGAGAAGCCGCGGGAAATCGCGCAATTCAAGTTCGATGAGCGGGTGCACGACCCCAATCCGAAGGTCGTGCTGGGGAAGAAGATTCATGCCGGCGGGATGAAGGATGGCGAGCAAGTGATTGAGCTGTTGACGAAACATCCGAGCACGGCGAAATTTATTTCCACCAAGCTGGCGCGGCGATTTGTGTCCGATACTCCGCCGCCGGCACTAGTGGAGCGCATGGCCAAGAGTTTTCAGAAATCCAGCGGAGACATTCAAGAAGTGATGCGGACAATGATTTACGCGCCGGAATTTTGGTCGCGAGAGTCGTACCGCGCGAAGGTGAAGACGCCGTATGAGCTGGTGGTGTCGTCGGTGCGCGCGCTGGGCACGGACGTGGATACGCCAATGCCGCTGGTGCAGTGGGTGGGGCGAATCGGCGAGCCGTTGTATCAATGCCAGCCGCCAACTGGGTATTCGGATAAGGCGGACACCTGGGTGAATACGGGTGCGCTGCTGAACCGGTTGAATTTTTCGCTGGCGCTGGCGGGGAATAAGGTGCGCGGATCGCGAAGCGACGTGGCGGCTTTGCTGGGAAGCGATGCGGAAGCGGACCCGAAGCAGACGCTGGAGCGAGCTGTGGGATTGTTCCTGGGAGGAGCAGCGCCGGGAACCGTGGATACACTGCAGAAGCAGTTGGAGAACCCGCAAGTGTTGCAGGCGAAGCTGGATGACCCGGTGAAGCAGCTGGATTTGGGAGTGGTGACGGGATTGGTGCTGGGGGCGCCGGAGTTTCAGAGGAGATAGATAACAGATATCAGGAAGCGACCAGTGGCCGGCGGCCAGTGACCAATAAGAAAGAGATGAGTTTTGGAGTGCGTTAGCTTGCTCTCGCTTTTGCAGTTTGAGGTATGGCGGCCAAGCGCTCACTAGGCGCCATTGCTTGCACCTCAAAAGCGGCGGCAAGCCGCCGCACTCCAAAGGAGTTGTCATGAACGACCAATGTTGCGAAGGCGTGAGGGCGGGGAAATTTTCGCGGCGGTATTTTCTGAAGCAAGGCGGGATTGGGTTGGTGGGGTTGAGCACCATGCCGGCGTTTTTGCAGCGTGCGGTGGCTTCGACACCAGGAGCAGGGAAGAAGCAGCTTGTGGTGCTATTTCAGCGCGGCGCGGCGGATGGATTGAATATTGTTGTGCCATTCGCGGAGCCGAATTATTACCGGATGCGGCCATCGATTGCGATTCCGCAGCCGAAACGCGGAGGAATAGACGCAGCGATTGACCTGGACGGATTTTTCGGACTGCATCCGGGACTGGCGCCGCTCACGCCACTGTTTCAGAAGAACCAATTGGCGATTGTGCACGCGGCGGGCTCGCCGGACACGACGCGCTCGCATTTTGACGCGCAGGATTACATGGAGTCCGGGACGCCGGGGGTGAAAGCGACGGAAGACGGCTGGCTGGACCGCGCCATCGGAACCATTCCCCAAGAAAATGCTTCGCCGTTCCGCGCCGTGGCCATGGGACCGAATTTGCCGCGAATGCTGCACGGAAGCACGGGAGCGATCGCGATTCCGGACCTGCGGCAGTTCAAAGTGCAACCACAGTCCGCGGCGATGGCGAGCGTGGCCGAAGGCGGGTTTGAGGCCATGTACGCACAAACGGTCGACCACGCGTTGCACGGCACAGGCACCGAAACGTTTGAAGCGATTGACATGCTGCGAAAGATTGACACGACGAAGTATCCGCCGGAAAACGGGGCGGATTATCCGAAAAATCAGGTTGGGCAGCGTTTGCAGCAGATCGGGCTGATGATCAAGGCAAACATCGGCGTGGAAGTTTTGTTTCTGGACTGCGGCGGATGGGACAACCACGTGAATGAAGGCGGCGTGCAGGGACAGTTGGCGAATTTGCTGAGAGACCTCGGGCAGTCGCTGGCGGCGTTTCATCAGGATATGGGCGAGGGGATGGCGGACATCGTGGTGGTGACCATGAGCGAATTCGGGCGCACCGCGAAAGAAAACGGGAATCGCGGGACGGACCACGGACACGCGAACTGCATGTTCGTGATGGGCGGGGACGTGAAGGGCGGACACGTGTACGGAAAATGGCCGGGGCTGGATGAGCACCAGCTAAACGAGGGACGCGATTTGGCGCTGACGACGGATTTCCGGTCCGTTTTGGGAGAGATCTTGACAAAGCATCTTGGCGTGAAGGATTTGGCGCCCGTGTTTCCCGGATTTGACAATAGCCCGCGGAAATTTGCGGGTCTGATGCGTGCATGAAGTTGGGTAGAGAACGCCGGTCTATTTGTTGACGAAAATTGATTTAGGAATCATGCAATGCACGCCCTTGCGAATATCGACGACTTGGGAAACGCGGCAATCGCCAACCATCGAAGTGAGTGAGTAAGCTTCCTCGCGCGTCATCGGCACCACCTTCTGATCCGCCAGGAAATTCACGGTTTCGCGCACGGCAATTTTCATCGCTTCGTTCAGGTCTTCGTCGAAGCCCATGAAAATCCAGTGGGTGGACGTTTCTGCGCGCGGCCATTCGATGTGCAGGTCCTTCCGCACGATGGGTTGTACTTCGATCTCCTTATAGGAACATTCCAGGGCGGTCAGGTTCACTTCGCCGTTTCCTTGAAGGCAGTGCGAATCTCCGGTCCAGATCAACGCGCCTTTCTGAAACACGGGAAAATAGAGAGTTGAGCCTTCCTGCATTTCATTCACATCCATGTTCGAGCCGTTCTTCCAGGGTCTCAGAGTGCTGGTGCGGCCTTTGGCGTCATGAATCGGAGGACCGGCTTTTTCCTTTGGCTCGTTGGGATCCGGGCCGACGGCGATGGTTCCGGGAAAAGGCTTCAAGTGAAGGATGATTCCCGGCTTGAATTCCGTGGTCATGGTTTTGTGGTTGAGCGTGAAATACTCCACGTGGCCTTCGGGAAACTCGGAGGCGAGTATTCCGACGGTGGGGAATTGTTTGCCCGGAAGATTGAAATTGAAGCCGGAATCCTTGATGACGATTTTCTTGATGCGGATTTCCAGGGTATCGCCGGGTTCCGCGCCGTTCACGAAGACCGGGCCAGTCACCGAGTGCGGGCCGCCGCCTGGGTTGGCGAGGCGCAGCTTTACAATTTCTTCCATGGGAACGCCGGGTTTGATTTCGTCCATGGCGTGGCTCAGCGTTTCGATTGAGACGGTATCGCCGGAGTTCACGATTACTTTCGGCTTTTCGGTGGGGTCCAGCCAGCCCCATTGAACCGTGTCCTTGTTGGCGGGCAAAACGTAGTGCTTGCCCGCAGGTTTTTGTTCCGCGTTTTTTTGCGATGCGGTTTTTGTCTGCGCATTCGCATTCACCGTCCCTGCGAGAATGAACAGGGGAATGGCCATGGCCCGCTGTGGAGAAATCATGCTTTGCCTCCTTTTGACCGAGATGTCGGATAAAGGTGCAGAGAGTATAGATTTGCCGCGGACAAAATGCTCGCGGAAAAAATAAGACGAACGCTTTCTATAGCGTGCGAATCCAGATATTGCGATAGCGGACAGGCTCGCCATGATCTTGCAACGCCAGGGGAGCCTTGTCCGGTCCGGGTTTATACAGTGGCCGCTCGCCATGCTCGGTGGGGCCGCTGAGTTCGACGTTGTCTTGCACCAGAACGCCATTGTGAAAGACCGTGACGCGAGCGGGTCGAAGCAATCTTCCTTGCGGATCGAAACGTGGACCGTGAAAGACGATGTCGTACGATTGCCACTGTCCCGGCGAGCGTGACGCGTTGACGAGTGGAGGATATTGGCCGTAGACGGCGGCGGCCTGGCCGTCGGCGTAGGTTTTATTTTCGTAGGAATCGAGCACCTGGATTTCGTATGTTCCCATAAGAAAAACGCCGCTGTTGCCGCGTTCCTGGCTCTCCCCTTTGGCCGGTACGGGCTCGGAAAACTCCACGTGCAACTGGCAATCGCCAAATGAATCTTTTGTGTGGATGTTGCCGGTTTTTGGAACTACTTCCGCGTATGCCTGCTCGACTTTCCACTTGGCGGGAGCGCCGTCTTTATCAAGCCATTGCGAGAGATCTTTTCCATTGAAGAGTGCGACAGCGTCAGAAGGAGGCTTGCCGGGAGAATCTTGTGTGCTGGAGGTTCCGGGAGTGATCACCTGTGGTAGTGGGCGATTGAGGTCGTGAATCTTCCACTTGGTATCGACTTGAGAATGAGCCGGCGTTGCGGAGAGCAAGAACGCGATAAGGCTGAAAAAGAGGGCGAGACATTTTTTCATGCAGCACCTCAATGAAAAGTGTGACGGCTTGGGCTGGAGCTTTGTTGAGTTAGCGGACCGCCTCGGAAGGCGGTCCCTACAAAAGCGCTTCTTAGCTGGCTGCGGAGCCCTGGATGCGCAT
>JBAVHY010000014.1:0-4364 GCA_049686315.1 Candidatus Acidiferrum sp. | reverse complement strand
GCTGTGGAAATAGAAACGCCGAGCACATGCGCCACATCGCAGACGCACAATTCGTCGCCGTGCCTGAGTGCGTATAGAATCTTGATTCTCGCCCGGTCAGCCAATGCGCTGAAAAGAGTCTCGGCGTCTTCGAGAATGCTATCGGGCGGCATCTGCCGCTGAAGCTTCCGCACCAGAGCCTCTTTGAAGCACGGGATTTGGCAGGTGTCATCGGAACCGGATGATCTAATATTCGCACGCATATACGAATGTTAACACCGTTCGGGGGCAAAAACCGTGGCTCACTTCTTCAAATAATAAGTCCAACTCAGACTGACGTAGGACTTCAAAGGAACTCCAACGATGCGTTCGAACGGGAGAGGATCGCTTGGGAGGGCAAGAGTCTCAGTCGTTTGACCCGTGTAGCCGCTGGCGAGCAGAAAGTTAGCCCCGATTGACATGCGGTTTTCGAGAAATGGTCGCAGTATCGCTCCCCGAATCTCTCGCACGGGTATTCCAGTAAAGCCGTCACCAAGAGGTTTTGCTTTTACGTACTCGAACTCGGCGCGTGCTTGGAGATGGAGCGGCAGTTGATTTTCCGATACAACAGCGTCCCAGATCGTGCGTGGAGCTTCGGGCACAGGCTCGCCCGTCAGGGTGTCTCTGGCGTCCGCCTGCGAATAAGAGACGTAGAACGCGCCGCGAGAAAAGTTTCGTTGCAGGGAAACCGCAAGCACTTTATTGAGTGAAGCACCGACAGCCTGTTGCAAGCCCGAGTCGGGATCAATCTTCGCCAACTCTTGAGAGTTCGAAACGCGTCGGGCAGTGACGGAGAGTTGCGCCTGCTTGATCACCTTGGAGAACACAAGCTGATAAGCACGCGACGGCGACAGCAAGGTAGGTTGTCCCGTGCCCGCTCCGATCCGTGGGTCTTCGGTGTGAAACGCTTCGCCGTAGCTGAATGCCACGGTCGGAAGGTACCAGCGGTTTGGTGGAAGCAGCGTGAGTGTCCCCTTGGGAAGCGTCAGTGTGGCAAGTTTGTTGAAGGAATTCTGCGGATTGATGATGTCCTGATTGTCCATCCAGACTTGTTCCGGTCGAACTCCCAAGTCGTAGTGGACGTGCTTGCCGATACTCCCATCCAAGGAAACAAAAGGTTCGACAAAAGACAGCGTCAGATTGTTGCTGGTTACTGGCTGGGAGACGCCCTGATCATCGACGTGTTTCAAATCCAGATTGCGCGGCGCATCTCGTCGGAGGTCTACTCCTGCTAGCAGCGATAGCCACGGACGAACGCTTTGAACGTAAGTGGCTTCTCCACCAGCAATGTTCCGCGATTCACTCTGTTGAATTAAGCCATCGCCAAAATTCGAGCGTAGCGTGAGAGCGTAGTTCCGAAAGAAACCAGAGAAGGAAAATTGTCTCTGCTCGCTCAGCTTCCAGTTGTCAGTTACGACCAGAAGACCCGTGTGCGTGCGGTCAAGTTGCCGATTGTCAATCGTGTCGCCGGGTACAGGCACATTGATCGGAATCAGCCCCGGAATGTCGGAGAACCCGTAGTAGCCGATGCCGAAGAGAGTTAGCTCGTGGCGTCCTGAGATGAACTGGCGTAGCCCGTTCAACTTGTACTGCTGGCGGTGTTCCAAGCGTTCAAGGAATCCGTTCCCGAAGGACGCCTCCATAGCAAGCCACGCGTTCGTCTTTGGGTTCGAAGGACTCCACCCTGCTATGACATCAGCATCGCGATAGTCACCCGTGATCTGGACGAAGCTATTGAAGCGTTGCCTTGGGACGTAGGAGGCTGCGAGATCGACAGAGTTGTTTCCTTGCCGAACGTTGAAGGCTCCCCCGTCCACCGTCACGGCTTCAATCGTCGTAGGAATAAGGAAATTCGGATCGGCATAGCCGTTCCCGTGAGCATTGGCGGGCAGGTTGTTCGGATACAGAAAATCCCCGATCTGAAAGAACTGGGCGATGGGTTCTCCGTGATCCCCGGCGACGCCGGGAGCAAAATACTGCGGGGCTTTGATTCCTCCCGATGCGGTCTCGATGGGAAGCCCCGGAATTGAGATTGGTGCTCCGGGGCGACCCGGATTGGCGTCCAACACTTGATCATGGATGACGATGCTTCGTGCGGGATCGGGAGTCAGCAACGACGGGGCGGAAGCCACTACTGTGATGGACTGCGAAACCGGGACCAGTTGACGGAATTGCAGAGTCACCTGCTTTTGCTGTCCACGGGAAACCGAGACGACGGAGGTCACCGAAACAAAAGTCTGTTCGTCAGCCCTCAACTGGTATTCACCCGGCGCAACGCCGTCGAAAATGAAGTCCCCTCGTCCGTCGCTCTTTGCTTCGCGAGTTACAGCCCCTGCTGAGTTCACGAGCTTCACTCGTGCCCCAGTAACAGGAGCGCCCCGAGGATCGAGAATCGTCCCTGTGACTCGACCCGTATCGGGGGACGCCGACAAATGCGAGGAAAAAGACAAGAGCAGGCAAACTATTATGAGTGCGGTTCGCGAGCAGGGTGTGAAGCGTGTTTGATCCGATATATGCACTCAGCCAGTCCAAGTGGTCGCGTAGCGGCGGAAAGTCAGCAGCACTCCTTGGTAGGAGGTTGCCTGAACCTAGCAACTGCCGCAAGCCTTCCCGCGCATGGCTTCCCGACCCTCCCAAACAATGAGCGGCAGAATCGCGAAAGCCGCAATCGGGTCTGCCCACTTGACGCGCCAGATGGCGTTGATAGCCAGTCCCGCTAAGGCGATGAACGATAGGTAAGCGCAGAGCGCCGACTGTGCGGCGTCCGCCCTCAAAGCTGCGCTGCCCGTCGCTCCTGACAGCCGCCGTTTCTCTTTCGCAAGCCATGGCATGACGACGGCGGCTGCGACCAAAATTGCTGTCCCCGGAACCGTTGGTTTGGGTTCGCTATAACCCAGCAGACTCGTCACCGAAGTGACTGCGACAAAGGCAGCCAGAGCGAACAACAAGGCTCCCGCCACACGGGCAGCCCGCCTTTCCGCGTCTCCATGTGCAGCCGTTGCACGAAGTCTCCACAGCACTTACTACCGCCGAGAAGAGTTCGATGGCGCTGTCGCCGCCGAAGGCAAGCAGAGCGGGACTACGTGCCCGCCATGCAGCGAAGAGGGACACCGCCGCCCGGCAATCGTTTCCCACCTGCCGCCATCGGCAAGCTCTCGAACGCCATTCGGATACTTCCACGACTTGAACTCCACGAGGCTGCCCAAGGAGTCTCCGGCGAGTTGGCCGAGCAAACAGCCTTGGGCGCGGGACAAGGTGTCAGGATCGACGGACATTGATTCAGCGGCCACGCTTTTTCCACGGGTAGTGCCCTGCGAGGTAGAACCACGGCGTGGGGAACGATTTCCACTCGTCGTCAACTTTAACGCTGAGCAGACCGCTGTTACTTGCCACCCTGAAGATAGTTTTCCGCATTCTGATACGCCTTCGCGATTGCCCTGCGAAGCTCTTCGTCAATATCCGCTTTCGTCTTGACCTTATAGTTCCCCACATCCGTCAGCCCAACCCTGAACCAACCCTTGGCCCAATGGACTCTCGCGAAGACCCTGAAGGTATCGGCGTCGCCTACGACCTTCGCTCGATAATCAGGGATATGAGTCCAGTACCAAACCGCTTTCGGAAAAGAAGGAAGCATCACAGCATTCTTCAGTTCTTCGAGGAGCGGCTTCAAGTTTGGCGGGACCTGTGGTGGTTCGCCCTCGCCCTTCGGTACGGAAGGTGGCTCCTGAACAGGTTGTGGTGGCGGGAAGAAATTCCATCCCAGTGCACTCAAGATGACAAGCGACTTCATCAAGAAATCCTCGGTACTGCTCTGTTCTGGGGCGGACATGACAGGAAGTTGAGGGGCATTCCCGTTGGCAAGGCTACACCTGTCCGCCTTCAAGGCAAGGTCGCAAAGTCGTGATTCCAGAAACTTGCACTGGCTCAGGTTTAACGGGTTTTTGTCCGTTCGCCGGAGTACGACAACAGTCCGCCACCATTTCTTTTTCTCACTTTTGAGGTGGCTGCCCAACCGCTCGGCCACGCTGTCCGCCTGACCCACGTAGAGCTGGAAGTCATGTTCCGGACTTCCCTCAGTTGCACCTTTTGTCGGACCAATCAAGAGATACACACCCGGCACGTCTAGCCACTTGAAGCTATCCACCTGCTCGAACGATTTCGGCAGTGACACACGTGACGACACGAGGCACTCCACCACCCAGTTGGAATGGGTAATCAATCGCAACCCGTCCGCAGCGTTTTCTACGAATTCAATGGTAAGGTTTGGCAAATGGTTCATGTGTGACACAATCGGCACGCGCTGCTGCACCACCAAAGCACCCACCTAGCGGCAGTCTACTTTCCCC
>JBAVHY010000013.1:0-15293 GCA_049686315.1 Candidatus Acidiferrum sp. | reverse complement strand
GTCCAAATCAGCCGCCGGCTTATCACCCGCCGCTGCTTAGTGCCTCCTCGTGCGCCGGGCAAATGGGCTTAAAGGCGCAGCTTCGGCAGGCAAAACCGGGTCTAGGCGGAAATTCTTTTGCGCGGATGTCAGCCGCCGTTTCCTGAACGATTTGTTCCGCCTCATCAATCTGTTTGGCATCCCGAACAGTTACTTGTGTCTGGTTGTTTTGCAGGTAATGGAACACCAGCCGCACAGGATTCCATTCGAAGATTTCCTTCGCGGCCATGGCATAGATGCTCAATTGCAGGTCCTTCCTTGCACCCGCATCCTTTTTCGGTTTCCCCGTTTTGTAATCCACGATCTCGACGTCGCCGCGCCCGAGCCCATTCACCTGGTCCATGCGTCCCGTCAGAACGATGTCGTTTTCCAGAGGCAGTTCAAAGCGCTTTTCCTGTTCCAGGACGTTCGGAGTCGCTGAAATCATGGTCGCATGAAACGTCTTTAGCTGTTCCAGCCCATCCTTCTTGTATTCCGCTTCCTGGTATTCGTCTTCATAGCCCGCGCTGCTCCACTCGGTCTCATAGATGCGCTGGACCTCCTCAAAAGGCAGTTTCACCCCTTTTTTCAGTTGTTCCACGAAGCGCTTAATCGTTGTGTGCATTACGCTGCCGAAGCTGAGCGTCGCCCGCGGCCCTTCCTTCAACGACCAAAGGTAACTGAAGGCATACTGCTGCGGACACTTGCGGTAATTTTCGACCGCGGAAGCGCTGAGCTTCAATGGCTCCGGCGATGTCGGATGAAATTCCTCTGCCCACTTCGCAATGCGCGAGAATATCTTCGGCGGATCGTCGCCGGCAGGAAAGAGCTCGCCGGAACCTGCATCCTTCTTTGCATTTTTCTCCGTCTCTGGATCTATTTTCACTTTCGGAGCCAGTTGCCGGATGTCGCGCTTCTTCACCGCGGGCTCCATAACTAGATCCTCGATGAAGACCGGCACTTTGTTCTTCTTCTCCGTGACCGTGCTGATGGTGAGGCGGTCTTCGGCGCGAGTCAGCGCCACGTAGAACAGGCGGCGCTCTTCCTGGATGTGGAAGTCTCCTTGCGGCAATTCTTCCTTCATCAGCCGCAAGGGAAACTCGAACAAAGGCGAGCGGTCCCTTGGCGGGAAGGCATTCGAATTCACACGCAGCAAGAAAACATGGGGAAACTCAAGGCCCTTTGCGCCATGCACGGTCATCAATTGCACGGCGTCACCTGGCGCGTCATCTTCGAGGCTGAGGGTGCCGCCGGCCTGCTCGAAGTAGTCGAGGTACTCCAGAAATTCCGGCAAGCCTCGCGTCTCGCTCTTCGGCTCCCAACCTTGTAGGAACTCCCCAAGTTGGTTCACATATTTGCGGTCTTGCGCCCCGGCCCGCTGCGGAACCTCCAGCCATTCCGACAGGTCCCCGAGAATTTCGCGTGCTGTCCGGCGACGCAGCGTTTTTCGTTGTTCGCCAAGGAACTCGAGCAGCTCCTTGCAGGCGCCGTGCGACGGGTCAAACGGCAGCTCTCCCTGCGGCGCTTGCAGTACATCGTAGAGCGCGGTGCCACGCTTCTTTCCGGCGCGCTCCGCCAGGCGCACGATGTCATCGGCTGTCATATGCCAGGCTGGCGCGGAAAGCACGCGGACACAAGCGATGTCATCGTAAGGCTGGGCAATCAGGCGGAGATAAGCCAGCACATCGCGCACCAGCGGATGCTCCAGGATGGAAAGCCTGGTGATGACAAATGGGATTCTGCGCTGTAAGAGCTCTTCCACCAAAAGGTCGCGGTGCGCATGCTGGCGGTAGAGCACCGCAAAATCGCGCCAGCGGCGGCCGGTCTTGCGCAGGCGTTCCAACTCATCGGCCACCCACACGGCCTCGGCTTCGGGGGATTCGAGTTCCGCGATGCGGATTTTCTCGCCCTCAGGTTTGTTTGGCTGCAGAATTTTCTTGGGAAATTCCGGGCTGACCTCATTCATTCCAATCGCTTGTGTGGCCACGCGCAAAATGTTCGGCGTGGAACGGTAATTCTCCGTGAGTGCCACGCGGTACGGCGCCGAGTCCTGACCCTCTTTCCAGCCCGTGAATCGTTGCAGAAACAGCTTGAAGCTCCCGAAGGAAGCCCCGCGGAAGCGATAAATGGCCTGATCGTTGTCGCCGACCACAACAATATTGCGGGAAGGCTCGCTCAACAGATGCAGCAATTCGAGTTGCGCGATGTTGGTGTCCTGGAATTCATCGACGAGAATGTGTTTGAAGCGTTCCTGAAGCTGCCACCGCCTTCTCGAGTCGGTTTTGAGCAGCGCGACTGCTTCGGAGATGAGTCCGTTGATGGCCACGGACCTCTTTTCACGCAGAATCTCTTCACTGGCACGGTATGCACGCGCGATTTCCTGCTGGAGCGCCACCTGCTCCGCGCGCTCCTTGCAGGTATCTTCATCCAACACGTCCTTTTCGGATTCGAGCTCCGCGGCAAGTTGATCGGCGAACGCCTGATAGTCCTCGCTGGAGACCAATTCGTCCTGGCAGCGTGAAAAGAAAGCAATGAAATCGCTCAAAAACTGTCCTGGCTCCGCCAGCCGCCGGTACTTCTCGAGCTTCAAGCGCGCCAGGTTGCGGCGCAGCAGGATCCAGTGGTCTACGGATTCGAGCGCCAACCGATTGGGGTCGACTTCTTTCAAAAGTGTTTCGCAGAAGGAGTGGAAAGTCGCCAGGACAACATCTTTCCCGCGTTCGCCAACCGCTTTCACAACGCGCGCCTTCATTTCTCCGGCGGCTTTTTTGGTGAACGTCAGGCCCAGGATGTTCTCGCCGAGCAGGGAAGCGTCGGACTCGAGCAGATACCGAATTCGCTCGGTAATAACACGCGTTTTCCCCGTCCCCGCGCCCGCAATCACCAGCAGCGGCCCATCGCCATGCGTAATCGCTCGCCGCTGCGCTTCATTGACCTTCAGCCCGTCCGCCTCGGGGCGCCCCAGGTCAAAGAGAGTCTTCATCATCTCTGCGACGCCTGGCCGGAGGCGACTCTGGCGTTAAACTCCGCCGATTTCTTGCGCGGAATCGTGACGGCGGTCCACTTGCCGGATTGCGCGGCGAAATGTTTTGCCAGGAAGGTGATTTGCCCCACGTGGTAGGAGTAATGCGCGATCTGGCGGTTGATGGCTTGCGTGACGGAGTGCGGCTCCCTGCGAATCGTCACCGCGCGGGACTGGTCGGAATCGGTCAACGGTGTTAGCGCGTTAAACATACACTCCCATCCCGCTTCCCACATGGCTAGCAACTCCGCACGCGTTTTGGGTGGCTCTTCGAATTCGGAGTCGCGGTTGCGGTCCGGTTTTTCGCCGTCGGCGGTCAGGAAGTCAGTCCAGCGCGAGCGCATGTTGCCTGCAATGTGTTTCACGATGTTGGCGATGGAGTTTGCTTCCGCATCCAGTGTCACAAACAACCCGTCGTCGGGACACTGCTCCATCGATCGTTCCGCGAGTTTCTTGTAGTAACGAAAGAGATCAATGGAATCCTTCAGATGCGAAGTTGTAAATTGGTGAGCCATGTGCGGAGCGGCCTCCCTGAAGAGGAATTGTGGGCGCGGGGAGGGAGAGAGTCAAGGCTTGACATTTCGCTTTTATTTCGCCATGATATCGCCGCCCTGGGGAAATTCGAAGGAGAAGACCATGACAATCGGACAATCGATGTTGCCGGAATTTGATGAAGAAATGAAGAACACGCGGAAGACGCTCGAGCGCCTTGTCGATGAGAATTGGGGATGGAAGCCTCACGCAAAGTGCGGAACCCTGGGTTGGATGGCGGGGCATATTGCCACCATGCCGGGATGGCTCACCATGACCATCAACACGGAAGAATTGGATTATGCGCCAGTCAATGGGCCGGCGTACGAGCCGCCGAAACTGGAGAACAAGAAACAATTGTTGGCAGAGTTCGACAAGAATGTCACCGGGGCGCGTGAGGCCCTTGCGGGTGCGAGCGACGCGGACATGATGAAGGGCTGGAAGCTGCTCGCAGGAGGGCAAGAAATCTTTACCATGCCGCGCGTGGCGTGCATTCGCAGCATGGTGATGAACCACATCATTCATCATCGCGCGCAACTGACTATGTACTACCGCTTGCTGGGGATTCCCGTTCCCGGATTGTATGGACCGAGCGCGGACGAAACGCAACCTTCGACGGCCTCGGCTAACTGAAATTGAACGTGCGAGGGCGGGGGCCACTCCGCCATCGCCATAGTTCCCTCGCGCCTTCGCTAACCATTCCCGGTTGTATAATGGGGAGCCTTTTTCATTTGGAGGTTTCCCTATGGATTCGCCGGTCATTCTCTCTGCCGTTCGCACCCCTATTGGCAAGTTTCAAGGTGGCCTCGCCGGATTTACCGCGCCCGAACTCGGAGCAAGGGTGATTGCGGAAGCGGTACGCCGTGCCGGGCTGCAGGCAAAACAGGTTGACGAAGCCATTCTGGGTAACGTGGTGCAAGCCGGGCTGGGGCAGAATCCTGCCCGCCAGGCCGCGCTGAAAGGTGGCTGCGATCCGCGTGTTGCCGCGATGACCATTAATAAAGTTTGCGGCTCGGGGCTGAAGTCGGTCGCCCTTGCCGCGCAGGCGGTGCAATTGGGTGAAAGCGAAATTGTGGCTGCTGGCGGCATGGAGTCGATGTCGAACTGTCCTTACCTTCTGCCGCAGGCGCGCACCGGATACCGCATTGGCGACCAAAAAGTTGTGGACTCCATGATCTGGGACGGCCTATGGGACGCCTACGAGAATTTTCACATGGGAAACACCGGGGAACTTGTCGCTGAGAAGTATGGAATCGCCAGGGCAGAACAGGATAGGTTTGCGTTCGAAAGCCACCAAAAAGCAGTTCGCGCCCGCAAATCCTGCTACTTTGAATCGCAAATCTTGCCCATCGAGGTTCCGCAAAAAAAGGGGGACCCCATCGTCATCAAGTACGACGAATCGCCGCGCGAAGATACCACAATGGAAGCGCTGGCAAAGCTGAAGCCGGCGTTCAAGAAAGACGGCACGGTGACGGCAGGGAATGCTCCCGGTACGAACGATGGAGCCGCGGCGCTGGTGGTGACCAGCGAACGAGTCGCCGCGAAGCTCGGCAAGCAGCCCATGGCCCGCATCGTGGCGCAGTCTGTCAGCGGAATCGAGCCCAAGTGGGTGATGATGGCGCCCGTCGAAGCCGTTGAAAAACTGCTCGCCAAAACCGGCTGGGACCGCGAAAAGGAAGTAGACCTTGTGGAATTGAACGAAGCTTTTGCCGTGGCGGCGATCGCCGTCACGCGCCAGCTAAAACTGAATCCCGAAAAAGTGAATGTGAACGGCGGAGCGGTAGCTCTGGGCCATCCCATCGGCGCATCGGGCGCGCGCATCCTGGTGACGCTGCTTTACGAATTGCAGCGGCGCAACCTCAAGCGCGGCATCGCGGCACTGTGCCTTGGGGGAGGAAACGCCGTCGCGCTTGCCGTCGAGCTCATGTGACGACCGCGTCCACGGAGTCACGCGGCGGCTACTTGGCGGCGGCGTGGTGGTCGTAACTGATGACCCGGGTTATTTTCCAGGCGCCGTCCTTGTATTGCCATAGATGAATGAACTTGCCCTCGCCGACTGGTTCCGTATCCTCGTGCCCCGGATGGTGAAAGCGGTGAACTCCCATTTCCACCGCGCCATAGCCCTTCATGTAATACACCTGTAGAGTCCCCGGGACGAGTTCGCGGGTCACGCGTCCACAGATGTTCTTCTTTACGCTATCGGTCAAAGCTTCTTTGCCGAGAGTGACCCCACCTTGATCATGGTAGAACTCCACGTCGTCGACGAAGAAGGACGCGAACTTTTCCAAATCGCAGCGGTTGTAGGAATCGAAAAGCGTGGTATCGAGAGCCGCGACGGCTTTGTCGAGCTCCGCCTGGGACTTGATGTTTTCGAGAGCTGGGACAGCTTGGGCGTTCACATGCGCAACGAACAAGGCGAGCAAAGCTAAGGCTAGAGCGGTTCTTAACGGAGCAAAGAACTTTTTCATGGAGTTCTCACTTTCCTGGGATGGATGATTCTGTGGGAAGTACGACGCCAAGAGGGGAAATGTTCCTTTCCCGGCTAGGATTCTTCTGTCACGTCTCGGGTGCACTCTCAGGTCACCCGAGACGTATGGCGCTCGAGAGGCTGGAAACCCAGACTACGCAAGAGGATTGCTGTTGGGCACAGTGTCCGCAGAGGCCTTGGGAGCGTGGTGGAGTTCGGCCGCACAATAAGGGCAGAACTTATCGTCATCGGAAACTTCGCGCTGGCATTGTGGGCAGGCGGGGTGCAGGTTGTATTTGCAGTTGGGACAGAAATTGAAGCGCGCGGAAACCGTCGTGGCGCATTGCGGGCATTGAAACGGCAGCGGCTCGCGCACCAGCAAATAGATGATTAGCCCAATGAGGAGATAAGCCGGTGAAAGGATAAGGACCAGGAGCGTCCACAGGCCGGGGTGCATGCCGCGGCGCTTTGCATCGCAATAGACATAGCCGAGCATGAACAGCCAAACTGAAAAAAATATGGCCCCAGCTGTAATAGCGGCACCAAGCGCCACGCAGGCAAGCTCAGCTTGAGAACGGAAGCTGTCGTCCGGGAAGACAGGACCTCCCGTCTCTATGTTATGAACGTTGACGGTAGTCCCGATGATGAGCGCCAAAATGTACAGTGTGATGCAGGTCCACACCAGCCACTTGGGGACGACGCGCAGCTCTTCACGAAACTTGGCGCGTTCGCGCTTCCGGCGGAAACGGATCAAGCGTAGGCGTTCATTGAATGATTGACTCATGGCTCTTTACTTCCTCTCTAGTCGAACAAAATCCTCATGCCCTCACCGCTGTTTTGACGCCGAGGTAGAATTGAGCCCCCTCTGATGCAAGACAGCGCCGACGGCGATAAGTGCGGGCACGGCCCACCAGAGAACAAAACCAAATTCCAGGACCGGCTTCGGCAAGTTCAACTGCGCGCCAACCCAGGCAAAGGCGCGCCAAACCAGCGGCGCGCTGAAGACGCCGAGCAACCAGCTTGCCGCGGTAATGACCCAGAGAAGCAAACCGCTGCTGGAGGTTTGTGCGATCTGCTGCGCGCGCAGCCTTATTCGTAGTTGTGTGCGAGCCGCAAGATCCCGAGGCGCGGCCACCGGCACGTTGCGGAAAGCACGCAGCAGTTCACACGTGCGGTCGGCCTCCCGCGAGCACTCGGCGCACTCCAGCAAGTGCGCGTCAAGCAAGGACTGCTCGGCGGGCCCCAGTCCTTCGACCAGTGATTGCGCCAAAAGCTTCTGGGCGCGGCTATGGAGGTTTTCGCTCATGCGGCACCTTCCGGCAAAGCGGATTTCAAGGCATCCAGCCCGCGATAAAGACGCGATTTTACGGTCGAGAGTGGCGTCGAAAGAACCGTGGCGATCTCTTCCAGGCCAAGCTCCTCCTGGAACCGCAGCAATAGGACTTCGCGATAATAGGACGGAATCTTCAGGAGCGAAAACTGGACCGCTTGCTCATTCTCCCGGGTGACCAGCAACTGCAACGCCGAAACGGCCCGCTCATCGGGCGGCTCGTACGGCTGATTGGATTCCGGATCGGCCATCTCGTCCAGGCTACGGATTTTTTTACTCCGCGATGCGTCAATCACCAGATTGCGCGCAATCGCGAACAACCAGGATTCAAATTTGGACTTGGCATTGTATTGGTGGCCCCGCTCCAGCACCCGAATCCAGGTTTCCTGGAAGAGGTCTTCCGCCAACGCCGGTTCGCCAGTAAGAAAAAGCAGGTAGCGATAGAGTCGCTGCTGAAATTGCTCGATCAACCGGTCCAGCAGCTCGGGATCGCGGCGGCGCAGGCCATCCGCAATGGTTTGCATTGAGTCTGTCATGAGACCCGCGAAGAGTACCGGGGACCTCGAAGCCGTTAGCGCAATTGCTTGTGTGCTCATACTACCTTGGGTACGAGTGAAGCGGGCAAAAAGACGCAGCTTAACGTGGAGGCTATGTCGTTGGTCTAGCGGGAGTTGCCGGACGGTTTGTCGGTCACGAACCGCATCTTCTCCTGGTAGGCTTCGAAGGCTTGGCGACCCGCCCGCGTCAGCGAGCAAATGGTTAACGGGTATTTACCCTTAAATGTTTTGGAGATGACCAGGTACCCGGCTTCCTCAAGCTTCGATAGGTGGCTGGAGACATTGCCTTGAGTGAGGCCGCATTCCCGCTGGAGATAGACAAAGTCCGCTTCCTTGACGGCGTAGAGAATCGTCATGATCATCAGCCGCGCGGGTTCGTGGATCACGCGGTCGAGCGACGACAAATCTTTGATACCGCTCCCGCTCATGGCGCCGTCGACGATGGCCGCGGGTTGCGAAGCAGAAACCTGATCAGGCTGACCGCTCCGTCCAAAAATAGGAGAAGGCCACCACAGGCAAGGAGATAGGCAAACCGCGTCGGCCCGGCGATTCCGCGCGGAAGAGCAATGGAGAGACCAAACCCCGCAATCGGTAACCCAACAAGCAAAACCCACGACGCCCGCCGTTCGTTGCGAGCAATGAAACACAGCCCCGTGGCCATAAGCAGGCTGACAACAAAGCAGGCCCAGGGCGAGTGGATGAACATTCCCGCACAAATTGCGATCAGGGCGAGAGCAAGTGCCAGCCAGAATTGTTTCTTTCTCCCCTCATACGTTCGCTGTGCCTGCTCTTGTTGCGCGGCATTCGCTGCTTGCATGGAAAGCACGGTAACCTCAGGAGACATGCCAGCATCCTCGGCAGAGTTTGGGGGATCCACATAACCTACGCGCGGATAGGTGATCCTGGTTTTGAGCCAATCGACAATCTGCCGATGGCGGAGCATGACTGCTCCGTAGAGAAACAGTGTCATGAGAAACATGGCTATGGACAAAGTTGAGCCCGGCGTGGTCCCGGGATAGAACAAAAAAAAGGCCATCAACAAGCAGCCCGCACTCGCGACGATCGAAGGTATTCCATCGTCGAACCAGGAATGCCAGGCACGCCGTTTGGCCTGAAGGGTGGGGGAGAGAGTGGCAGGCATGCGTCCTCGCGCAAACTAGTCTGCCATACAAACTAAATCTGTCAAGTCCCTTTTTCGTGGACAATAGGACCCTGCCAGAAGCTTTGCTCAGGTGAATTCCTACGTCGAAAGGAAGGACGCGATGAAGAAGATGTTCCAACCTCGACTGGCCCGATTCGTTTTCGCCCTGCTCGGTCTTGTGGTTCTCACCGTTCCGTTGTTTTCGCAGACTCCCGATTACCCACAGCCACGCAAGGGTGATCAGGTGGACGACTATCACGGTACCAAAGTGGCTGACCCCTACCGCTGGCTCGAAGACGACAACTCCGCAGAGACCGCCAAATGGGTGGAAGCGGAAAACAAAGTCACGTTCGGGTATCTCGAAAAGATTCCCTATCGCGCACAGGTGAAGCAGCGGCTGGAGCAGCTCTACAACTATCCAAAATATACCGCGCCGTTCCGCAAGGGTGAGCCGCTCTTCTTCACCAAGAACGATGGGCTGCAGAATCAGAACGTGGTGTACGCGCAGAAGGGCCTCGACGGCACACCAGAGGTACTGCTGGATCCAAACAAATTCTCCGCTGACGGCACCACGCGCATGGGGCTCTTCGAGGTGTCGCACGACGGGCGCTATGCCGCCTATGGAATGCAGGTGGGGGGATCGGACTGGCAAGAACTTCATGTCTTGGATGTAGCGGCGAAAAAGGATCTAGCGGACGATTTGAAATGGCTGAAGTTTGGAGGCGGAGCGTGGGCAGGGAAAGGATTTTTCTACAGCCGGTTCGATGAACCGGAAAAGGGACATGAGCTCTCCTCGAAGAACGAGTTCCAGAAGGTGTACTACCACAAACTGGGTGCACCACAATCGGAAGACGAGTTGGTGTATGAGGACAAGGCCAAACCGCAGAGATTTCACGTTGTCCGCACCACGGATGATGAGCGTTTCGCGATTCTGATGATCGATGATCGCGGCAAAGGGAAGCGCGGCAACGCGTTGTATTGCCGAGACGTCTCGAAGAACGAAAAGACGTTCACCCCGATCGTGAGCGAAATCACGGATGACAGCTACGAGGTGGTGGATGACGTGGACGGCAAGTTGTTAATTGCCACGAACCATGAAGCGCCCAACCGAAAGGTCGTGCTGTACGATCCGGCGAATCCGAAAGCGCGGTGGAAGGAGGTAATTCCGGAGAAACCCGAGGCGTTGGAGAACGTGAGGTCCGCGGGGGGAAAGTTGTTTGCGACCTACCTGAAGGATGTGGCGAGCCACGTGTACGTCTACAGCTTCGCGGGGGAGCTGGAAAACGAGATTGCGCTTCCCGGCGTGGGAACCACCTCCGGATTCCAGGGCAATCGCGGGGACACTTCGGTGTTTTATCTGTACTCGTCGTTCAACTATCCCTCGACGGTGCTTCGGTACGACCTGGCGGCGAAGAAGTCCAGCGTGTTCAAGGCGCCGGAAATTCCCGGGTTCCATCCCGAGGAGTACGAGACGAAGGAAGTTTTCTTCAACAGCAAGGATGGGACGCGCGTGCCGATGTTCCTGGTATACAAAAAGGGCCTGAAACTCGATGGCGCGAATCCCACGCTGCTTTATGCCTATGGCGGATTCAACATCACCATCCCTCCAAACTTCAATTCTCTTCGGCTGGCGCTTCTCGAGCAGGGATTCGTCTACGCTTCCGCCAACTTGCGCGGCGGCGGTGAGTATGGCGAGAACTGGCACGAGGCGGGAATTAAGGTTAGAAAGCAAAATGTGTTTGACGATTACATCGCCGCGGCGGAGTGGCTTATCGCGAACAAGTACACTTCTCCCGAGCATCTGGCGATCAACGGCGGCTCGAACGGCGGGCTGCTGGTTGGCGCGGTCATGAACCAGCGGCCGGATTTATTTCGGGTGGCGGTGCCGCAAGTGGGCGTGATGGACATGCTGCGCTTTCAAAAGTTCACCATCGGCTGGAACTGGGCGGCGGATTATGGATCGAGTGACAACGCAGACGAGTTCAAGGCGCTGTATGCCTACTCGCCGCTCCACAACATCAAACCCGCGGCGAAGTATCCGGCAACGCTGATCACCACCGCCGACCACGACGACCGCGTTGTGCCGGCGCACTCGTTCAAATACGCCGCGACGCTGCAGGCCGAGGCCAACCACGCGAACCCCGTTTTGATCCGCATCGACACGAAATCCGGCCACGGCGCCAGCAGCACTACCAAGGCGATCGAGACCACAGCGGATATCTACTCCTTTATCTTCTATAATCTCGGAGTGACGCCGAAGTATTAGGGACTGTATCTGTACGGGCGGCGGCGAAAATGTTTTGTCCTCTTTGCAAAGCGGAATATCGCCAGGGGTTCGCGCGCTGCGCGGATTGCGACGTCGAGCTGGTGTGGGAATTGCCGAAAGCGGCGATCGAACTGCGCTCGATGGAGGAGCCGGGAGACCCGAACGAGGATCCATTTTGCTCCTTCTGGAGAGGAGAAGATGCGCGCGTGCACGCCGAACTGTGCACGGTTTTGGATGAAGCCCGGATTCCGCACCATACGGTTTTCCGCCGCGACCATCTCTTCAACCTGCGAAATTATCCCGCCTACGAGGTCGGTGTCCCCTTCTCAATGTTCGAAAGGGCGGAGACGGTGATAAAGGATGCGTACGGCACAGACGATGTGGAGGATGTGGGGGCGCAGGAACTGCAGGGTCTGCCGCAAAGGCCAAGGAGCTTCAAGGGAGAACTGCCGGAAACGCTAACACCGGCCCCGGAACAGGACATCCCCGGGCCACCCAGCACGGGTGGGGAGACAGACTGGTATCCGGAAGATGCCACCGTCAGAGTGTGGCGCACCGAAAGCGGTGAACCGTGCGAATTTCTGGTGGCGGCGCTGCACGAGAACGGCATTCGCTGCCGCAACGAACAAAGCGGCAACAAGGCAGAATTGTATGTTCTTCCCGAAGACCAGGACCGGGCGCGCGAAATCGTGCGCGAAATAGTGGAAGGCCAGCCGCCCGAGTGAATGCAGACGGTTTTGCTTGACTTCGCCGTTACTCGCTTGCATCCTTAGCCACCTCCGTTTCCTCTACTCCGGAGGCTCTCATGAAACAAGCGGCCGTAGGGTTTCGTGTGCACTCCGGCTGGAGTGCGGTGGTGACCGTGTGCCTGGAGAAAGGCGCGCCGGTGGTGCTGCATCGTAAGCGTGTGCACCTGGTGGATACGTTTAGCTACACATTTCGGCAACCGTATCACACCGCAGAAAAAATGGAGTTGCCGGAGGCGCGAAAATTCATTTCGCAATCACAGGCGAAGGCCAGGGACCTGGCGTATCGCGCGATTCACGGCCTGAAGGCTGAGTTGGAAGTACTAGGATACGAACTGAACCGCAGCGCGCTTCTGCTGGCTTCCGGAAGACCACTCCCCGAGCTTGAGAAGATTCTTGCGTCGCATGCGCTGATTCACACCGCCGACGGCGAGCTTTTCCGCGAGTGTCTGCTCCATGCCAGCGAACGCTGTGGGTTGGTTGTAGCGTGCATCAAAGACCGCGAACTTCTGGAACAGGCCGCAAACGTTCTTCGCATGCCGCCTCCCAGCCTTTTAAAGCGCGCCACGGAGCTTGGGCGTCCTTTTGGCGCGCCGTGGTCCCAAGACGAAAAGTTCGCGACCGTGGCGGCGTGGTTTGCGGCGCTCCCTTCTAGTAAGAGCAGCCGCAAAACGATTGCCCGGAAGCCTGCTTGACCTTGGTTCAAGTGGCATGCATGCTGGGTTTCTCGACGGGGCTTGCCTCGAGAACTCGGAGGGTTCACTCGTGTCCATCGATTCGATCAAGACGGTGGCGGTGCTGGGCGCGGGAACCATGGGGAATGGCATCGCGCACGTGTTTGCACGCGCCGGGTTCGGCGTGATCTTGCGCGATGTGGAAGAACGCTTTTTGCAGCGAGGAATGGAAACGATTGGGAAAAACCTCGATCGCGAAATAAAAAAGGGCAAGCTGGCGGAGTCGGAAAGGCCAGCCGTGCTGGGCCGGCTGAAACCCGTGACCGACATGGTGGCGATTGTGGCGGCGGATTTTGCCGTGGAAGCGGTGCCAGAAAAAGTCGAGATTAAGCGCGCCGTTCTGGCTGAAGCCGACAAACTGCTGCGGCCCGAAGTGATCCTGACGAGCAACACGTCCTCTATCTCCGTGACCGCACTGGCGGCCATGACCAAGCGGCCAGACCGCTTCGTGGGCATGCACTTCATGAATCCCGTGCCGGTGATGGTGCTGGTGGAAGTGATTCGCGCGCTGCAAACCGGCGACGCCGCGTTCGAGACCACGATGGAACTGGCCAAGAAAGTGGGGAAAACGCCGGTGGCGGTAAACGACGCGCCGGGATTTGTCTCCAATCGTGTCCTCATGCCACTGATCAACGAAGCAGCCTACGCGGTGATGGAAGGCGTGGCCACCCCGGAAGCGGTGGACGCGGTGATGAAGCTGGGAATGAATCACCCCATGGGCCCGCTGGAACTGGCCGATTTCATCGGCCTGGATGTCTGCGTGGACATCATGCACGTTTTGCTCGAAGGCCTGGGCGACCCCAAGTATCGCGCCTGCCCACTCCTGAAGAAGTATGTCGCCGCCGGTTGGCTGGGCCGCAAATCCGGTCGGGGTTTTTACGCCTACGGTCAGTAGGAGAGCCGATTAAGGCGAATACTAGGCGAAAATACAGTTTGCTTTTTGTTCGCCTTTACGCTATGGTGGCCCTGTCAGTTTTCAACAGATGCCCTATGACCGACCTCCGGAGCAGTGTTCTAAGCTGTGTGGAACGTGAGAGACTCGAATTCGAGTTGCTCGAACTGCGCACCCGCGGGCAGTACGTGACGCGGTTGCGTGGGCTGACCCGGGAAGACCAGGCCGAGTGGGACCAGCGGGAGCGGGCGGCGCTCTCAATGCAGGTCGACCACGACCTGGAGCATGGGTGCAGCCGTTGAAGGGTTAAAGCAGGCGATGGGAAAATAAAGGTAGCAATCTCTGGTACGAATTGGTAATATACCCATGTCGTAACGTACCGGAGAAGCGGCGCAGGTCCCGGCGCTGGCTTCAAGAGGGCGAACCCGAAAACCCATCCGCAAAGATTCCTAATTTCCTCCACCGAGGTGTGAAATGACAGATGAACGAGCAAAGTTGCTGGAAGCGGCGATCACGCAGATCGAGAAGGCATATGGCAAGGGCTCGATCATGCGCTTGGGCAGCAAAGATGTGCTGGTGCCGGTAAACGTGATTCCGTCGGGATGCTTGTCGCTGGATGCGGCGCTGGGCGTCGGCGGATTTCCGCGTGGGCGCGTGATCGAGATATACGGGCCGGAATCGGGCGGTAAGACCACCATGACTCTGCACATCATCGCCGAGGCGCAGAAGCTTGGTGGACAGGCGGCGTTCATCGACGCGGAACACGCGCTTGATCCCTCCTATGCCCGCAAACTGGGCGTGGATGTGGACAATTTGCTGGTGTCCCAGCCGGACCACGGCGAGCAGGCCCTGGAAATCGCGGAAACACTGATCCGCTCGGGCGGCGTGGACGTGGTGGTGGTGGACTCGGTGGCGGCGTTGGTGCCCAAGGCCGAACTCGAAGGCGAAATGGGCGACCCGCAAATGGGTTTGCAGGCCCGCCTGATGTCTCAGGCGCTGCGGAAGCTGACCGCAATCGTGTCAAAGTCCAAGACCTGCCTGATTTTCATCAACCAGATTCGCGAAAAGATTGGCGTGATGTTCGGCAATCCGGAAACAACCACGGGCGGGCGCGCACTTAAGTTTTATGCCTCGATGCGCGTGGACATTCGCCGCATCCAGGCGATCAAGGAAGGCGACCGCGTGGTGGGCTCGCGGACACGCGCGAAGGTTGTGAAGAACAAGGTGGCCGCGCCATTCCGCGAAGCGGAGTTCGACATTCTATATGGCGAAGGGATTTCGCGCGAAGGAGATCTGATCGATCTCGGCGTGGACCAAGGCCTCATCGAGAAGAGCGGCACATGGCTCAGCTACGGCGGTGAACGCATGGGCCAAGGGCGCGAAAATGCCCGCGTTTTTCTGAAAGAGAATAAGGACATCCGCGACAAGCTGGAATCCACTCTGCGCAAGAAAATGGAAATTCCAGGTTTAGGCCACACTGCGCCAACTCCAGGCGCAAACGGAAGCGCAAACGCAAACGCAAGCGCGGTGACAGACAAGCCACCTTTGAAGGCTGCGGCGGCCGCCGCTACTGCGGATAACAAGGCGCG
>JBAVHY010000012.1:0-21581 GCA_049686315.1 Candidatus Acidiferrum sp. | reverse complement strand
CCGCTCCATGAACATCTCCGACTGGCGGCGCCGCATGGATGAAATCGATAAGAAACTGGTCGAACTTCTGAACGAACGCTGCAAGTGCGCCCTGGAAATTGGCCACTTGAAGCAGCAGGAAAGCATTCCGCTCTATCAACCAGCCCGCGAGAAAGAAGTCCTCGCCAACGCGGAAAACAATAACCAGGGACCGCTCTCGCATGAAGCCATCCGCCGCCTCTTCGAGCGCATTGTTGACGAAGCGCGCTCCGCCGAGCGCGTTGCCATGTATGGCGAGTCCTCCAACGAGGAGGAATCGAAATGAGTTCTAGCGTGTGCAGAGGCCGCTTTCTGCTTGCCCCGAGCCTCAAAGGGAAGCGAGCGCATTTTCCCCATCAGATCATCTCCAGGATTGAGGATTAGCCATGGTCATTGTCATGCAAGAAGGCGCCACCGACGAGCAGATCCAGATCGTCATCGATCGCATTGTTGCTAGCGGCTTTGATGTGCACCGTTCCACCGGAGCTTCACACACGGTTCTCGGCGCTGTCGGCGTTCATCGCGATTTCGATCATCGCGATTTTGAACTGCTTGAAGGCGTGCGCGAAGTCATTCGAATCACTCAGCCCTTCAAA
This sequence comes from Candidatus Acidiferrum sp., assembly GCA_049686315.1. Classification (GTDB taxonomy): domain Bacteria; phylum Acidobacteriota; class Terriglobia; order Acidiferrales; family UBA7541; genus Acidiferrum. The sequence goes on along the minus strand of JBAVHY010000012.1, from coordinate 20,967 downwards.
CTCGCCAGCCGCCAATTCAAGCCCCAAGGCACCATCGTCGATCTCGGCCGTGGCGTCACCATCGGCGGCCCCGAAATTGTCGTCGCTGCGGGGCCCTGCTCGGTCGAGTCTGCCGAGCAAATCAACGCCATTGCGGAAGCGGTCTGCAAGGCAGGCGCCAGAATTATGCGCGCAGGCGCGTTCAAGCCGCGCACCTCGCCCTACGCCTTTCAGGGCCTCGGCGAAAAAGGTCTTAAACTCATGCGCGCCGCCGCCGACAAATACAAGCTCTTCGTCGTCAGCGAAGTGATGGATCCTTCGCAAATCCAGATGATGGGCAATTACGTCGACATCTTCCAGGTGGGCGCGCGCAATATGCAGAACTATTTTCTCCTGCGCGCTCTCGGTGAAGTGCAGAAGCCGGTTTTGCTCAAGCGCGGCATGTCTGCCACCATCGAAGAGCTACTTCTCAGCGCGGAATATATTCTTTCCGGCGGAAATTACAACGTTATTTTATGCGAGCGCGGCATCCGCACGTTCGAAACCTATCTGCGCAACACCCTCGACATCGCCGCCATCCCCGTCATCAAAAAGCTCTCCCATCTTCCCATTGTGGCCGATCCTTCCCACGGCACCGGTCGCCGCGACAAAGTCCCACCGATGGCTCGTGCCGCCGTTGCCGCCGGCGCCGATGGCTTGCTCATCGAAGTCCATAACGATCCGGATCACGCTCTTTCCGATGGCGCACAATCCCTCACGCCCCCTGAGTTTTCTCAGCTCATGGCTGAACTGCGCATCATCGCCCCTGCCGTCAACCGCCACCTCACCTGATGACTATGTTCAACCGCATTCTGCCATTTCTAATGTCACCATCGGTAATTCTATCTCCACGAAAGTCTGCCAACTCACCGTCTTCACAATCGCGCTATTTTTTCTTGGTTTTGTCTGTAAGCTGTGGGCTGTAGACTGTCGGCTAGCTATGCCCCATCTCATCCAACGTGTCGCCATCCTCGGCACCGGCCTCATCGGCGGCTCTTTCGCCCGCGCGCTTCGCAAGTACACGCCAGACATGCACATCGTTGGGTGGGACCGCGCTGATGTCGTGTTGGAAGCGCGCAAATCCGGCGCGATTGACGAAAGCTTCTTTGAATCGCTGGAACCTGCCATTCGCCGCGCCGATCTGATTTACATCGCTCTCCCCATCGGCAATACTCTCGATCTTCTTCCCGAACTCGCGCAACACGCTCCCCCCCACGCACTGGTCACGGATGCGGGCAGCACCAAGCAGCGCATCTGGCATGCCGCTTCCGAATTGTTCGTTGAGGAGGTCGGCCCAATCTTCCTTGGTGGCCATCCCATGGCGGGTCGCGAACTAGCCGGGTTCGCGCACGCCGACGCCGATCTTTTCCAGGACGCCACTTACGCTCTGATCGGTGACGCGGACGACACCCACGATCCCCGCATCAACGCTTTTGTTAAAATCCTGGAAAAACTCGGCGCCCGGCCGCTTTGGATTGGCGCGCAGCAGCATGACTACGCCGTTGGCCTCGCCTCGCACCTCCCGCAACTCGCCGCCATCGCCCTCGGCTCGTTTCTCTACGACCGCCTCGACGAAAACGGTCTGCCCATCACGCTGGCCGGCCCCGGACTCCGCGACACGCTTCGCCTCGCGGGCAGCCCCTATTCCACTTGGCGCGATATTGTCCTTACGAATCGCGAAGTGCTCTCCGCCGCTCTCGATCTCCTCGCCCGCCGCCTCGAAGATATCCGCGAGCGCCTCGCTTCCCGCGACCTCGAAGCCGATTTCGACGCCGCCAACGAACTCTACAAACTCCTGCGTAGCCTCTAGTTCGGAGGTCCTCCTTCCCGGCCCTCGTCAACTGCGGTACACTTCGCCCTAGAACCTCCCATGGATAAACGCATCGCCTCACCCGACGCCGCGCTCGCGAATCTTCTGGATGGCATGACAATTCTCGTGGGCGGCTTCGGCCTATGCGGCATCCCGGAAAATCTAATCGCTGCGGTCCGCCGCAAAGGCACGCGAAACCTCACCATTGTCAGTAACAACGCCGGGGTGGAGGACTGCGGCGTCGGCCTGCTGCTGCAAACCCGCCAGGTCAAGAAGATGATCTCCACCTACATCGGTGGGAATAAACTATTCGAGAGGCTCGCGCTCAGCGGCGAACTCGAACTGGAATTGAATCCCCAGGGTACTCTCTCCGAGCGCCTGCGGGCGGGTGGCGCGGGCATTCCCGCCTTTTACACTCCCACTGGTTTTGGAACTGTGGTGGCCGAGGGCAAAGAGACTCGCGAATTTGGCGGCCGCATGCACGTCCTGGAACGCGCCTTGCGCGCCGATTTCGCTTTCGTCAAGGCTTGGAGAGGTGATCGTTGGGGCAACCTCATCTATCGCAAGACGGCGCGCAACCTCAACCCCATGATGGCCACCGCCGCCGATTTCGTTATCGCGGAAGTGGAAGAACTCGTCGAGCCCGGCCAGCTTCCACCCGACCAGGTGCACACTCCGGGAATTTATGTCGATGCCATTTTTCAAGGCGATCGTTTCGAAAAACGCATCGAACAACGCACCACAAGAAAAATTTAGCTCGCCGTGTATGATATTGTTTGCCCTAGCGAGGTTTACACCCTGTCTCCTAAACGCGCAATCTCGGAATTCTTAGACGCAAATGAATCCGCCTGGCCTACGGTCCTGAGCTGGGTTATGTCCGCGACAAATCAGGTCGAAATTCTTCCCCCTCACGAGGACCAAAAGGCCCAAGCCTTGGTCGATACCCAGGTAACTACTCGTAGCCCAATGGGCGCCATCATCTATCACACCGGAGGACTCCTGGTCGACAACGGATGGCTTCGTTTTCTCGGGTCCGGTCATCCCAAACTTCCTCGTTCCATGCCCGCCTGGAACCAAGGCCGATCATCGACTCCTGATGGCAAATCGCTCGGATTTTGGCTTATCGCGGATGATGTTGTTGGTGGTTTTTTTGCTGTAAATGGCGGTGCATTCGGTCCGTCCGAAGGGCATATCTTCTACTTTTCTCCGGAGACGCTTCGTTGGGAGTCAATGAATGGGATGGGCTATAGCGAATTCTTGGTTTGGTCACTCGGTTCTGATCTCGCCAAATTTTATGAAGCTTCTCGCTGGAAGGGTTGGAAAGACGAGGTGTCGGCCCTCAGCGGGGATCAGGCCTTCTCCTTCTATCCATTCCTCTGGACGGAGGAAGGCAAAGACATTGAAAAATGCGATCGCAAACCAATTCCAATTTCTGAGGTCTTCTCAATAAATACCATCGAATCTCCAAATTTGCTGCGTTCTGAGCTTGCAAGCGGCGGCTTCTCATTTCGCGTCAAGGTGTCGAAGTGACTCATGAGCCTGAGTGAAGATCAAAAACGCGAACGCATCGCCCGCCGCATCGCCCAGGAACTTCGCGATGGCTACTACGTCAATCTTGGCATCGGCGTTCCCACGCTCGTCGCCAACTATGTTCCGAAGGGAATGGATGTTGTCATGCAGTCGGAAAATGGCATGCTCGGCGTCGGCCCGTATCCTCTCGAATCCGAAGTCGATCCCGACCTTATCAATGCCGGCAAGGAAACCGTCACCGAAATCCCCGGCACGGTTTATTTTTCTTCCGCTGATTCCTTCGCCATGATTCGCGGCGGCCATATCGACCTCACCGTTCTGGGCGGGCTACAAGTGGACGAACTGGGGAATCTTGCGAATTGGTCCATTCCCGGGAAAATGCTGAAAGGCATGGGCGGCGCCATGGACCTCGTTGCCGGTGCGAAGCGCGTCTTCATCGCCATGGAGCACGCCACCCGCGACAACAAACCCAAAATCCTGAAAAAGTGCACCCTGCCCCTCACGGGCGTCGAAGTTGTCGATCACATCGTCACCGAGCTCGCGTTTATCGATGTCACGCCGCAGGGCCTTCTTCTGCGTGAAATTGCTCCCGACACCAGCGTCGAAGAAGTCCAATCCCTCACCGAGCCCAATCTACTTCTTCCTCCCGGTGGACCCGCTCCCATGCCCGTCTCGATGTAGAATAGTTACCACTGTCGTCCAGCATTGGAGGTTTCCCACGTTTATAAATCTTCGACGATCCTCTCTTCCTTTTGTACTGGTTTTTCTGCTGGCGTCGTCCACTCCACTCTCTTCTCTCAGCCAGGATCTGGATGGTCCCAGGCATATCTTTCATGATGCGTTCCTTGACAATCTGGCAGGCAACTGGAAACTGGTTGGCAAAGTTATGGGTCGTCCTGCCGACCACGCCGTGCAAGCAGAGTGGGTGCTGAATCATCAGTTTTTCCGCATTCATGAGAAGGATCCCAACCCGCCGCGCGATGGCGAAGTTCCCTACGAAGCAATCATCATGGTTGGTTTTGACAACAGCAGCGAGCGCTACGTCGCTCACTGGCTCGATATCTATGGTGGGCGTTTCTCGGAGACCCTGGGCTACGGCACGCACGTGGGCGACGAAATCCGTTTCGTCTTCGAGTACCCTGATGCTCCCTTTCATACCACCTTTCGCTGGTTGCCCGACTCCCAACAATGGCGGTGGCTGATGCAGTCCAAAAGTAAGTCCGGTCAGTGGACCCAATTCGCTGACATGACCCTTTCACCCGCCACCCGGCCGTGAATGCGGCGACCAGGAACCGGATCTGACACACGACTTGTAGAACTTATGGAACTAAGAAAGCGCGCGATGAAACCGCAATCTGCCCGCACCTCCCGCGCCAAGTTCCTCCCCATCTCCGACGAGATGAAGAAATGGTCTGCCCTGCTGGCTTCAGAGTTGAACTCCTTGCCGGGAATCACCACGAGAAGAATGTTCGGCTTTTTGTTCTTTTATCGTAAGGGTAAAGTGTTCGCTGCTCTTCCGCAGACGCGGGGCTTTAGCAGTTCTTCTTCGCTCATCGTCAAATTCAACCCCATGTCGCCCGTTCTATTGAAGCTCGCGCAACGCGATCCTCGCATGGACACCCATACCCGCGTGCCCGGCAAAGGCTGGTTTTCTTTCGAACTGGCTTCCGAGGCCGATGTGCGTGATGCCCTCTTCTGGTTGAATCATGCCTACGAAGCGGCTGCAAAATGAGCGCCCAAAGCAGCTGGTTTCTTCTTGGTCACTCTCCCTGCCACGCCCCGCCAATTGCGGAAAGCCGTGCGGTAGACTAAATACAGGTGCTCCTACAGGCCGCCCATGAACCCCAATTCCATCGTCATCATTAGCCTGCATTCCCCCAAGGAAAAAATCTGGGGCATCCTTCTCGACATCAATCCCAGTGGCGCCACCATCCGCGGCATTGACCTCAACTCCTTCGACCATTTTGTCAGTGAAATCAATCAGCTGGATGCCGAGCGCATCGGTCTTGCCACGGTCTTCTTTCCCATGACGCGCATCGAGCGCATCTCTCTCGATGAGCCGTCCGGCTCGATTCCCAGCATGGCCGAAATCTTCCAGCGCAAGATTGGCCGTTCGCTCTTCGACTACCTCGCCCAATTCGCCTGATTTGAGCTATTCTTTTCTCAATGAAAGTCCGCATCTGGACGGTACCCAACCAAATTACGCTCTTGCGCCTCGGCTTCCTGCCGTTTTTTCTGATTCTTGTTCTCTATGAAAAATACGGCTGGGCGCTCTTCGTCCTTGTGTTTGTGGCCCTCACAGACGCCATTGACGGCTACCTTGCTCGCACCCTGCAACAGAAATCGGCTCTCGGAGCGTATCTCGATCCCATCGCGGACAAGCTCCTGCTTTCCTCTTCCTTCGTGGTTCTGGCGATGGAGAAAAAAATCGGCTGGTGGCTCACCATGATGGTTCTGAGCCGCGACATTCTGCTCCTGGTCGTGGCTGCCGTCATTCTCATTGTCCAAGGATACCGGCCGTTTCCCCCCAGCTTGCTCGGCAAAGCCACCACTTTGTTTGAAATCGCCCTCGTCTTCTTTGTGGTTTTTGCCGCTGCTTTTCCCCATGATCCGGCGCCAATCATCATCCACTATCTCGCTTATTTGGTCGCTGCCCTCGTTACCATCTCCGGCTTCCACTACGCCTTCGTCGTCGCCCGCCGCCTGCACGCCTCGTAAGAAAAAGGCCGGCTGGTCGGCGCCCTATCCGTTCTTTCTTGCAGCTGATCGCTCCTACATCGGCAGTTGATCTCGATAGTGCAAGATCATCAGCGCAAAACTTGCCATGATGATGAGCCCTGCAAGCCATCCCAGGGCGTAGGCCCGAGTGCGTTCCGTTCCCGCCTGTGGCAGGCGGTCCGCAAACACTTTCCCCAGCAGAAATCCTGCGGCCAACCCGCCAAAGTGCGCCCAATTGTCTGTCCGCATCCCAGTCATCAAGAAGCCCAGCACAAAAATTGTCACCACCCACGAGATCAGGCGTGAGCGCAACTCCTTCATGTACATCCCGCCGCGCTTCGTGGTGATCGCAAGTAGCAGCCCGACCAGTCCGAGGATCGCTCCGCTGGCCCCCACGGAAAAATGTCCTGCTAGCCCGCTCACAAGAAAACTGGCTATGCCCATGGCTACGTACAGAAACAGAAACCGGGCCGATCCATATACCTCTTCCACCATGGGTCCCAAATCCATCAACACCATCATGTTGAATCCAATGTGAATCAAACCGCCGTGCAAAAACATCGCCGTGACCAGGCGGTACCACTCATGCCCCGCGAAAATGCTTGGACCAAAACACGCTCCCAGCCGGTACAACGTTTCTCCGTCCATCCCCCACAAAATGCTCAGGCCGCCGGTTTTGCCCGCATTCATCGTCCCCATCAATTCTGTCGCGAACACGATCACGTTCACGATCACGATCCCGGTGGTCGCCGGCGCATGCCCGCCAAACACTCCTGCCAAACCTTTGCTAAGCGCCGCGAGCGAAAATCGCAAGCTCGTGCCGCATTCGTGACATCGCGTTGCACTGATGCCCACAAGCGCTCCGCATGCCGGGCAAAGTTGTGGCCTCTTTTCGCCGCCGCCAAAGAATCCGCTAAACAGGCTCTTCCATCTCTGAACGCGCATCTGCCACTGGTAGGGTAAGGGCAATACTCCTCCTTGCAGCCTCTTTCTCGCGTTCCTATAATACCGGAAACGCGCCGCGCATTCCGGCGCAGGAGCTTATGGACAAATTTGAAGAAGTCGGCAGGCGCCTCGATGAAGAATTGACCCGCCTCCGCAAATATGTGGAAGAGGAAGTCGCGCCGGAAGCCGAAAAGCGCACCGCACAATTTCTTCGCGAAGCCTCAGAAAAGCTCGCGGAAGCCTCCAGGAAGTTGGAATCGCGCGTCGCCGCCCGCAGCAAACCGCAATCCTCGCAAGAACCAGAACAAGAACCTAAGCCGTGAGGCTCTTTCGCTCCCTACCTCACGCCTTGCTGCTCATCACCGCCATTCTCGCGACCGGTTGCGCTGGCCGGCGTCCCGTTACCAGCCATCCCGAGCCGCCCCCTGCGCAGCCTTCAGCCGCGCCGCCTGCCACGGTCGAAAGCGGCAGGAAGTCCACAGACGTTGCGCCAGCATCCCCTGCCAGGCATTCAAAAACTCCGCCAACGCCTGCTCCCGTAGGTTACACGGAAGAGGGGAACGCCTCGTGGTACGGCACTCCCTTTCACGGTCGCCGTGCTTCCAACGGTGAAACCTACGACATGTACAAGCTGACCGCGGCGCATCGCACCCTGCCCTTTGAAACCATGGTGCGCGTCACAAATCTGAACAACGGAAAAACCACCACGGTGCGCATCACCGATCGCGGCCCCTTCATCGACAATCGCATCATTGATCTTTCGCTTGCCGCCGCGCGCGAAATCGAATCCGTCGGCCCAGGCGTAGTTCCCGTTCACCTGGAAGTTCTCGGCAACGTGGATGTCACCGCCGGGTTCTTCACCGTGCAGGTGGGCGCCTTTCGTGAGCGTGCCAACGCGGAACGCTTGCGAGATCGCCTCAGCCTTTCCTACACTCCCGTCTTCATTCAGCAGTATGATTCTCCAGACGCAACGTTCTATCGCGTGCGTGTCGGGAAAATTTCCGGAGAAGACCAAGCCCACGATTTTGGCGAGCAGCTCCGCGTCAAGGAAGGCTTCACACCATTTGTCGTGCGGCTGGATGACGCCAAGTCCTCAGGAGTCAATTAATGGATGAGAACTGCCTGTTCTGCAGGATCGGCGCAAAGAAAATCCCTTCGAAAATTGTTTACGAAGACGATGATATTTTTGCCTTCGAAGACATTTCCCCGCAGGCGCCCACGCACGTTCTAATCTGCCCACGCAAACATTTCGCAGCTTTGCACGATGCTTCTCCCGCGGATCAAGCCCTTCTCGGGAAACTGCAGCTCGTTGCCGCCAAGCTGGCCACGGAGCGCAATCTTCTTTCGGGCTATCGCACGGTGCTCAACAACGGCAGCGGCGCCGGTCAATCCGTCTTTCACCTTCACCTGCATCTCCTCGGTGGCCGCAATTTCCGCTGGCCCCCGGGCTAGACGTCGTGAGCCGCAATTTTGCGCAACACACAGCAGCATGTTGTCATCCTGAGGGCGATCCGACGAGGATCGCGGAAGGATCTCAACCTTGGAATGTTTCCCGGTGTCTCCGTTGGTTTGAAAGAAAAGTGGCCTAGCATTTCTCCAATTTTTTAGGCAGTCGAAGCGATGTGTACGTTTTTTTGGAGGCTCTATGCAATCTTACCGTTTTGTCCGCGCAACGATCTTGATCGTTCTCACCATATGTGCTCTCGGGACGCAGCAATTCGCATTGGCGCAACAAAAGGCAGTGCCGGCTGCCCAACCCGGCGACCTCACGGTTGACCGCATCTACGGACAGCCAAGCCTCAGCGGACGCCTCACCCGGGGAATCGCCTGGTCTCCCGACGGCAAGCGACTTACCTTCTTGGAAACGAAAGGCACCGGCAAGGATGCCAAGACCGAACTGTGGGCCTTGGACCCATCTTCCGGTGAGCGCTCGCTTCTGATCTCCCCAGAAAAACTGGAGACCATTCTTCCCGCGCCTCCAAGCAAACAGTCTCAGGCCACAGGCGCTGGCCGCCATGCTCCCTCTCAATACCAGTGGGCTCCGGGCGGCGATGCGCTGCTTTTTGAGGGACCCAATGCTCTCGCCTGGTACGACCTGAAAACCCAAGCGGGTCGCGTACTTGTGTCCGGAAAAGAAGATCTGACCGACGTGAAAATATCCCCGGACGGAAAATATGTAAGCTTCCTGCGCGGCCACAATATCTGGCTGGTCAGCGCCGCTGAGGGCAAAGAGCGCGCCCTCACCACCGGTGGCACGGAAGAAATCCGCGAAGGAGAACTCGATTGGGTTTATCCCGAGGAACTGGATATTTACTCCGCGTACTGGTGGGCGCCAGACTCCTCCGCTATTGCTTATCTGGAAATGGACGAGCGTAAGGTCACGCAATTTTCCCTGCTCAATTTTGAATCGTTCACCGGCGAAGCCGAGTTGCAGCGCTATCCAGTCGCGGGCGGGAACAATCCAGTTGTTCGTGTCCTGGTAGCCTCTCTAAATGGTGGAGAGCCGCGCGTGATGGATACCGGCGCGGAAACGGACATCTACATTCCCCGTGTGAACTGGTTGCCGGATTCTCGCCATCTCGCCATCCAGCGCCTGAACCGCGAACAAAACGTGCTCGACCTGCTGCTCGCCGACTCCGTCACCGGTAAGTCATCAACATTGCTCGCCGAAAAAGATCCGTTTTGGATTAATGTTACTGACGATCTGCGCTTCTTGAAGGACGCCAAGCGTTTCCTCTGGTCCAGCGAACGCTCCGGCTATCGCCATCTTTATCTCTACAGCCTCGACGGGAAGCAGTTCACGCAACTCACCAAGGGTGATTGGGAAGTGAGTCATGTGGATGGCGTCGACGAGGCGAATGGCCTCGTCTATTTCGCGGCGACCGAGAAATCGCCAATCGAAAGGCACCTCTATCGTGTGGCTTTGGACGGCACTGGCTTTGCCCGCATCACCAAACAGGACGGCATGCACTCGGTGAACCTGTCGCCCGATGGGCATCACTTCGTGGATACATACTCAAACGCGGCAGTCCCACCGCGGCAAGACCTCTATCGCGTGGACGGCACTAAGGCCGCAACCCTGAACGAGAATAAAGTCGAGGAGTTAGCCCAATACCACCTCTCCCCGGCCGATTTCTCTACCGTGAACACTCATGACGGAGTTGTGCTCAACTGTTTTCTGATCAAGCCGCCCCATTTCGACCCCGCCAAAAAATATCCCGTGATTGTCTATACCTACGGCGGTCCGCACGCCCAGGTGGTGCTGAACGGCTGGGGAGGTCCCACTCTCCTGTGGCACGAGATGATGGCACAGAAGGGCTACGTCATTTTCGCTCTCGACAATCGTGGTTCTGCCGGGCGCGGACACGTCTTCGAGCAACCCATTCATCACCGCCTTGGCGCCCAGGAACTCTCCGACCAGCGCGATGGTGTTGCCTGGCTCCAGCAACAGCCCTGGGTGGACGCTTCGCGCATCGGCATTTGGGGATGGAGCTACGGTGGACACATGACCTTGCACGCCATGTTCGAAGCGGGCGATTTATTCAAGGTTGGTTTCGCGGGTGGACCGGTGACGGACTGGCATTTCTACGACACCATTTACACGGAACGCTACATGGGCTTGCCGCAAAAGAATTCCACCGGCTACAAGGAGTGTTCCCCAGCCGACCACGCCGCGAATCTGAAAGGGAAGTTGCTCATCGCGCACGGAACCGGCGACGACAACGTGCACTACTCCAATACGCTGACCCTAGTGGATGACCTGATCCGCGATGGCAAGTACGTCGAAGTAATCGCCGTCCCAGGTCGCGGCCACGGCGTAAGCGACGCCCCAGCGCGCAAGGTGGTCTGGACCCGCCTAACCCAATTCTTCCTGGACAATCTATAGAGATCCCTAAGCACCACAAGGCTCGTCATTCCGCCTGCCCTGAGCGGAGTCGAAGGGAACGGGGGCCGCGGAAGGAATCCCTCTGTAGCCTCACTTTGCCTCCAAATCCACGTCCTTAATCGGCAGATCCCAGTGCGCATCCAGAATCTCGAATCGGCGCTGCTCTTCCTTCTTGAAAGTGTCCTGATCGGGGAAGAGCTGCTTCAACAGCGGCGCGGAATCGTACCCATCATTGGCTACGGCGGCGTTTTTATAAACAATAGTCACCCGATAGTCCCACCGCCCATCCTCTGTCGTATGGTAAACCGGCGCGACCGCGGAAACCTTCAGCAGGCGACCCATCTCCACTTGCTTCTTCAATACCGGGTAATGATTTTTTCGGAAAAGCGAAATGAATTCATCCGCGTGGCCCCATTTCGTTTTGTAGTAGTACTCGATGACAAACGGCTTGTCGCCAGCCGGCGCGTTTTGCGCCCTCACCAGGCCGATCATACTGAACGCTAAAATGGCTGCGGCAATCAGAAGTCCTAACAGAAGCGCGGCGCGAAGCCAGGACGGTTGTTGCATGAAATCCTCCTGATGTGCGGATGGCCAAATTTTAACGCGTTTTTGACTGTTTGCGGCAGGTAACCTTGCGGTACCAAATTACCCCATCTCTTAGTACGCGGCTCGCGTCAACCGGTCGCGGATGGCGGCCCATTCCCGCGTATCGGGTGGGTATTCCACTGCGATCCACTCAAAGCCCTCATGATCTAGCTCGTGCAGGCGGCGGTACAGTTGCGCCGCATACTCCTGTGGCTGCGCGGGCATGAGCACTGTGCGGGCCGCGATGGCATCATGTTCGATCCAGAGATACGCGCCCCGGCCTTCCTGTGGAAGACGGCCATGATTCACAAGCAAAACGCGCGTGCGGGGGCTGTAATGTTTCTTGTGCTGTCCCGGCGACCGGTGCACGGGCTCGGAGGCCTCCTCGGGTGCGGTCGCATCCTTGATGAATGCCATCCCCGGCCGTAGCACTTCCAGACCGTCCGCCGTCACGGCAATCACCGTCGATTCCAGGCCGACTTCGCACGGCCCGCCGTCGAGCAGAAAAGGTGTTTCGTCACCAAATGCTTCGCGGACATGCTGCGCCGTGGTGGGAGAAAGTTGCGTGAAACGATTGGCGCTAGGGGCCGCAACGGGAACCTGTGCCGCGCGCAGCAGTTCCAGCGCAACAGGATGGCGCGGCATGCGCAGTCCCACGGTAGGCAGCCCGGCCGTCACCTGGTCGGGAATCACCGCCTTCTTCGGCATAACAAGCGTGAGCGGCCCGGGCCAATATTCCCGCGCCAATTTTTCCGCGCCCTCGAGCCACTCCGCGGCAAGCTCGCGGGCCCGCTCGATGCTGGCGACGTGCACGATTAAAGGACTCGCCGCAGGCCGACCCTTCAGCGCATAAATTTTGCGAACTGCGGTAGCATCCAAAGCATTCGCGCCCAGCCCGTACACTGTTTCCGTCGGGAAAACCACCAGGCCCCCGGAGCGCAATATCTCCGCCGCCTTCTGGATGTCCTGCTCCGTTACCATACCTTCATGATTTTCGCAGATTTGCTTAACGGCGCGCCCCGATTCCGGTGTCACCGTGAGAATACAAGGGTCGGCTCACCTCTGTAGGTGGCGCGTCCCGATTCCTTGAACCCGCACTTCTCTGCCACGCGCATCGAACGCACATTTTCCGGATGGATGATGCAGGCGGTTCGCTGGCCTCTGAATCGTTCGTCTCCCCAAATTGTTGCCGCGCGCACAGCCTCAGTGGCATAGCCTTTGCCGTGGGATTCGGTGGCCAGAACCCAGCCTAACTCTGGCATGTCCCCTAACGATGGCTGAATGTCGCGCTTGTGGTTCGCGTATCCCACCTCGCCAACGAATTTTCCTGTCGCCCTCTCCTCAACCGCCCAGAGTCCATATCCCATCCACGCCCAGTGTCCCACGTAGCGCAGCAGCCGCGCCCATACCTCCTCTTTTGTCAGTGGCCTCCCGCCGACGTATCGTGTGACCTCCGGATCGCCCCACAACGCCGCGCTATCCTCATAATCTTCTGGCCGATGGCCACGCAAACGCAGCCGTTCGCTCTCCAAAACAGGTATTTCTCCCCCACTCCGCCCATGACCGCTCATCTTGACTCCCCGTCATTTTCTGCTATTCGCCAGAGTCCCTCAGGTTCGCTTCGATTGTCGCAGATTTGCGTTCCGCTCGGGGAAGCAGTCAGCGGTACACTGTCTGTTCTATCTCTGGGGCCTGTCTCCGTGAAATTCGAAAGCGACAGGATTCTGTTTGCCGCCGACATGGCAGGGACGCTGCTGTTCGCGGTAGAAGGTGCGATTTCAGCGATCGACGGGAATCTCGACTTGCTGGGACTGATGGTCCTGGCATTTGCGACCGCCCTGGGCGGCGGCATTGCTCGCGACGTCCTGATCGGCGATGTTCCCCCCGCGGCGCTGCGCGACTGGCGCTACGCCGCAGTGGCTTTTTCGGGCGGCACGCTGGTCATCTTTCTACATCATTTTGTCCAGGCCATTCCCATGAACCTCATTGTGGTGCTGGACGCGGCAGGGCTGGCGTTCTTTGCGATTGCGGGTACAGAAAAAACCTTGCTGCACAACATGCACCCATTCATCGCCGTACTCTTGGGCACGGTCACCGCCGTTGGCGGCGGCACGATTCGCGACTTGTTCCTGGCCCGTGTTCCAAGGGTCCTTGAAGCGGACGTTTACGCCACCGCCGCATTGGCTGGCTCCGTGGTCATGATTCTCGGACGCAAGCTGCGTCTAAGCCCGACGGTCGCGGCGCTTGTCGGCGGCCTAGTATGCTTCCTGCTGCGGGTGATCAGCATGTGGCAGCATTGGAATTTGCCAAAAGTCAGTGGCCACTGAACTGTTGGAACCGGCATCGAGCAGAACGCTTGGCGCGGCGCCCGGACCTTTAATATTGAATACGCGCTGCGCGGTCACTGAAGACAATTCCCCATTGCTGCAAACGCTCGACAACTTCAGCCGACACCCCGGCCTCGCGGAACTGTTGCGATGCCCCCCACACCTTTCCGCCCGTGATGTCCCCGTACGCGCGAGGTTGAGCGTAAGCCTGCCGCATCACTCCAAGCGGCAAGTACTTCCCCATAGGGTACTGCAGATTCTTGTCCATCCACGCCGTAAGTACCGACGCGGTTAGAGCCTGATGCACCTCGATAGGCAGTGGTTTAAAGATTGGCGCCCAAACAGGGCTGACCATGATTCGAGGGTCGACGTTTTGATCGGGTTGCCAACCCTGCCGGACATCATCGGGGCCCAAGTGCGGATCGGTAGATTGCAGCGCTTTGGTCACGGCGACAAGGAGTCGCGTCGGTTCCGGCCGGTGTGTCTGACCATACAGGTCGAGGAACTGGCCAATCATGTATACCCAGTCCACCGGGGCGCGGTCCCGGTGTCGATGATTGCCGCTATTCAAGACGATCTGCAGCTCATACCACGACGCTGTGAAGTATTCGTTGGTCAGCGCACTACCGCCAACTCCAGCCGGACCATTCGGGATGTGGGCTTCCGGCGGTGCAATCTCCTCTGGAATGGTATTGCACCATGTCCGCGAATCTGCCGTCGACTTAAAGAGGTCGTGTCCGCGTTCTTCGAGCCCAAACTCCTGCATCATCTCCCACGTCTTCACCAACTGCCATAGCTGGGTTGAATAGACTTTGTTCGTCAACCCCGGGGACCATTCCGTTTTTGCATTGGCATAACGTCCGAGGAAGGCTCGTCGCGCTTGCGACCACCGCGCGAACGCCTCCGCCACCGGGCGAATGTTGTGGCCCGGAGGAGCCTCTGCTCCTGCCAGAACTGTGCGCAGGGCCGGCTTCCGGCCACTCTTGCCTTTGCTCTCCGGCGTCGTGTCCCCGCCGTACAATGCCGCAAATTCGCTGTCGGTAAAAGCTGGTCCCCAAGCATCCTTAGGATGAATGCGTGGCAGCCACTCGCTCCAATCCGGGAGTTGTAGGGCGATCGGGATCTCACGAGGATTGAGGTTGCCATCGGGACGAAAGATGTCAGGGCTAATCTGGGCGGTGAGGTTATGGAGGTCGGGAGCATTTCTCGGTGGATTTGCGGCTGCCCCGGTCGGCCGCGCCCCGTGCTGGTTGACCAGATATGGCAAGGCATCCTCGTCCCGGTCGAGGACCCAGGCGAGTCCGGCACCAGCTGCCCAACTGGAGATCGGTTGCTTGTCCAGCCCGGGCCCCGGTTGGTAAGGAGGGTTCCATGGGCGGCCCGGATTGGGAACTGGCAAGCTACGAATGTAGCTCGCGATCTGCTCTCCCTGCAGGGTGGACAGACCATGGAAGCGCGAACGCGCGACAATGCTTCCGTTCGAGAAGTTGAAGTACTTCAGATCGCGCCCATCCTGAGCATGACAGTCCGCGCAGTGTGCCTGAATCCTCGGACTATCTGGCAGGTTGCTAGCCACCAGTGAAGCTGTTTCCCAAAGTCCTTTTCCTGCTTGAATCGAAGCCGCGTCGGAAAAGGGCGGGGTCCAGGTTTCGGGCGCATCCTCCACAAATTCCTCCGGCGGGAGGATCTTTCTGCCCTCGATTGTCAGGAGGTTCCAGCCAAGCACGCGATAGCCGCTGGCGACCCCGTCGGTCTGGTTGAACCGGAAGCGGATTATATTCGCGCCATCGATTGCCGTGCCGCTCGGGAGGGGGAGAGTCATTACGAGCGTGGCAAAGCTTCCGCCGATTCCGCCATAACTCTTGCCGGACTCAGCGATTGCAACGGTGTTGTTGTTGAGCGGTATCCAGGCACTGTTGTTGATTTGGACGCTGGCTTCTTCCGCGTACCGCACCCCATGAATCTGCAGCCAGAGAGATCGCGTCAGTTCACCCTGCCCAGCCTGAAGGGTGACGGTCCTGCTTGCCGTCGTGCCGTCTGCGCCCAAGACCTCGATTGGTAACAACACCCGCGCGGGCGCGGTATCCGCAAATCCAAAAGAAATCGCAATAGCAACGAGGAATAAACTTGCAAGCAGCTTCCACAGTGAAGCATAGCCCGGGCGTACGGTAGCGCACCCCTTTAACTCAGTCCCTTCTAACATACTCGCATCTCTCTAGTGGCAGAGTCATGGCCTGCAATCTAGCGGGTGATTCGATTTTGTTGGCTCCGTAGGCCGATCATGGCCCGCCCGCGGGGGCAGCGGACTCAACGTGGGGAAAATGCTACAAAAATTCTAAGGGGCTGACAAGCAGGATGCGCAAACAGTAAGGTCCCCGCCTGATGCCTCAATGGAAATGCCAGTTCCGGCCCTGGTCACTTCATGTACGCGTAATAACACACATAAAACCAGCTGAATACCCCGTGAATGATCATCCACAGAATGGAATGGTGCACGCTCCAGGACAGCGTAATCGCCAGCATGCTCCCAAATCCCCACAGCCCCAGGCCCGCCGACCTTCCTCTGTTGTCGCTCATCGCACCGCTCCTCTCTTCTCCAAATCCTACCGAGCTGCCTGTGCGGCCCGGACAAATCAGTGACCTTTTATGAATCGGCTTGAAAACCAGGATTGTCTCACTGCTCTGGGGACGTCAGAACTGTCCCTTTTGTTTCAGTCGACAAGGCGCTGTCCCCCCAATCCCGCAAGCCTGGGACTAGTACTTGGGGTGCGGTTGCCTTTCACTCCTGGGCCGGAACCTGCCAGTGTGCTGCTAGGAATTCCTGTAGAAAGAGGGAAACATCCCCTTGGACATCCTCGTATCATAGCTAAGTTTTGGGAGGTGTATCTGTGAAACGACTCTTCCTCGCGATCGTCTTGATTGGTCTCACGGCTCCGGCCTTTTTCGCCACCGCCAAGTCCGAAATCGTTCTTGCCGGCAAACCGCACATGGAGTTCGACTGCCCCTCGAACATGCCTTTGCGGCTGCACGTGCGTTCCGGCGAGATTTTGATCGTCGGAGCGGATGACAACAAAATTACCGTGGATCTGGCCGGGAGGAACGCTGACAAGATTCAGGACGTGAAGGGACGCCTTTCCGTCACCAACAACGTAGCGGACTTTCATTTGACCGGCGGCCCACGAAACGAATTGGAAATCATCATTCACGTCCCCAAGAATTCCGACCTGTCAGCGCGAATCTTCGCGGGCGAAGTAAGCGTGCAGGATGTCATTGGGAATAAGGATTTCGATCTGCATGCCGGCCAACTGACCATCGGCGTGGACAAGCCGGAAGACTACGGCCACGTCTATATGTCGGTTAACATTGGGCAGGTGGATGCGGAGATTTTTGGCGACTCGAAGGGTGGGCTGTTCCGCTCCATCTCCCGCGAGGCCGGAGGTAAGTACCGCTTGCGCGCACACGTTGGCACTGGTCAGCTGAGCGTACGCTAAGGTCGGGAGAATCGGCGCGGGCTAGCCATTTACTTCGCTCGAATCCAGTCGCCTCATTCCGCCTGCGCTGTTTGCCCCGAGCTTCGAGGGGAGCGGAGTCGAAGTGAATTGAGTCCGCGGGGTGAGGAATCCCTCTTCGACTTTCCTTCCCCGGATTTTCTGTGCTTATCCCAGCGGCCAAGCCGAAGCGAAACGGCCATGCACGCGTCGCGCAATTCAATAAAATATGTTCTTGAACATAGTTTCTTCCCGTGTTTTTATGCAGGCATGGTTGAACCCAAAAAATCTGGAGGTCAGCGATGACGGAGACCAGGAATGAGCCAGAACTGTCCAATTCACCGACGCGCCGTCAAGTAGTCACCGGTATTGCCATCGCCATCGGAAGCCTGCTTGGCAGTTTCGATATCTGGGGAAAGGGTCAGCAACAGGCCATGAAACAGGCGCCGGGCGCGGCGGCTAACCAGTCGCGCACGTCTCTTCGCGACGAAATGAGTTTTCATGTGAGCCCAAAGCGTATTTACGAAGCGCTCCTGGATTCCAAGCAGTTCGCGGCCTTCTCTGGTATGCCAGCCGATATTGACCCAAAGGAGGGCGGTGCTTTTTCCATGTTTGGGGGACAGATCGTCGGGCGAAACGTCGAACTGATTCCCGACCAGCGAATTGTGCAAGCGTGGCGCCCCACCCATTGGGACCCGGGCGTCTACTCGATCGTCCGTTTTGCACTGAAATCGCAGACCTCCGGGACCACGGTCGTCCTCGATCATATCGGTTTCCCCGAGGGTGATTTCGACCACCTCGAACAAGGATGGAAAGAGCACTATTGGGACCGGCTCATGAAGTATCTCACTTAACTTTCCAAGGGATGCAACCCCTGCTATCCAAGGGCTATAACCAGCGTAGTGAACAACGGCGCGCGCTTCACTCCCCGTTTTTTGACAGATAGCGCTCGGGAATGGGGCTCTCGGGTGTTTCTCCGCTCCAGTACACATCGACGATCCACCACCGCGAACCGTCGTTGAACAATTGCATGCTGTTGATTCCGCGTTCGAATGGCTTGCCATCGGCCGTGTTGCGTGATTCATAGGTGCTGAAAATGTGCGTGATGCTGCTGAACGTCTCTACCTTGCGCGAGATCTCGCGCTCGTAAAAGGCATGTTCCTTGAAGTACTTGCCGGCCCCATCGATGTAGCCCTGAACAGTCATTGCCTTGTAGCCAAGGCCTCCATCCTTCTTTTTGAAGGAAGCGATGAGCTGTGCTTCGGGAATGAATAGCGAACGAAAACGGTCCCAGTCGCGGTCACCCGCAGGGCCGCTGATCGAGTCGTAAAGAGCAGCGACGATCGCGTCCCGGCTCGCCACGTCCGCTGCACCAGCCGCGCTAGGTGTTGGCGTGGCGGCGGGCTTTTCCGCCTGCCCTCGAAGCGAGTCAGTGGTGAAGGGAAGGATGAACGCGAAAACCAAGCCCATCATATGCAGGATTTTCAATTTCAAGTGTGTGCTCCTGACGTCCTTAGACGCGCACCCGCCGAAAACAGCGCCCCTGTCTCCGGTCTAGCGCTCTTTGGCCACTGCCGCCCTCTTGAATCCGAGACGTGGATGCGGTGGGCGAGTCCAGAATTGTAGGGGAAGCGGATGCGAGGAAACAACGAAAAGATAAGCCGCGAAGGCGCAGCGCGTCGCCTGCCACGTCCAGGCTGCCCGGGTCAGTATGGGCCTAGTCGATACCCTGGATGCGCAGGCTGACCAACTGATTGATGGTCAGATCTTTCATCCCGCGGGACTTGAGCCCCGAAATGTATTCCGGTGTCACGCCGTGAATGCGCATGGCGAGAAGCTGATCGGGTTCAGGGTGCTTATAGCCGAGGGTCTGGATCTTTTGTATGAATTCCGGTGACACGCCATGAATGCGGAAGGCAATCAACTTATCGAGATCGACGTGCTCGTAGCCTTCCTTCTTCAATTCCTGTATCCATTCGGGTGTGGCGCCATGAATGCGCATGGCGATGAGCTTATCCGCGTCCGGCTGATACCCGGCGCCATGAAGTATTCGCACCATTTCTGGCGTGACGCCGTGGATGCGGAAAGCGACTAGCTTGTCGCAGTCGGTGACCGCGATTCCCGCGTCGCGCAAGTCGTGGATGAACGCGGAATTAACGTTGAAGATGCGAAAAGCAATAAGCTTGTCCGTATCCAAGCCCACCAGGTGTTCGCCCTTCATTTCTTTCGCAAAACCCAAGCTGACGTCCATCACCGCCATGGAAAATTGTTTTTCTTCGTCGATTCCGGTGAACCCGAGCGATTTCATTTCCGACGAAAACTTCGAGTCCGCAAAAAAGTGGAAGATCCCGGCTCCCTCGCCGTTGTTCAGGTGGCCTTCGCAGTCAAAACGCCCGGCATCGCGGGTGATCGTGAATTTCACCTCCTGCTTGCCCGGTTTTGAAATATCCAGTCCTACAAAGGCGCTCAGTGGCCAAGCCGATTCATGGTTGGAAGAGTGGCCGTGCTGCTGGTGGATGAGGGCGAATTCCACCTTGCCGGGTTCTTCGGAGCGGTGGATGGTCCAACTCCCGTCGAAGGAATCTGCGGCGCGAGATACCCAACCTGCTAGCAGTGTGCAAGCCACGAGAATGTAGGCGGTCAGTCCTTCCCGTCGGTTCATGAAGTCCCTCCCTGATTTATTTCTCGGCGTCGAGAACCCCGGTGTGTTTCAGTGCGATCAATTTTTCCAAAGTCAGATCCTTGAACCCGTGGCTGCGCGCTTTGGCGATGAATTCCGGCGTGATGCCCTGGACCTTGGCGCCGATGGCTTCATCAGGGTCCACCTTGAATCCGGCAGCCTGCAACTCCTTTATGTAACCGGGGGTGATGCCCTGGACTCTCATCCCAATGATCTCATCCGTATCCGGATGCAAGCCGAGCTGCTGGATGCCCTTCACATATTCCGGCGTGACGCCCTGCACTCTCATGCCGATGATGTCGTCCGAATCCAGTTTCAAGCCCAGGCCGCGCATCTCGCGCACGTACTCCGGCGTGACGCCTTGCACTTTCATGCCGATGATATCGTCAGCTTCGGTTTTCAGCCCGAGGTCGTGCATTTGTTTGACGTATTCCGGCGTTACGCCCTGAACCTTTAAGCCAATCAGTTCGTCCCCGCCGATTGTCTGCCCGGTGGCGGCACGCATCTCCTTAATGTATTCAGGGGTGATGCCTTGGACCTTGATCCCGATGATTTCATCGGCATCTACCTTCAGGCCAAGGTCCTTCATGGATTTCACATACTCGGGGGTGACACCCTGCACCTTGATCCCAATCAGCTCGTCGACATCCACCTTCACGCCCAGATTGATCATGGATTTCACGTACTCTGCCGTGACGCCTTGCACTTTCAAGCTGATGAGTTCGTCCACCGTGAGATTGGTTAGGCCAGCGTCTTTGAGGGAATCGATGTAGCTCTGCTTCGGAGCTGAGGGCGCGGCTTGCGGCGCGGGTGTCGGCGGGGCAGCGCTGTCTAGAGCAGGGGCCGGAGCAATAGCAGGAGCCGGTGCAGCAGTTGGAGCGGTCGAGCTGGCCACCATGTCAGCCTCTGGCACATCAGGAACGTGCGCTCGATGCGCCGGAGAAACGGCTGGCGCCGCCGGTGCGGGAGCAGGAGCCGGC
>JBAVHY010000011.1:0-25802 GCA_049686315.1 Candidatus Acidiferrum sp. | reverse complement strand
TCGTCTTGCGGTCGCGCCCTTCATAGACTTCTCCGGAGCCATTGGATGCGTTGGATGGCTGCCATTGCGTGCCCATGTCGAGCAGGTTGACGAAGAAGTCGTTGGTCAGGGTTTCCGGACGCTTGGTGAAGACGCCGTGTGTGGACTTCCCGGTATTTGCACCCAGGACGCGCAGGCCACCCACGAGAACGGTCATTTCCGGCGCCGTCAGCTTCAGCAATTGCGCCTTATCAACCAAAAGCTCCTCAGCCGACAGGCGCTGCTTGCCGTTGATATAGTTGCGGAACCCATCCGTCTTCGGTTCGAGTGGCGCGAACGATTCGACGTCCGTATGCTCTTGCGACGCGTCCATGCGCCCCGGCGTGAAGGGAACTTTCACATCGTGCCCCGCAGCCTTCGCGGCTTTTTCGATCGCCGCACTGCCGCCGAGAACGATCAGGTCCGCCAGCGAAACCTTCTTTCCGCCAGATGCAGAAGCGTTGAACTCCTTTTGGATGGCTTCGAGTTTCTGCAGTGCCTTCGCCAGCTCCGCCGGCTGGTTGACGGCCCAGTCCTTTTGCGGCGCAAGGCGAATGCGCGCGCCGTTCGCTCCGCCGCGCTTATCGGAGCCGCGGAACGTGGATGCCGACGCCCACGCGGTCGAGACCAGTTGGGAAACGGACAACCCCGAAGCCAGGATTTTCGCCTTGAGAGCGGCCATCTCCTGCTCCCCGATCAGCGGATGATTCACCGCGGGAATCGGGTCTTGCCACGAGAGCGTCTCCTTCGGAACGAGCGGCCCGAGATAACGCACGATCGGGCCCATGTCACGGTGCGTCAGCTTGAACCACGCCCGGGCAAACGCGTCTGCGAACTGATCCGGGTGCTCTAGGAAGCGGCGTGAGATTTTTTCGTAAGCAGGGTCGAGGCGCAAAGAGAGATCCGTGGTCAGCATGGTCGGCGCGTGACGCTTCGACGGATCGTGCGCATCGGGCATCTTGCCGGCACCTGCGCCATTCTTCGGAGTCCACTGATGCGCACCAGCCGGGCTCTTGGTGAGTTCCCATTCGTAGCCGAACAGGTTCGAGAAGAAGTTGTTGCTCCACTCGGTCGGCGTCTCGGTCCAAATAACTTCCAGTCCGCTGGTGATCGCGTCGCCTCCCTTGCCGGAGCGGAACTTGCTCTTCCAGCCGAGGCCCTGTTCTTCGATGCTGGCAGCTTCGGGCTCCGCGCCTACGAGTACCGCCTCGCCGGCACCGTGGGTTTTGCCAAAGGTGTGACCACCGGCAATCAGCGCGACGGTTTCTTCGTCGTTCATGGCCATGCGGCGGAACGTTTCGCGAATATCCTTGGCCGCAGCGATGGGATCCGGCTTGCCGTTCGGCCCTTCCGGATTCACGTAGATCAGACCCATTTGCACGGCACCGAGGGGATTCTGAAGATCACGGTCGCCAGTGTAGCGCTCGTCGCCTAGCCACTTGCTTTCCGGGCCCCAGTAGAGTTCTTCGGGCTCCCACACATCCGCACGGCCGCCGCCAAAGCCGAAGGTCTTGAAGCCCATGGACTCGAGAGCGACGTTGCCGGCGAGAATCATCAGGTCGGCCCAGGAGAGCTTGCGGCCGTACTTCTGCTTGATCGGCCACAGCAAGCGGCGCGCCTTGTCGAGATTGACGTTGTCCGGCCAGCTATTCAGGGGAGCGAAGCGCTGCTGGCCCGCCCCTGCACCACCGCGACCGTCGGCGATGCGGTACGTGCCGGCGCTGTGCCACGCCATGCGAATGAACAGCCCCCCGTAGTGGCCAAAGTCGGCCGGCCACCAATCCTGCGAGTCCGTCATCAAGACATGAAGGTCCTTGATCACGGCATTCAGGTCGAGACTCTTGAATTCCTCGGCGTAGTCGAACTCCTCACCCATTGGATTGGATAGGGTGGAGCGCTGGTGGAGAATCTGTAGGTCCAACTGGTTCGGCCACCACTCGCGGTTAGTGTGCGCGGAAGCTCCGCCCGCGAACGGGCATTTGGATTCGGTTGGCACTCCTGTTGCGGTGTTGAGTTCTTTGTCCATGTGTTCACCTTCCTCCGAATTAGTCAAAAACTGTTACGAACTTCAAACTCATTCTCGGTTCCCATTCGCGCAATCGCCGCCGCGCTTGCGCACGCGCCTTCGAAAACTAACGGGAGGTGCGTCGCGGAGCGCACTTCGTGCAGAGCCCGCGGAAAATGAGCTCACATTCGCGAAGAATCCGTTTACCGAGAGTGCGCGAAGCAGGCCTGGGCACGTCGTACCACTCCACATCCTCAACATTGGCACAGCGATCGCAGATGAAGTGGTGATGCCGGACCCCTTTCGCATCGAATCGCGCGGCGCGACCCTCGACGGCCACTTCACGCAAGATACCCGCCTGCACCAGATCCCGCAGATTGTTATAAGTCGTGGCCCTTGAAGAGCGCGGATCCACTCGATTCACGGCTTCGAAGATTTGCGCAGCCGTGGGATGAGTGTTGCCTTCCATCAAGAATGCCATCAAGGCATAGCGCTGCGGTGTGCACCGCAACCCGCTGCCGTCGAATGACCGTTTAATCGCCTTGGCGTCCATCAACAATTTAGACTATGTCTAATATGGGATTTAGTCAAGACTCACGCTTTTGGTTGCTGCTGCGAGCAGAAAACTGGCGGATCTAGCCGTAAGCCGCCACACTGGACGACGAGGAAAGGGCCAGCGGACGTATAGTGCGGTACACGGAAGTGACCGTCGCGGGACAGAAACGGTGCGGCAATGCAACGGAAACTGTTTCCAAATAATTTGTGCCATCTGAGGGGTTCACCCCAGGAGACCAACGCTTGAATGGCTGCGGCTCTTGGACTCACTCTGTGGCGATCCCCTAAGTATCGGAGCGACGCCAAGGCGAGCGGGCTGTTCTGGCTGCTGACGAGCACAGTATTGGAGGGGATCGCCGGTTGAACAGGCCGATCGCAAACTCCTGATCTATATCATCGTTCGCAACCGCTTCGAGTACCTCCCGGACTGCCTCCGGCGGCCCGGCCTCGCCGGCGACATGAGACCGACTACGGTGGATTTAGAACGGGAGTCGTATTTAAGAACTTTTGCCCCGAGACGGAGATTTGAAGTGTCATACCAGTGTCATATGAATTGTGATGAATGGCGGCAAAAAGTGAATAAAGACCGCAAAGAGAAGGTGAATCTGGCTACTCCCATTTAGCTAGAATTTGCTGATTCCCCTCGATTTGTCTCGGCTCCGGCACAATTGTGATTAAATCAAGCACAAGGCTGTTAACCGAAATGTTGGAAGTTCGAATCTTCCCCTGGGAGCTAACTCCTTGTTTATGCAGTGAGTTCAAATATTTTCAGGAAATTCGGCGTTCCCCAAGAAAACATCGAGTGCGCGAATCACGATTAATCGCGACTAGTGAAGATGAAGAAAAGTCAGCTGTGCCGGCTATCTCTGCCGTTTAGCAGATCAATTGATCAATTGCGGTAAAACCAAGCATTCGGCTCTCGACCGAATGCTCTACCAACGAAAGGATTCAACAGCAGAATTCCTTGTTGAAGGCAAAAACAACCTGCTACGAATGTGTCAGGAGATTCCTCTCGCTTCGACGCTTACGTGGCTAAGCGCGCCTCGGTCAAGGAAGTCATTATAACGGAGAACTCGGCCTGTGAAAGAACTCCGCGAAGAATTGGCTAGTCGACGACGCCGGCGGAAGCAAACGTGCGGAGTTTAAAATGAATGCCATCTCCGAAGCAACGTGAATGAATGCGGCCAGGAGCGGATTCAGAAAACCGAAGGCCGCCAAGCCAATGCCGATGCTGTCCACCGTAAGGGTTCCAACGAAGTTTTGCATGATGGTGCGCCGGCACCGTCGAGCCGTCTGCAGGACATCGACAAGCTTTGCCAGGTCGCTGCCAATCAACACCGCGTCGGCGCTTTCTCGCGCCACATCCGTGCCCGATCCCATCGCGATGCCCACTGTAGCCTGCATCAACGCGGGCGCGTCGTTCACTCCGTCGCCGACCATCACCACTTTGCTGCCCTTTTCCGTCATTCGCTTCACATAGCTCAATTTGTCCTCGGGCAGCAGCTCAGAGAGAATTTCATCCACCCCCAATGTGTGACCCACCTCTTCCGCCACGGTCTTCGCGTCGCCGGTCAATAGCACCGTTGTCATTCCCATCGACTTCAGAGCTTGGATCGCGCCGATGGCTTCGGGGCGCAAGGTGTCCGCTACTTGCAGCGTTCCCAGGAATCGGCCAGCGAGCGCCACGAAAATGCCCGCATACCACACCTGCATTTCTATTTCTCTTCGGTTTATATAGAATGCAGCGCATGAATCGACCTACTCTTGGCCGTTTTTTCATCACCTTTGCAGCTTTCAGTTTTTGCGTAGCCATCGGCATACCTCAACTCGTAGTAGCGCAGGACAAACATCCCTTCACGTGGGAGGACTCTTCCGTTCTCCATCGCGCCACCACCCTGTCCGTCTCTCCCGATGGAAAAACCATTCTGTACGTCGTCAGCTACGAAGGTGACAAAGGTCCGACGAGGCATGAGTGGCGCCTCGTTGATACCTCCGGAGAAAACGCTCGTAAGCTCGACCTTCCGGAGTCGTTTGAACCGGCGGGTTTCACAAGGGAGGGCACAGCGCTTTACGGCACCTACGAAGTCGATAAGAAAGGTCAACTGGGAATTGTCCCGATCACCGGTGGCAAACCCACGCACATCATCGCTCTGCCCAACGGCGTTCGCGGCGCCACCATCTCTCCCGACGGCACCAAATTCGCCTCCACCGCCGACCCGCGTCCGGCCGATCCATTCGCGGAAGTGCGCCACGTCGTGGAAAACAACGTCAACAGCGTCTACGTCGCTAGCGTAAATGGCTCTGAGGGTTCGTGGTGGTGTCCCGACCTGAAAGAAGTTTCGGATCTGGCCTGGTCTGCCGATAGCTCGCAACTTGCGGTCGTCACCTCGTTTCAAAAAATCGGTCATCACGATATTCGTTCTTTCCTTTGGGTCTGCAATTCCTTTGGCGCCCGCAAGGTCGCCGAAATTCCCAATTCCATTTCCGGCATCGCCTGGGCCAACGGAGGAAAAGACCTGGCTTTTGCGAGCACTACCACCGATGTTCTCACTCCGGATCATCTATGGACTGTCCCCATTTCTGGCGGCACGCCTCAGGATCAAACTCCGAAACTCGAAGGCAGCATCCTCAGTGTGAGCAACGATCCTCGGGGCACGGTTTGGCTGGACATGCACAAAGGCACCATTACTGAGGTCTACTCATACCGCGACGGGAAAGTGTCACCCGCCTATCGCTGGCCCGGGGGTATCGTCTCCTCGCCGCCTGCGGCATCGCCCTTTGTTTCCACGCCAGAAGTGCTCGCCTTCACGGTCGGCGATCCAAACCACTCCCACAATGTCGCCGTCGCCCGGGGCACCGAACTTCAAAAAATCACTCACGAAGGCGATGACACTCTCGCCAAAGTCGCTCTCGGCGAAGTCCGCATCGTGAACTGGACCGCCAAAGACGGCACAAAACTCGAAGGCCTTCTCACACTTCCCGCGAATTACGAAGCAGGGAAGCACTATCCTTTTCTCGTCCTGCCTCACGGTGGTCCGGAAGGGAATGACACGCTGGAGTTCGATTTGTTTGCTCGCATGATCGCTGGCTTTGGCTACGTCGTTCTGCAACCGCAATATCGCGGGTCAACAGGCTACGGCACTGAGTTCCTCCAGGCCATCTATCAACATTTTGGCGACCGCGCCTACAGCGACGTCGACAGCGCCACTGATTTCGCCATAGCGCAAGGCTGGGCCGATCCCAACCGCCAAACCATCTTCGGCTGGAGCGCCGGTGGCTTCATGACTTCCTGGACCGTCACGCAAACGCATCGCTACAAAGCTGCCATCGAAGGAGCAGGCATCACCGATTGGCTCAGCTTTATTCCCACTAGCGACATCAGCCAGGTCGATTACGACATGCGCCTTCAGGAAAAGAGCGCCGAGCCTTTCCTGGAGTTTTCCGCTGTCATGCACGCGGACCAGGTCACCACGCCTCTGCTGATTCTCCACGGCGAGTCTGACATTCGAGTCCCCAGTTTCCAGGGCCGCGAATTTTTCGTTCTCCTCGCCGAGCGCGGCAAAACCGTGCGCATGGTCACCTTTCCCGGTTCGCCCCATTTCCCGCGGCTTGCCGAACAGCGCCGCGACATCTTCACCGAAGTCAAAGCCTGGCTCGACAAGTACAATCCATAGTCAGGGCCGCGTTACCACCTACAGCACGACCAGTCAGGTTGTCTTCGCTAGCAGGAAGTACTTCCTCCGGGGCTGGATGGCTGGCGAGGTGTTGCTCCCGTTAGTGGACCTGGACGTGCAACTCGCTAATGGCACTGAGTCGAGAGTCCGCGGCTTTGCCGACCAGACGGTGGGCGCTCTTCAAGTTCGCCTCGCGGGCCCAGTGCGGTGAAAAGTTGTGTGAATCGGCTTTCGCTTGGCCCAAGGACGCGCTGCGGGGCGACCTCGTCTTGGGAAAGCCCGCACATAGAGCTGCGCGAGTGCAATCCTCTCCTTATCGAGGGAAGGATATCCTTCGAGGATTTCCTCGACCGATGCCCCTTGCTCGAGCATATCGGCGACAAGCTCGACCGGAATTCGTGTGCCGCGGTAGATCGGTGTGCCGCCCATAATCTCCGGGTCTCGGCCAATGAGACTCTGTGCTCGCTCCAATCTCTCTAACTCCTGTTCGAGTTCCTCGCGGGCCGCCTTGACCTCGATCAGGACCGCGCCGCCCTCCGCCAGAAATACAACGTCCGCCTGGGGATCGGCTTCGATCCTTCGCGCAATTTCGCGGCGGGCGCTCATCGGCAAAAGCTGCACTCCCTTGGCTTCCAAACGGAGGTACAGCACCTGCTCGCGGGAGAGACGCCGCTCGACCGTGCGTCCCGTCCGAAGCCGCCGTGGTCGCACGAGTCGGCGGTCGATGAGTTTTCGAACCGCGCGAATCGGTAGATCGGTGACGGCAGATGCTTCTGCTGGTGAATATGTCGCTGAGGAGCTCATCGACTTATTCTACCCCAAAGGGGGTAGAATTTTCCAGAGTGGCACGAGAAAAGCTACGGTCACGGCAAAAACCATCTACGCCTATAATGATCATGTCTGGCTCCTTTCTCCCGAGCCTTTGGTCGTCAATCAACCACAGTCTACTCGGGTCGAGGGAGCCAGCATTGTTATGAAATCAGGTGACACTGGAAAATTGGGTCCAAGGATAACTCCCGAGTGGCCGACTCGACCAGAACCTCATCTTTACGCTTCCCAGAACCCCGTTTGCGCAGGGATCGTGAATCGATTCGCGCTTCTCCAAAGGGCCAGGGCGTCACGCCGCGGCCCTCCTGTTTTCTGGCCGGTGAAACCACTTCCTCCACGTCTCTGTTATAATTCGTCACAACCCGATCATGAAGCGCCACGTCCTCATCTTCGGTCTCGTCGGCGGCCTCCTCATCGCAACCCTCCAATACACCGAATACCGCTTCGTCATCATCGAGCACTCCGTCGAGCTGTACACCGGGCTCGTCGCCATCCTCTTCGCGACCTTCGGCATCTGGCTCGGCCTCCGCATCACGCGCAGTCGCGAAACCATCCGCGAAACGGTCGTCGTGAGGGAAGTGCGTGTACCCGCAGAAGCCCCCGCCCTCGAACCCTTCGCTCCCAATACGGCCCACCAGCAGACCCTGGGCATCACGGCACGCGAGCTCGAAATTCTCACCCTGGTCGCCCGCGGCTTCAGCAATCGCGAGATCGCCACGCAGCTTTTCGTTTCCGAAAACACCGTCAAGACACACTGCGCCCGCGCCTTCGACAAGCTCGGAGCCGCCCGCCGCACCCAGGCCGTCCGGCGCGGCAAAGAACTAGGCCTCCTGCCGTGACCGCGTCACCCGAAAGCACGATTTCCGCTCCATTCCTGCAAAATCATCCGAAAGTATGACGACATCCGGCCCCGTTACACCGCATCATGACCCCATTCTCATTCGCACCAGGAGCCTCACATGAAGAAAACCGTCCTTACCTTCGGCCTCATCTCCGGCCTCATGATCTCCGTCCTTATGGGCGGCTCGCTTCTCCTCGCCAACAAGATCGGCTCCGGCCACAGCATGGTTCTCGGCTACACCATCATGGTGGCGTCGTTCCTGCTAATCTACTTCGGCATCCGCAGCTACCGCGACAACACCCTCGCCGGCCAAATCTCCTTCGGCCGCGCCTTCGCTTGCGGCATCCTGATCACCCTCATCACCACCGTCTGCTACGTCGCCATGTGGGAGGTTCTCTATTTCAACTTCATGCCCCACTTCCTGGACAGCTACTTCGCCGCGCAGATTCACAAGGTCCAGTCCTCCGCACTTGACCCCGCCACCGCCGCCGCGCAGATCGCTGCCATACAACGCTCTCAGCAGCTCTACCAAAACCCCTTGGTCAACATGGCCTACACCTTCATGGAGCCCCTGCCCGTCGGCCTTATCATTACTCTCATCTCCGCTGCCGTCCTCCGCCGCAAAGCCCCTGTCGAGTCCACCGCCGCCTCCGCAGTCATGACCACATAAATCAAAGGAGGATGGGATGCGTTTTCAAAGGCGCCAACTGCTTCGAACCCTGTCATTTGCTTTCGGGTCGAGCTTCATCTGGAATCGGAACCAAGTCGGCGCCGTTACGCAAAACAGCCACACAGCCAAAGATCTCGCCTCCGCCTGCGGGGGCCGCTGTTCGTGATAGGATCGCTGGAGGAGCGGAAATGGAAAAAGTGACCGGAATCGGAGGATTTTTCTTTCGAGCCAAAGATCCGAAAGCGTTGGCGCTTTGGTATCAGCAGCACCTGGGGATTTCGCCGATACCAACCAGCGAAGGGGAAACCGCGTGGCAGCAAGAGGCAGGAACGACCGCTTTCGCTCCCTTCAAAGAGACGAGCGACTACTTCGGGGATCCTCAGAAGGTTTGGATGCTGAATTTTCGAGTGCGGGATCTCGACAAAATGGCGACCCAGCTACAAGCTGCCGGAATCGCGGTCAAGATTGACCCGGAATCTTCTCCGTACGGTTGGTTCGCTCGCATCCATGACCCTGAAGGCAATCCGATCGAATTGTGGCAACCTCCAAAGCCAGACGCTCCGCACTAGCTTGCTGAACAGTTCAGGACTGGGGGCGGTTCGCGGCCGACGGGTTTCATTGTTTGGCAAGAATACGCAGCCCCGAATTTGCTAGCGAGCGAGGCGACCGTTGAGGTTGACACGCCTGATGGACAGCATGTTAGTACTCCGTTTGACCTTTCCCGACTCCGGTGACCCTTCAAGGTCCCGGTTAACACATCCATATGGATTTCAAGTTTCCGTGTACCCCACGTCCGGGCGACCACCGGACAATTGGGTCCAAGGATAACTTCAGTGTGGCGGAGGGCACGTCCGGAACACAGTCTGACACTTTCCACCTGCAGTTTTTGACTCGATGACCCTTGTCCTGTAAACCGTCGCATTATAATACGTACTAACCGACCGGGTGCCCTTGCCCGACACCGTTCGACGGCAGCGCCCGGCGGGAAAATCAATGCAGTTGCTGCTCCGGCTTGTTCAATAACAAAAACAAATCTGTTTCTGGCGATGCTCCGCCAAATACCAGAGCTGCATCGAAGCCGTGGATATTGGCCAACAGTTTTGAGTTCAATGGCCCAAAAAGAGGTAGTCTTGGTCATGCAGAAATTCACAAATCTGAGGGAAGTGCGGTAGGAGTCCAGAAGGACACATTCTTGAGGCGGCGAGTGCATCTTCGCGAACCGATCAGCGTGGCGCTAGAGACATTGCGTGCGCACAAAATGCGCTCCTTCCTCACTCTGCTCGGAATCATCCTTTCCGTTTCCACTCTCATTGTCGTCATCGCGCTGATCTCTGGGGTGGACCACTATATCGCCGATCGCGTCGCCAATCTCGGCTCCAATGTATTTCTGCTGACTCGATTTCCCATCATCACCGACGTGGACGAGTTCGTTAAGGCTAACCGCAGGAACAAAAAGGTGACTTGGGACGACTACGAATCAATGCAACAGAACTTGAAACTTCCATTACGCCTCGGGGTTGAGCTGCGAACTTCGGGAAAGGTTCGCGTCGGCTCGCAGAGCCTGGAGGACTGCAGCATCCGTGGGGTCACTGCCAATATGGGTGACATTGATATCATTACACCCGCCTACGGCCGCTACATCTCCAACGGCGATGATGAGAGTCGCGCACTGGTTGCCATGATTGGCAGCGAACTCGCCTCCAAACTATTTCCGAACCTTGATCCTATCGGCCACGAAGTCCTCATCGACGGCCGGCCATTCCAAATTGTCGGTGTCGCCAAAACAATTGGCTCGGTCCTCGGCCAGTCGCAAGACAATTTCGCCTACATCCCCATCCAGACATACTTCAAAATATACGGTGCTTATGATGGAATCTGGATCAACATCCAGGCGCGCGGGGCCGAATGGATGGAGCGGACTCAGGACGAAGCCCGTGCCTTGATGCGCGCTCGCCGTCATTTGTCTCCCAATGAGACCGACAACTTCGGTATTTTCGATTCGGCAACCCTTATGGACCTCTGGAAGAACCTCACCGGCGTCATCGCCACCGCCATGGTTGGCGTAGTCTCTGTCTTCCTGGTCATCGGTGGTGTGGTGATCATGAACGTCATGCTCGCCGCCGTCACCGAACGCACTCGCGAAATTGGCATTCGTAAAGCCATGGGCGCTCGCCGCAGCGACATCATGATGCAATTCCTCGTCGAGGCCGCTGTCATGGCCGCCGTCGGCGGCGCAATCGGTGTTGCCATTGCCTATGCCATCGCACTTTTGACCACCGCGACCACCTCCATTCCCATGTCCGTGCCACTTTCGGCGGTCCTTATCGCCGAAGTGATCTCCGCCTCCGTTGGTGTGTTTTTCGGCGTGTACCCGGCAAGGAAGGCGGCTAGCTTGCAACCCATCGAAGCCTTGCGGCAGGAGGCCTGAATACACCAGAGATCACCATGAGAATGAATATGAGCGAAAACGCCCGGATGGCCCTCACTACTCTACGCGAGAACAAGATGCGTTCATTTCTAACGGTGCTCGGTGTGGTCATCGGTATTACTGCTTTGCTTTCCGTCGTCTCCATTCTCGTGGGGGTCTATGGCAACGTGAATGCCTACTTGAGCGACTACGGCCCCGAGACCCTATTCATCTTTCGCTTCGATCCAGGCATCCATACCGGCCGGCTTACACCCGAGGAACGCGAACGCAAACCTCTTAGCTTTGAGGATGCCGAGGCCATCAAAGAGTTTTGTCCAGCCGTACGCACCGTTACCGCAAGCCTATATCCACGTTTTCTGGAGGACGGACCGCGGCGTGGTCCTGTTACTGCGCGCTACTTGGGCAAAGAAGTTTCCGGCGTAGACTACAACGGCACGCTTCCTACGACCGAAGAAGTTTTTAATTCGCGGCCACAACGTGGTCGCTTCTTCAGCGATGCCGAAAACATGCATCGCGCAGATGTCGCCGTGATTGGTTCGGACATTGCCAAAACGTTGTATCCAGAAATGGATCCACTCAGCAAACCCGTCATGGTCGATGGTGTTACCTACGAAGTGATTGGAGTTCTCGAACCGCGTAAAGGCGGTTTCGTAAAGGATCAATCGGCAGACAAAGCCATCATGGTGCCGTACCGTTCGTATCACAAACACATCCCGGAGGACGACGAAAACTTCGTCGGCGCCAAGGCGTATCCTGGTCAGATGATGGAAGCCGAAGACCAAATCCGAGCGGTCCTACGCCGTCGAAGAAACGTGCCCTACAACAAGCCTGACAATTTCGGCATCTCCAGCGCCCAGCAAATCGCCGATCAATTTCGACAGATTACCGCTTCGGTCGCACTTTTGATTTCCGTAATCAGTTCGATCGGTCTCCTGGTTGGCGGCGTGGGCGTCATGAATATCATGCTGATGTCCGTCACTCAGCGCACCCGTGAAATCGGCGTGCGCAAGGCCATCGGCGCGCGCCGCCGCGATGTCATCTGGCAGTTCCTGACTGAGGCAATTGTGCTGACCGGCGCGGGGGGCGTAATTGGGGTTTTGTTGGGCAGTGCCATCAGCCTCCTTATCAACCTCGCCGTGCCTAGTCTGCCCTCATCCATTCCCTTGTGGTCCATCATTCTGGCCGTGGCTGTTTCCATGAGCGTCGGACTGTTCTTTGGCATTTATCCCGCTTTCAAAGCGGCCCGCCTCGATCCCGTCGATGCGCTGCGATACGAGTGAATCCTGGTTCTCGGGGACCACAACGAATGATGAAAATGAGCCCGAGAAGGGGTAACGTTGGCAGCCAATAAAAAGGGCAGCATAATCACTGACCAGCCGTTTAGCAGCTTCGCCTCCCCCACCTGAGAATCCGCTCCCCATTTTAGCTGCTTCACGCCGATTTGGGGCGCAGAGCCAGGTTCTCGGAGCTCAAGGGCAGCACGCAACGGAAGATCGAGGACAGAGTCGCGAGGAGCATCGTCAGAGAAATGTGTATCGGCGAGAATTAATGAATGAAATATAACCCCCATCCGCTCAGACATTTCTCGATTTTCGAGAGGACAGTCTCAAGAAGGACAAGGTAGAAGTTTGCGGGGCCAATTTGATGAGCGATTTCGCAAAGGTGAAAAACATTTTATCGGCAATGGCTGACGAACGTTTGATGCCAACCGCCAAGTCCCGGGACAGCGTTCGCGTCCATTTGAAGTCATGGTACGGCACTTCTACGAGTACGCTACTTTTCGGGAGTTAGCTTACAAATT
The DNA here is from genome assembly GCA_049686315.1 of Candidatus Acidiferrum sp. Classification (GTDB taxonomy): domain Bacteria; phylum Acidobacteriota; class Terriglobia; order Acidiferrales; family UBA7541; genus Acidiferrum. Next base: position 12,982 of record JBAVHY010000011.1, on the reverse strand, counting down.
CCCGGCTACGTTCGTCGGAACAGTATGCTCATTGCATTGGCGCACCGACAGCGGAATCGTTAAGATGTTGCCAAGAGTGGAGAAATGGGATTTTGTCGACAACTAGATTTTCTCGTGACAATCTTGACTACCGTGCTTGTGTTCATTGGGTGCACCTTTTACGGGGCGCTATCGGTCACCGTCAGCCTGCTCATCTCAGGGGGAGTTTTCGTTGCTGGTCTTCTCTTCGGACGGCGGATAGCGAGAGTTCTGGAATTTCTGTTTTGATTCACACAGCGCGCCAACTCCTGAAAAACGTCCTAACAGCGAAACCGTCCACATGGAATTTCAAGTTTCCGGGTACCCCACTATACATCCACTGGATGCAGACGAAAGTTATGGAGCGGCGCGTTCTCGAACGCTAGTGCGGAGGCTGGGGCTGATTCTTCCGAAGATAGTAGGCGGGTAAACGGGTCTAGATGTGTATTGACCTGTAATAGGCACAAGCCTATGATTCGCCGTAGAAGGTGGGAAGGAGAACTTCCCATGCCAGCCCAGGTTCGGCCCGAGGATTCCTTCATCGGGCTGGAGTTCGGTCACTACCGCATCATCGAGAGAATCGGCAGCGGCGGGATGGGTGTGGTCTACCGTGCGCGTGACGCGCACCTGGACCGCGAAGTCGCCATCAAGGTGCTCACTCCCGGAACCATCACCGATGAAGCCGCTCGCAAACATCTTCGCAAAGAGGCCCTGGCGCTCTCCAAACTGAATAATCCCCATATCGCCACGGTTTACGATTTCGATACGCAACGGGGCGTGGATTTCCTGGTGATGGAGTACATTCCCGGGATCACGCTCCGCGAGAAGCTGGCGGCCGGACCGCTGCCGGAGAAGGAAGTTTTGCGCCTAGGGATGCAGCTCGCCGAGGGACTGGCCGCCGCGCACGAACACGGGGTGGTGCATCGCGACCTGAAACCCGGTAACCTCCGGCTAACGAGCGACGGGCGGCTGAAGATTTTGGATTTCGGTATCGCCAAGCTGTGGCAACCGCTGGCGGAAACGGCCGCAACAGAAAGCTCACTCGAAACACATTCGATTTCAGGAACCTTGCCGTACATGGCGCCGGAGCAGTTGTCGGGGGAAGAGGTCGACGCGCGCACGGACATGCACGGGGCGGGGTTCGTGTTGTATGAGATGGCCACGGGGCAGCGTCCCTTCGCGGAGGTGCAGAGTGGGCAGTTGATTGGCGCGCTGATGCGTAAACCTCCGATCCCACCCACAGCGCTGAATCCCAAGGTATCTGCGGAGTTGGAGCGAATCATCGGGAAGTGTGTGGAGAAGGAACCGGAGAATCGCTACCAGTCGGCCAAAGAGCTGGCGATTGATCTGCGACGGTTGGGCGCGCCAAGCACAGCCGCGGTGCCAGTCCAAAAAAGGGAGCGGCGCACCCGGAATCTGATTCTGGTCGCAGGAGCACTTTTAGTAGCAGTGTGTGCCACGCTGTTTGCGCTCAATGTGAGTGGATGGCGTGATCGCTTGTTGGGGAGAGCAACTGCGCCGCGCATCGAATCGCTGGCGGTGCTCCCCGTGAAGAACTTCTCCGGCGACCCAGGCCAGGAGTTCTTCGCGGATGGTATGACCGACGCCTTGATCGCCGGCTTGGCCCAGATCAAGAGCGTCAAGGTCATCTCGCGCACTTCGGTCATGCACTACAAAGGCACGAACGAGACCTTACCGCAGATCGCGAGGGAGCTAGGGGTAGACGGGATCGTCGAGGCCTCGGTGACGCGCTCTGGTGGCCGCGTGCGGATCACGGCTCAACTCCTCGAGGCGCGGCAAGACCGACACCTGTGGGCGAACAACTATGAGCGCCAGATGACGGACGTGCTAGCGCTGCAGTCGGAACTGGTGCAGGCGATCGCAGCAGAGATCCGGGTCCAGGTCACGCCGCAGGAGAGCGAGCGGCTTAAGACGGCCCGCCGTGTCGATCCCGAGGTCTACGACGCCACGCTCAAGGGAAGGGCGACGCTCGAGTACGCGACGCGTGAGGAACAAATCCGTGAGGCAATCGAACTATTCCAGAGTGCAATTGACCGGGATCCGACCTACGCTTCAGCCTGGGCAGGATTGGGCGAAGCCCTATGGTCCCTGGCCGGCACAGGGTTCGAGTTCGTTGCGCCAGCCGAAGTACGCGACAGGGCGGTCGCTGCGGCTGAGAAGGCGCTGGAACTCGACGGAACCCTGCCGGATGCTCACAATGCGCGTGCGCTTGTCGCCCTCGATGGCGAATGGGATATTGCAAAGGCGCAGCAGCACTTCGAAAGGGCCCTCGAACTGCGGCCTGGCTATGCGGCCGCCCACAATTGGTATGGTCAGATGCTAGGTGGGGAGCCGCTTCAACGTTATGACGAAGCGCGCCGGCACCTTGACCGGGCCCGCGCCCTGGATCCGCTTTCTCCCTGGAACGACATCAACATGGATGCGTGGTGGCTGTTCCAGGGACAACCTGAGAAGGCACTTGAGGAAGGCGAGCGGGCAAGCCACCGGAATCCGACGTTGTGGGTCATCCGCTGGCAAATGGGATTCGCCCAGCTCAATCTCGGGCAGCCCGGCCAGGCCGCGCCCGAGTTCGAGGCAGCGCTCAAATTGCTCCAACCCGACCGACCTGCGGCTGTCCTCGCTCCCCTCGGCCTAGCATATGGGCTGGCGGGGCGCCGTGCTGACGCCCTCAAGATTCTCGCGGAGATGGAGCAGGCCTCGCAGAAACTCTACATCCCGCCGTTTTATCTTGCGGTGGTTTACTCCGGGCTCGGTCGAATGGACGAGGCTTTCCCGCTTCTCGATCAAGCCCTTGAGCAGCGGACTCCTTATCTGATCGTGTGCACGCCGTACGATCCGGAGTCTGTCGCCCTGCGGCGCGACCCGCGCTGGAAGCTATTCATCGACCGGCTCCGGAAACAGGTGCGGCTGCCTCCGGGCACTCCCGATCCGTATTCGTAGCAAAAGCGGGAGCGGCAGGGCACTCCCGGAACGAGAGCAGACTGTCAAGCCACTCGGCCGTATAACAGCATTCTCGGAGACTTGAAATCCCTCGCGAATCCGGGCCGGTCAAATTGACGAGAACGCCACAAATCGGGACCTAAGCAAAATGTCGCCTCCCCCACACCCGCAGTTAAGTCTTGACAACTAGGTCGGAGTCCGATATATCGGACTGCGACTATGAAACACGATGATCTTAGTGATCTTTTGCCTTTGTCTCCTGCGGTTCTGCATATCCTCCTCGCTCTTTCAGCGGGAGACCGACATGGCTACGGCATCATGCGGGAAGTAGAGCGTCAGTCGGAAAGGCAATACAAGTTGGGTCCCGGCACATTGTATGACAACCTTCAAAAGCTGATGGACCGGGGCTTAGTTAAGGAGATACGCAAGTCGTCTGCAAACGAAGACCCTCGAAGGCGTTATTACCGGTTGACCCGACTTGGCAGGCAAATTCTTGAAGCGGACCTTGAGCGGCTGAAGAGAGTGCTCAGGGAGGCGAGGCTGCGTCTCTTCGCCCGCGAACCGGCGAAGTTGTCATGATTCGAGCCGTCTACCGATCATTGATTTGCATGCATCCCTCCGAGTTCAGGGAGCACTTCGCCGAAGAAATGCTGTGGATTTTCGACGAATGTAGCCAAGGTCAGCACCTTGGCTTGCTCACTGATGGCTTTGCTTCACTGATTCGTCAGTGGGTGCTCCGTTTCGGCCTTTGGAAGCTGGGAGCCGCTTCGACGATCAGTATTCTTTTGACATTTAGCTGCGTGTATTCTTTACAGGCTTCCCTGGCGGGCGCTTTCAGTCGAGGCGAAGCCCGGTTGCGGCTCTTGACCGAGCAGAAGTCCGGCTCCGACTTGTACAGCGGCTCAACGAGTGCGGCGCAAGCGGGAAGAACATCCGCTGAAATCGTAGGACTCGTTCAACCGGTCGACGCTATTCAGGGGATTGTCTCGGCCTTCCATACGCATCCGGTGGTAGCCATTGGCGAAGATCATTGGCTACTTCAAGCCGGTGAGTTTTATGTCCAGCTTGTTCGGAACAAGGATTTTCAGGAAAAAGTCCAAGACATCGTTGTCGAATTTGCCAGCCGAAACAATCAGGCCCTGCTCGACAAATACATTTCGGGTGCGGACGTTTCCCCGTCCGATGTGAAACATATCTGGCGCGACACCACCAAGGTAGCCAGCTGGGAGTCACCCATTTACGCCAATTGGCTAGCTGTGATCCGCCAAGTCAATCAAGGCCTTCCGCCCTCGCATCGTTTTCGAGTGCTTGCAGCAGATACGGCCATTGAGTGGTCTCAGATGCACACTCACGCCGAATGGGCTGCGCTCGGGGATAACAATCTATCCTTCGCCGACGTAATTACGAAGGAGGTGCTTGCGAAGAAGCATCATGCACTCGTAGTTCTCGGAGCTGGTCACGTCACCAAAAACGATAGCCAGAATGAGCCCGGTAATGCCACAAGCCGGGTCGAGTCTCATTATGCCGGGTCCACTTTCGTCGTGCTACTCGATTACTGGGGTTTACTCACTCCCGACGCCCAAAGCGAGACTGACTCGCTCCATCCAAGCATCCCAGCTCTCTACTTGCTTGCAGGAACTCCACTGGGCGAGACACTTGACAGACGGGGCGCGCGTCTCTCCGACCATGCGGATGCGTTGCTTTATCTCGGCCCCCCAAGTGGTTTCACTATGGCATTTCCCGCACCGGGCAGTCTTGAGTCCGCGTACCTCACTGAGATTGATCGACGCTCGATGATTGAGTGGGGCGAATTACGAGCGCGCAAGTTCCTGGGTCCTGCGGCACACTGACTACTTCCCAGCCTCAACACTCAGTGATCTTCGACATCTCCGCAAAAACCGCGTTCAGGCGTCCTTGCCGGTCAACTCCCGATATACAGGTTATTAGCGGCCAATCTTTTGAATCACACCTCTAAAAGGCGTAGCCGAGAAGCTGTATTCTCTTCCAGTTGGATTTTTTTAGGAGGAAGGAGCTCTGCTGCTTCCGGCTCAGATCTTGGCAGGTCGACGCCGGAGGGGCAGAGCTCCGATGAAGTACGATTTTGTTTATCCCACTTTGTGTCCTTGCGCACAAGCTCAAAACGGATTGGGCGAGCTGTGGCGAGGCTATCCTGCGCCGATGCCCGGTTTGTGAATGCGATTCCATCATCGGTCATGGGCGCCGTCGCAAGCAGGCTCACGATGAACACCATGACTGGATCGACATCCGTCGCGGTCGCTGCCCCGATTGCAGGAAGACTTTCACCTTCCTTCCGCTGCTTTCTCTCCCTTACACCCAATACAGTTTGCTGACGCGCTGCCAGGCATTGCGGCGGCGCTTTGTGGAGCACCGTACCTGGGAAGGGGCCACGCCTGCGCTCAAAGACCCGAACCGCGTGCCCGACCCTTCCACACTCCGCCGCTGGGCCCACGGACTGGACCACTCCCAACCGGCCCTTTCCTTTTTCCGCCAAACGCTCGCCCGCATGGCTCACTGGTTAGCGCGTGGTGATCCAACCGATCAGGAAGCTGGGCCTTGCTCTGGGCTGATTCCGGTTTTGCAAATTCTCTGGCCTCTGCGGCTCTGAGAAATTTCTCCCGCCCACCATCCTTGCCTGGAAATGCTGGCGGCCTTCTCCTACGTTCGCATCCAGAGGGAAAACTGCGTCGTGGGCGAGGATCTGGAAAAACTCAAACAGCGCCTGCCACTGCTCGATTATTTGCGGCAGCACCACTGGGTTGCGCGGCCTGCGGGTCATGGCTCCGAGTTCGTCGGTCTCTGTCCCCTGCACCCGGAAACCCGCCCTTCGTTCTACGTCAACGCTCGCAAAAATCTCTTCTACTGCCACGGTTGCGGCCAGGGCGGCGACCTGCTGCGCTTTATACAGTTGTCTCGCCAGTTGTCCTTCCGGCAAAGTCTCGCTTACCTCCAACAGCGCGAGGTTGCTCCAGCCGGTCCTGCGGTGGTGCTCGAGCAAGCTGCCGCTTTCTATCAACAACAACTCCACCGCCACCCCGAGGCACGGAATTATTTGAAACAACGCGGGCTGCATGATCTTGGCGCGATCCAAGAACTGCGCATCGGCTACGCCCCGGGCGGGAGCTTGCGCCGGCATCTCACGGCGCAAGGCCACGCTTGCGATCTCCTGCAACACCTCGGCCTACTGAATACCCGGGGCTACGACTCTTTCTATCAGCGCATCATCTTCCCCTGCTGCCGTGACGGACGCGTGATCAATCTCTACGGCCGCAGCATCACGGCAACCGTCGCCCATCGATTCCTTCGCGGCTCCAAGGGTGGCTTGTATGCCTGGGAGCGAGTGCAGCAAGGTCCCGAGGTGATTCTCGTCGAGGGTCTGTTCGACTATGCCGTGTTGTGGCAGGCGGGCTTTCATCAGCTCACCTGCGCGTTCGGTACGCGTCTCAACACTTTTCAGTTTCAACAGTTGTGCGATCGCCCGCGCACGGTCTATCTCGCCTTCGATGTCGATGACAACGGCAGCGGCCAAACCGCCTCGCAGCAACTTGCACAGCGTCTCCGGGCACAAGGTATCGCTACTCGCCGCGTACTCCTGCCTGAGGGCCACGATCCTAATTCCTTCTTCGTCCAGGGTGGCGATGCGGCACAGTTTCAAGCTTTCCTCGAAGCGGCCCAACCATGAAGTTCCGCTTGATCCATCGGCAGACTTCCCATAACGCTCAGAGTCCCGTTGGTGTCATCGAGCAAGCCACCGGCCGAGAGGTTGGTTGGATCAATCGTTACCTGGATCGCGAATATGTTCGTCGCTTGGCGAACACCACCCTGGGCACCTACGCCTACAACTTGCTGCATTTCGTGCGCTGGTGGGAGAGAGTTCATCACACCGGGGACATGCGAAAAGAGGATCTTAGCGAAACCACGCTCCGAGATTACGTGCGCTTCCAGTCCAGTCAACCGCGCCGGCCTTCCCCTTCGCTCATCAATGAACGCGTCGCCGTCGCTGATCGTGCTATTCACAACGAGTTCCCCGAGGCTCCCTGCCAGATCGCCCGCGGCTTTCATCAAGCGTTTTTGCGGCGAAGACCCATGGGTCTGGGCTGGCCGCGGATGGCTTTGAGCCGGCTGCGCGTGAAAGTCCCGAAACGCAACATCGTGCCGCTCTCGGTGGAGGAAGTGGCGCGCTTCTGGTCCAGTTTCGGCACGGCACGCGACTTAGCCATCGTGGGCCTGATGCTTCTGCAGGGGCTACGGTCCGCCGAAGTGCTGGCGCTAAATCGGGATGACGCGTTGCTTTCCGAAGCCCAGCTTCGTGTTCGTGGCAAAGGCAACAAATTTCGCTTCCTGCCGCTGGCGCCAGAAACCGTGCAACTGCTTGAACACTACCTGCACCTGGAACGGCCCAATCCCTGCTCCGCCGCGCTCTTCGTCTCGCTCAAAGGACACGCGCGCGGGACACGCATGACCGCTGCAGGATTACGATCCTTATTCCGCTATCATCGCCAGGCCACCGGCATCCAGATCGCCAACCCCCATCGATTTCGACACTATTCCGCATCCCGGACTATTGCCGAGTGATTGAGGGCCTGTCGCGTTTAGGCCCAAATGACTGCTCAAAACGCGGACGCGGCTCGCGAACCACTCGGCATAGTTTTCTTGAATCTACAGGTTGTTGAGGAAACCAAGGAGCTTGTCCCCGGGTCGATACCGTTTGAATTTGCCGTTCAGCGGTTTTGTTTTGCTGAGCGCCTTCTCCTTCATCGCCAACGTCGCTTCCAAGTAAATTTGGGTCGTGTCCACAGATTCGTGGCCGAGCCACAGGGCGATCACAGAGCGGTCCACGCCCTCTTGCAGAAGGTCCATGGCTGCGGTGTGCCTCAAGCAGTGAACTGTCACGTGTTTGTCCTTCAATGACGGACAGACCCTGGCGGCGGTCTTGACATGACGGACCAACAGGTAATGTACGCCGTCGGGGCTGAGACGCGTGCCACGGGCATTGGGAAATAGTACCTGCCCGTCGCCGCGCGGTGGTTCGCGGAGCCAGGCTTTCAGTACGGCGACCGTGTGCTTGGCCAAAGGGACACAGCGTTCCTTGCGGCCCTTCCCGATCACGCGTACGTGAGCGCCTGTACTGAGCGTGACATCATTGCGCGTCACTCCGGTCATCTCCGACAAACGGAGTCCCGTCTGCGCCGCCACTAAGAGGAAGGCGTGATCGCGCCGGCCGAACCAGGTGCGTTGATCGGGTGCGTCGAGCAAGGCCGCGACCTCTGGGCCAGTGAGGAAATGTACTTGACGCCGCGTAAAGCGCTTGTTGGGAATGGCCAGCACGCGCTGGATCTGGGCGGCATGGTCCGGCAGTTCGAACGCGGCATATCGAAAGAAGGAGTGGATGGCGGTCAACCGCAAATTCCGACTGCGTGCGCTCAGTCCTCGATGCTTCTCCAAGTGATCGAGAAACGCCACGATCAACGGGGCATCGATGGCCTCGAGGGTCAGCAGTGCTGGCGGCGTGTGCAATCGCTCTTGCGCAAATTTCAGCAATAAGCGGAAGGTATCGCGGTACGAGCTGATCGTATGCGGACTGGCCTGCCGCTGCTGCATGAGCCGCTGTGTGAAAAATCGTTGCAACAGTGGAGCGGCGCTGAGAGCGATGGTTTTCATGACTGACCCTCCCAGCGGCGCTCCAGGCGGGACATCGCCTCGCGCATCAGCTCGGGCCAGGCACTGAGGTACCAATACGTATCGCCGACGTGCACGTGCCCGAGGTAGGCCGATAAGAAGGGCAACTTTTGCTCGACGTCTTTGCCGGAGCGGTACCAGCGCAACAGGGTCATCCCCGCAAACCGATGCCTCATGTCATGCAGACGCGGCCCGTGGCTGTCCGAAGGGCCTCGCAGGCCGATCTGCCGGGATAAAGCGTAGAACGTTCGGTGGATCTCGCCGCCATCCAGCTGGTTGCCCCAGTTGGAGGCGAAGACGTAAGAGGAAACTGATCGTCGGGCCCAATGGCGATTCCGTCGCTCGAGGTAGTCAGCCAGCACGCGACGGGTCGACGGATGGAGGGGGATCAAACGAGTTTTGCCGAACTTCGCATTGCGTATCGTCAGCACACCCGTCTTGAGATCCACATCCTGAAGCTCTAGATTGCGCGCTTCGCCGAGGCGCAAGCCCGCGACACTCAGTAATCCAAACAGGCAATGGTAAGTCCAGGGTCGTAGCCCGCCGCGGGCGGGCAGTGAAATTGCCGCAAGCAATAAGGCCCGTAGTTCCTTTGTGCTGTACAGATATGGTTGCGGTCGCGTGTGACGATAGCGCAACAAACCCGTCGGGGGGATCTGCGTTCGTGGGTCGGTCGCACTCCGATGGCGCGCGAAAAGGCGCACGACGCTCAAGCGTTGCGCCCATGTCACCGGTTGCACGGTTGAGGGTTGCTGCGCCCAATCGAGCGCCAACTGGGTTGTGACGTAGGAGGCGCGGTGCTCTTCCATGAATTTGACGAAGGCCGGCAATAGCTTGCCGGCTTTATACAGCTTGTATCCCAAGCTGCGGCGCAGGTTCAGGTACTCCTGCGCGGCCTGACGGAGTGTGTTCATCGCACACCTCCCGGCCACGGCAAGGCCAGAGCACGTAACGAATCGAGATCGACCTTCGTATAAATCTTCGTAGTTTCCGGGTTGCGATGCCTCAACACCTCGCCAATTTCCGCCAGCGAGGCGCCGTGGTGCAGCATCTCGGTGGCTAGCGCATGGCGAAACTGATGTGCGCCGTTGGTGGGTGCCTGGATCCCAGCGCGTGCGAGATTCCGCTCAACCACGCATGCGATAGTCGCGGGACCGCGAAGGCCGCGGATGGGCGCTATCGTTCGCAAAAAGACGTGACGACTGCTGCATCGTGGCCGTCCGCGCCGCAGGTACGCAGCGATTGCGGAGCCGACGTCCGCCGGCAATGGGAGAGCACTGCGTTGATCACCTTTTCCCTGAACGGTTATTGATCCGGCATGCCAGTCAATGTCCTCGAGCTTTAGCCGCACCACCTCGCCCGCTCGCAGTCCCAGTCGAGCAAGCAACAGCAGAATTGCGTAATCGCGGCGGCCGGTCGCGGTACGCCGATTGATGGAGGCCAACAGCCGACGCGCGGCGTCCGCCGGAATCGCGCGCGGAATCGATAGCATCGACCAGTTTGCGACGGCGGGAACAGCCGCGGCCAAATCGCATGTGACCTGTCCCCGATAGCGCGCGTAGCGCAGGAACGATCGCAGTGCGGTCGTGAGCAGTTTGGCGCGTTTCAAATGCAGGCGGGGGGCTTGACGCTGCACAAATCGCACCACATCGCCTGCAGACAAGTGTGACAACCTCAACGCTCCGTCGCCGAACCGATCGGCAAGGAATTCGCGGACGAACGGGACGTAATACTCGACGGTCACCTCCGCCAGCCTTCGGTCGGCCAGCAAGTACCGCTCGAATGTGCGTGCCTCTTGCTCGACCGAGGTCAATCGGGGTTGTGGGATATTTTCCGCGGGAACCACGGCCTGACGGCGCAGAAAGTCAAGGAACTGTCGCAGCGTGCCCGCATCTTCTGACTGGATTTTCACGTGGTGCGCTCGAGATCGCAGATATCGAGCTGCATGCGCTGAAGACACGCGGCGGATGCCGACGGCTTGCTGTCCGAGCCATCGGCTAAAACAGGCCGCCAGCATAACCTTCCGTCGTCGGGTGGGGAACGCGTATCGCTCCTCGCGCGCCCACCTCGCAAACCTCTCAATTTGCGCCGACAGCGGACCTTCCAGTGTCTGTGCGAGAACTACATCATTGTCGACAATGCACGTCATAGTTGACCTCTTTCTCCCAATCCCGGCGGATTGGACGGGCCAAACTATGTCGCATCAACGATCGATTCGAGCCGGAAAACGCGGCAAGAAGAGGATTACTCGGCAATAGTCCGGGACGCGGAATAGTGTCGAAATCGATGAGGGTTGGCGATCTGGATGCCGGTGGCTTGGCGGTGATAACGGAATAGGGATCGTAGTCCCGCAGCGGTCATGCGGGTTCCGCGCGCGTGTCCTTTGAGTGAGACGAAGAGTGCTGCGGAGCAGGGATTGGGTCGTTCCAGTCGCAGATAGTGCTCGAGCAGTTGCACGGTTTCTGGCGCCAATGGCAGGAAGCGAAATTTGTTGCCTTTGCCAGGTACACGAAGCTGCGCTTCGGAAAGCAACGCGTCGTCGCGATTCAAAGCTAATACTTCGGCGGACCGGAGCCCTTGCAATAGCATCAAGCCCACGATGGCCAAGTCGCGCGAAGAGTGGAAACTCGACCAAAAGCGCGCTACTTCATCCACTGAGAGCGGCACGATGTTGCGTTTGGGGACCTTCACGCGCAGTCGGCTCATGTCCGCCCGCGGCCGGCCGAGGCCCATCGGTCTTCTCCGCAAAAAAGCTTGATGAAAACCGCGGGCGATTTGGCAGGGCGCATTGGGGAACTCGTTGCGGATGGCGCGCTCGGCGACGGCGACGCGGTCATTGATGGTAGAAGCGGAAGGCCGAGGTTGTTGGCTGGACTGGAACTTCACATAATCCAGGAGCGTGGACTCGCTAAGGTCACCTTCCCGAACGTCGCCGATGTGATGAACACTCTCCCACCAGCGAACAAAGTGCAACAGGTTGTGAGCATAGGTGCGCAGGGAGGTGTTCGCCACGCGACGGACATATTCGCGGCCCAGATAACGATTGATCCAGCTGACCCCGCGGTTGGAGGTCTGCTCGACGACACGAACTGGACTTTGTGCGTTATTGGAAGTCTGCTGGTAGATCACAGAGAACTTCATGGCTGAGCGGCCTCGAGGAGAGCTTGAAACTGCCCGGCGTCACCGTCCTGGACGAAGAAGGAGTTCGGATCGTGGCCATCGGGCAGGAGGACGCGACGAGTGGCAATGCCTTGTGCGCACAGGCGCTGTGCCAGCTGCTGCGAGGCTTGTTGGCCGCTGCCGTTCCCGTCGACATCGAAAGTGAGATAAACAGTGCGCGGACGGTCACACAACTGTTGAAACTGTTCAGCGTTGAGATGGGTGCCCAACGAACAAGTGGCGTGGCGAAAACCCGTCTGCCACAACACCGCAAGATCGAACAGACCTTCAACCAGAATCACCACAGGAAACTGACGAACCGATTCCCAGGCGAACAAGCCACCCTTGGAACCAGGAAGGAATTGATGGGCGAAGGTGACAGCGATACTGCGGCCGTAGAGGTTGACGATGCGTCCGCCTTGGCAGCACGGAAAGATGACGCGGCGGTAGAAAGCGTCGCAACCTCGTGGGTTGAGCAGACCGAGACGCCGCAGGAGATCGAAGGAATAGCCCAGCGCCGTGAGATGACGGCGCAAGCTCCCACCAGGGGCATAACCGATCTGCAGTTCTTTGATCAGAGCAGGATCGCGCAGTCCTCGTTGCTCGAGATAACGCCGTGCCTCGGGGTAGCATTCGAGTTGCTGCTGATAGAAAGTGGTGGCTCGCTCGAGCACGGCGGCAGAGTCGGTTGGAAGAGTGCTTTGCTGCTCAAGGTAAGCGACACTTTGGCGAAAGGACAGATGACGGGACAACTGGACAAAGCGAATGAGATCGCCGCCTTGGCCGCAACCGTGACAGTAGAAGAGATTTTTGTGTGTGTTGACATAGAACGAAGGCCTGGTTTCCGCATGCAACGGGCAGAGTCCAACGAACTCGGGGCCGAACGCGATAGGCCGGGCGGTCCAACCCTGCTGCCGCAGATAATCGAGCAGCGGCAGACGCTGTTTCAGTTTTTCGGCATCCTCGCCCACGGCGCAGTTTTCCCTCTGGAAGCCAACGTAGGAGAAGGCGGCCAGCATTCCCAGGCAAGGATGGTGGGCAGGAGAAAATTTCTCAGAGCCGCAAGGGCCAAAGAATTTGCAGAATCGGAGTCAGCCAAGACCAAGGCTCAGCTTGCGGATCGGTCGGATCACCGCACGCCAGCCAG
>JBAVHY010000010.1:0-26412 GCA_049686315.1 Candidatus Acidiferrum sp. | reverse complement strand
CCGCAATCCTGCGGCGCTTTACTGCTGGCTGTCCGTTGCGGCGGGCTTGGAAGGCGGCACTTGGCACCCGCTGCCGGTCTCGGTTCCGCGCTGCCCGGCGGTAAAGCGGCTGGACTCTCGCACGCGTGTTCGCAGGCCATCGATCACCGTGGGTATGGCGTTCCGCGGCACGCCGCGCACGACGAAGATCATGAGCGCGGCTTCTCCGGGCGCGTCGGCGCTGGAAGTGATGCCCACTCCCTGGATGCCAGGCTGTTTCATCAACTCATCCACATGAGCAGTGTGCACGGCCTTTGCACGCGTCAGTTCTTCTTTCGAGATGGCGTTCACGGCGAACGCATCGACCACCGGCGCGATACGCGTGGCAGTTTCCATTTCAAAAATTCCGTGCGGTCCTGCAGAACCACCCTGTACGATGCGCGTCGCCACACCTTCCAGTTCAGCAGGGAGTGCCGTTGGAATCTGCCCGGGATTTACGACCAGCACCACCGCGGGTTCGCCCGGATGGTCAATGCTGGCACCCACGCCGATCGCCTGGATGTAGCCGTTTGCGAGCAGTTCCGGCGCGTGGAGGTCACGCGCGTGCTGCGCTTGTGCCAGTTGTCCCGGTGAGATGGCGACAGCCGCTTGCGCCTGGGCTGTGTTCACCGCGCCAGCGGCTAGCGTGCACCCGAGAACCTTGTGTGTCGAAGCGCTTCCCACAAACGTCGGGCGGTTGCCTTGAGTGTCCTGCAAAGCGGTCAAAACATCGGCTACCGGGTTGCCAACTGCGTCCGTATCAGACCCCCCGTAAAGAAGCGCAACGGGATCCGCGGAATTCTGATCGACAATGAGTGAACCGGAATCGCCCGCGGCACTGAAAGTTCCTCCGGTTACCGAGATCTGGCCGGAATAGATCACCGTAAACTTCGTGCCTGTATTGCACCCCTTCTGATAACTGACGGAGGTTTGAATCTGTACGGCCCCGACGGTGGAACAGGTCAGACTCGAACTGCGGCCACTTTTCGCGACCGCTTCCCCGATGCTTGCAGCGACCCCGTTGCCCGCGTGCGGCGGGGCTGGATCGGGAATGCTGCCTGTGGCAGTGGAACCAAGCAACAGAATCGTTCCAGTGAGGTCTACCGTCCCCGTAGCGATTTGTGCGATCGCGGCGTCCACGTTTGTTCCGGTGGCTTCCAGGTTCGCGAACTGGCTCAAATTACCCACCGTGGTCGTGCCTGTGGTCGTGCAATTCGCGTCGATCAGACCCGGCTGCGTGATGGCGTCTCCGACGGTGGCGATATCGCTGCGCGCGAGCACGTGGTTGTTGCTTAGGATGTAGTAAGTACCGTTGCGCAAGAGCAGGGAGCCGAGAGTGCCCCCGCAACAGAAGATCAGATTTCCCTGCGTGCTGGAATCATGCGCGTTTCCGCCGGAAGTGCCTAGCTTGATGGGGATATTTTGCGCCTGCTGGTTGGCGTTCGAAGCCACGATAAGCACGCTGGCGGATTTTGATTTTGTCGAATCGGCTTGCGAGACGGCAGTGACCGTAACGCTGGCTGGACTTGGCACTGCCGCGGGAGCAGTATAAACACCCGTGACAATCGTTCCGATGGTTGCGTTTCCACCGGCGATCCCGTTCACTTGCCAGGTGACAGCGGTATTCGTCGATCCAGTTACGGTTGCCTGGAAAGCTACATTCTGTCCGACAACAACTGTTGCCGTGGTGGGCGTTAGGGTCACCGTGACTGTGTTGGTGCCTCCTCCGCCTCCGCCACCAGTATGCTTAAGATCAGTCAATCCGCTGCAGCCACCAAGGAAAGCTCCGGTAACCCACAAGGCAAGTAGCGCATTTACTCGACGCATCGCACACCTCATCCGCTCCGATTCCATTTCAGGCTAACATGCACTCCCGGGCGAGGTGGGAAGCGATCGTGTTCCCGTAGCCTATGATGCATTGCCTGTACACCAGGACAGGTTTCGAGGGCTGTTTCTATGGATGGCCGGGCAGCTAGGGAGGATGTCTAATTTAGCGCGCCAATCCAGGTCGCGTCAATCGAGGTCGCGCCATTTGTCAACGCAAAGTAAAAATGTCCGGTCTCTTCGTAGCGCATTCCCTCGCGCGAGGTTGATATATACTGCCGGGACTTCGAAATACTTCGAGTGAATGTGCTCCGGAAGGAGAGCCGCATGAAGCGATGGAGCCGTGGCACTCTCATACTGGCCTGTCTGGCGGTAGCTTGCGCCACGCGAGGCACGATGCAAACGAGCGCATCGCCAAAGAATACCGATGAGTTCGATCCAAAGTTATTTCAGGAAATGCGTTGGCGATTGATTGGACCGCATCGCGGTGGCCGCGTTCTTGGGGTGACGGGAGTGCGCGGTCAGCCGGAGGTCTACTACTTTGGATCGGTCGGAGGAGGAGTATGGAAGACCAACGATGCGGGGCGCACGTGGAACCCCATTTTTGATTCGCAGCCGGTTGCCTCGATCGGTGCAATCGCGGTCGCGCCGTCGGATCCACTGACAATTTACGTCGGCTCCGGCGAAGCGGACATGCGTTCCTCGATCTCCGCCGGAAATGGGATGTACAAATCCAGGGACGGCGGAAAGACCTGGGCGCACATTGGATTGACCGATTCGCAGCAGATCGGGCGGATTCTGGTGGACCCCAAGGATGCGAACCGCGTTTTTGTCGCTGCCCTGGGACATGCGTACGGCCCAAACACGGAGCGCGGCGTCTACAGGTCGAGCGACGGAGGGCAAAATTGGCAGCGCGTCCTGTTCAAAGACGAAAATACGGGCGCTATCGATGTCGCGTTCGAGCCGGGAAACCCGCAAACGATTTACGCCGCAATGTGGCAAACCCAGCGCCCGCCGTGGAGCATTTACGCTCCATCGAATGGGACAGGAGGCGGGCTGTACCGCTCAGGGGATTGGGGCGAGCACTGGGAACAGGTAATTGGTCACGGGCTCCCCTCCGAAGGTCTCGGCCGGATTGGGATTGCCTTTGCACCGAGCAATCCGTTGCGGATTTATCTGCTTGTAGATGCAAAAGAGGGCGGGTTGTACCGTTCTGACGACGGCGGACAGAATTGGAAGCGAGTTTCCAACGACAGACGGATCTGGCAACGCGGCTGGTACTTCGGAGAACTCACCATAGATCCCAAAGATCCCGATACAGTGTATGTTCCGAACACGGCAACGTATAAATCGCGAGACGGCGGCGTGACCTTTGACGCATGGAAGGGCGCTCCAGGCGGCGACGATTACCATGAATTGTGGATTGATCCGGACGTGCCGCAGCGAATGATTCTGAGCTGCGACCAGGGTGCGATCGTGACGCGAAACGCAGGGGAGACCTGGAGTTCTTGGTATAACCAGCCAACTGGCCAGTTCTATCATGTTGCGACGGACAATCGGTTCCCCTATTGGGTTTACGGAGCACAGCAGGATAGCGGCTCGGCAGCCACGCCCAGCCGGGGCAAGTACCGCTCGCTGAATTTTCATGATTGGCGTCCCGTCGAAGCAGGGGACGAAAACGGCTACATTGCGCCGGACCCGTCGAATCCCGGCATGATTTATGGCGGCTTTGTCACTCGTCAGGATTTGAGCGGCGAACAGATTCAATTGATGCCGCCGACGCTGGCGCATTCAGGTAGCTACAGGCGGACGTGGACTCTGCCGCTGGTGTTTTCGCCCATGGATGCGCATGTGCTCTACTTTGGCTCGCAAGTCCTCTTTCGAACGGCGAACGGAGGCAATTCGTGGGAAGTGATTAGCCCGGATCTGACGCGAGAAGATCCAGGCGTCCCAGCAAATCTGCACCCGGCCACAGCGGCAGATGCTCCGGCGAACAAGCGGCGCGGCGTTATCTACACAATCGGACCCTCATACGTGCGTACGGGAGACATCTGGGCGGGAACGGATGACGGACTAATTCATCTCACGCAGGACGAAGGAAAGACCTGGAAGAATGTTACGCCGGCTGAGATTTCTCCATGGAGTAAGGTAACCCATATTGAGGCGTCCCATTTCGACGCAGGCACTGCTTACGCGGCGGTGGACCGGCACAGACTCGAAGATTCCAATCCCTACTTGTACCGCACACAGGATCTTGGCAAGAGTTGGAAGCGCATTACACGGGGAATCCCGGACGGAAGTTTCTTGAACTGCGTGCGCGAAGATCCCGTTCGAAGAGGGCTGCTCTACGCGTGCACGGAAAAGGGCGTCTATGTGTCGTTCAATGACGGAGAAGACTGGCAGTCACTGCAGTTGAATCTTCCAGTGACGTCGGTGCGCGACCTGGTCGTGCACGAGAATGATCTTGTGATTGCCACGTTCGGCCGCTCGCTTTGGATTTTGGATGATGTGACCCCATTGCGGCAAGTCGATCCGCAAATAGGCGCGAGTGACGCGTGGCTCTTCCGTCCGGAAGTGGCATATCGTGTGCGCCCAGGTTCGGATCAAGGCACGCCTGTGCCAATGGATGAGCCGCTAGCCGCAAATCCACCAGATGGCGCGGTGCTGGATTATTGCTTGAAGGAGAACTCTCTTTCTCCTATTCAACTCGAAATCTTTGATCCCGAGGGAAAATTGGTCAGGCGCTTTGCAAGCGACGACAAGTTGTATCAGACGAATCCCAACTCTGTTCCCATGACCGTGAATTGGGTGCGCGACCCGCAACCTCTCTCAGCGGAAGCGGGAATGCATCGATTCATCTGGGATTTGCGTTCTTCGTTGCCTGAGGGAGTACACAGATCGCGACGTTTGACCGCAGGACCTCTGCTTGTGCCGGGCAGTTATCGGGTGAAACTGACAGTCAACGGTAAAAGCAGTACGCAGCCCTTGACGATCGCGATGGACCCGCGCTTGAAGACAACCCAAGAAGCCATGCAGCGCCAGTTTGCACTGGCATTGCAACTCAGCGGAAGATTGGGAGAAGTATCCACGGCCTTGCAACAGGCAAAAGATTTGCGAAAGCAGATTGAAGAGCGTAAGAAAGATGCCCTTGGTAAGACTGAAATCCTTACTGCGCTGGAGAAGCTCGATCAGAAAATCCAGATGATGGTCGAACCTGATAGTGACTTTGATCTTATGATGTTCGGACTCGGACTCGCTCTCTCCGACAAGGCACATGAACCTCTCCCTCGTGTCGCCTCCGCACTAATGGGTTTGTTGGCGGTGGCGGAAAGCGCCGACGTTGCTCCGGCATCCGATGTAACGACCGCCGCGGAACGCTGGGATGCGGCGAGCAAGGATGCGCTTGCGCGATGGAAAAATATCGTTGACCAGGAGTGCGTTGGAGTGAATTCCCTGCTGCAAACCGCGAATCTCAAGCCCTTGGGCGTGAAATAAAGAATGATCGCGGCTGCTCAGCCAAAAGAAATCGCCGAATCCGCCTCCGGCCAGGACGAATTTGATCTTGGTTACCATGGCTGGCGTGTGGTGCTGGCCGCATGCCTTGGCGTGATGGCGGGGTTTGGCTCGCTGTTCGTCTACACCTTTGCAATTTTTGTGAAG
Organism: Candidatus Acidiferrum sp.; assembly: GCA_049686315.1. Classification (GTDB taxonomy): domain Bacteria; phylum Acidobacteriota; class Terriglobia; order Acidiferrales; family UBA7541; genus Acidiferrum. The sequence continues at coordinate 20,910 of JBAVHY010000010.1, read as the reverse complement.
CCGCTGAGCTCGCAATTCGGCTGGAATCGCGAGTCTGTCTCGCTCGGTTTCGCAATCGCGGCCGTGACGCTGGGCTTGTCGTCTCCGTTGATCGGGCGCCTGATCGATCGTTTCGGCCCTCGCCGCATCATTCTTCCGTGCATGAGCGTCTTTGGTTGCGCCATTTGTTCTCTGGCACTATTGCGCTCCGGATTGTGGCAGTTCTACGCGACGTGCTTCGTCATCGGCTTGGTTGGAAACGGTGCAGCGCATCTCGCCTATGCTAGATCCATCTCCACGTGGTTTCAGAGGCGTTTGGGGACGGCACTCGCTTTCGTAATGCTGGGTGCCGGCCTGGGCGCCATGATCCTTCCTGTGGTTGCTCAAGCTGTCGTCAGCCGATCTGGCTGGAGGGCGGCTTACGTTTCGCTCGGCGCCCTCGCTTTGCTGCTTGGGCTGCCGCTTAGTTGGCGCTACATCGTCGAGCGCGGGCTCGTGCGGAAAGAGACTGCTCCTGTAGCTCATCCGGGGCTCACGTGGCAGCAAGGCGCGCGCTCTTTTGCGTTTTGGATTATTGTCGCCGTCCTTTTCGTGAGCTCGGTAGGCATGAACGGCGCAATCACTCACCTGTCCGCGCTGCTGACGGATCGAGGAATTACGCCTCGAGATGCGGCATTGTGTGCGTCCTTCCTTGGCGGTTCGAGTCTGCTCGGCAGGATTGCAACGGGCTGGTTGCTGGACCGCTTTTTTGGCGCGCGCGTCGCTTTTGTCGTGAGTTTGATCACCGCCGCGGGCATCTTGTTTCTCGCCAAAGCCAGTAGTTTTCCCGCGGCATCCCTCGCTGCCGCGCTCATTGGCGTCGGTGCGGGTGGCGAAGCTGCAATCACTCCCTACTTGCTGACTCGTTATTTTGGGCTGCGATCTTTTTCCACGCTTTATGGTCTCACCTGGACGTTCTATGCCGCCGCGGGAGCGACCGGCCCGGTGATGCTGGGCCGTGCGTTTGACGCAACTGGTTCGTATACCTATTTGCTCGTGGTTCTCGCCGCGGCGTTGTCAGTCGCTGGTGTAACGAACCTCTTGCTTCCAAAATATCCCACCTCATTCGCTCCCACACCTGGTTGAAACGGTCTCACTCTCTGGTTCAACTCTTATTTCCGAGGCGCGTCGATTCACGCTCTTACTTATCGAGGTCGCGCCAGTTCGGCCCTGTGCCCATTTCCACCACCAGCGGCACGATGAGCTTGTGGACCCCTTCCATTTCCTCTTGCACTAATTTTTCCAGCACGTCCTTTTCCTTTACCGGCGCTTCGAACAGCAGTTCATCGTGCACCTGCAGAATCATCCGGGTTTCGAGTTTCTTTTCCCGGATGCGCTCATCGATGGAAATCATCGCCAACTTGATGAGGTCCGCGGCCGTGCCCTGCAGCGGAGAATTCAGCGCCGTGCGTTCCGCGAAATTCCTCAATTGCATTTGCGGGGCGTTGATTTCCGGGATCGGACGGATTCTGCCGAACAGCGTCTTGGCCATGCCGGTCTTGCGCGTCTCCACTAGGATATTATCGAGGTATTCCTTAACGCCCCGGTAGCGCGTGAAATACGCGTTGATGAACTGTGCGGCCTCTTTCTGCTCGATGCCCAGTTGCTTCGCCAGGCCAAACGCCGACAGCCCGTAGATGATCCCGAAATTGATGGCTTTTGCGGCCCGGCGATGTTCCGCGGTCTGCGCAAGCGGCCCCACCCCGAAAACTTCCTGTGCCGTGCGCGCGTGGATGTCTTCTCCGTTGCGGAACGCTTCCACCAGCACCGGGTCCTTGGAAAGGTGCGCCATGATGCGCAACTCGATCTGGGAATAGTCGGCGGAAAGCAGGATCTTCCCCTTTTCCGCCACAAACGCCGCGCGGATTTCCCGGCCCAATTCGCTGCGCACAGGAATGTTCTGGAGATTCGGATCGCTGGAGCTCAGCCGTCCGGTGGCCGTGCCCGTCTGCGAGAAGCTGGTGTGTAGCCGCCCCGTCTCCGGATGAATCAATCTTGGCAGCGCATCCACGTAGGTGGACTTCAGCTTGGCAATTTCCCGGTACTCGATGACTTTGGCCGGCAGCGGATGCTGATCGGCCATTTCTTCCAGGATGTCCGCGGCGGTAGAACGTACTTTCCCTTTGCCGCGCCGACTGGGCGGCTGAAGATTCATCTTGTCAAACAGGATCTCCGCGAGTTGAGCGGGGGAATTTACGTTGAATTCCAGGCCCGCCAGTTTCCAAATCTCTTTCTCAAGACGCCGGACTTCCTTTTCCATGGAGTCGGACATTTTCTCCAGCGCCTTGGGGTCGACACGTATTCCGGCGCGTTCCATGTCCGCGAGGACCGCGGCCAGCGGCAGATCGATTTTTTCGTAGACCTCAGCCAGACCCTGCTCGTCCACTTGCTTGCGCAGCGCCGGGGCAAGCCGTTGCAGGTAATCCGCCCGTTCTCCGGCCCCGCCGCCAATCGGCGCGTTGAAATTGCGGAAGGCAACATCGGCGAAATCGTGCTTAGCGACGGTCGGGCGCAGGAGGTAGTCGTACAGCTGCGTGGCGTGCTCGATTTTTTCCGCCCTTCCCGCCAGCAGTTGAAACAGTTTTGGGTCGTGTACAATTTTCCCGCGCTTTTCATCGCGAAGCGCCGGCTCGAGGGCACGGAGCGCTTCACCTTTTTCGTCGGCCCAGATAGCGCGTCCTTCGCCGGCCTTCGACGAAACCTCGATCCCCGCCAGGTGTGTGCCGAAACCCTCCGACTCTCGCTCCCCTGGTTCGAGGTTCAACCACACGGAGAGCTGCGCCTTGGCAGGCAGTTTTTTCAAGTAACCGCGCAACTCTTCCGCACTTGCAAGCTGGACGTAGTCTTTCTTCTCGCCTGCGGTCTCCGCCGAGTCGCTGCCCTCCTTTTCGCCGGGGACAACCGCGCGTCTCTCCATCGCACCGCTCGCGAGCAGTTCTTTCAGCAGTGAGTTGAACCCCAATTCGCGGTACAACTCGGTCAACGCCACGGGATCGGGTTCGCGAACCCTCAAATTGTCGAGGTCCAGCTCCAGCGGCACTTCGGTTTCGATGGCCGCCAGCTGCTTGCTCATCATCACTTGCCCTTTCTGTTGCTGCAGCGCTTCGCGGTAGCGTTTGTTGGTCACCTCATCGGCATGAGCGAGCGCGTTTTCCACGCTCTTGTATTTTTGGATCAGTTCCGTTGCGCCTTTTTCCCCGATCCCCTTGGCCCCGGGGATGTTGTCCACCGTGTCTCCCAGCAACGCCATCAGATCGATCACCTTATCGGGGGGCACGCCGAGAATTTCCTCCACTTTCTTGGCGTCCACAATGATGTCCGCTTTTGCCCCTCCCGAGCCGGTGCGCAGAATACGCACGCCCTCATTCACCAGTTGCATCATGTCCTTGTCGTTGGATATGACCAGGACATCCACCTTCTTCTTTACGCCCTGCTTGGCCAGCGTGCCGATCACATCGTCAGCTTCGTACCCGTCCAATTCCAGAATGGGCAAGCGCATGGCTTCGCAGAGCCGCCGCACGTACGGCAACTGCACCTTCATCTCGTCGGGCATGGGCGCCCGCTGTGCCTTGTAGGATTCGAACAGTTTGTCGCGAAAGGTCGGCTTGCTGGTGTCGAAAACGATGCCCACGTAATCCGGCTGGTAATCCTTCATCAGACGCCGCACGATGTTGGCGAATAGGAAGGGCACTTTCGTGGGAATGCCGCTGGGCGCGTTCATGCGCACCATCGGCGCAAAAAACGCCCGGTAGACGTGCGCCATTGCATCCACCAGGAAAAGCTTCTTGGTAGTTTCTTCTTTTGCGCTCACCGCGCGAGTATAGCAAAGGACGGACGCCGTAGAATCTCGTTACACAATACTGAGAGCTTTGCCCACTTCTGCCAACACGTCGGCAGCCTTCAACAAGTGTTCGCGTTTGTGCGCGGCACTGACGATCGCCCGCAAGCGGGCCTTTCCTTCCGCCACCGTTGGATATCCGACGGCGGGCGCGAACACGCCGGCATCAAATAGCGCGTGGGAAAATTCAAACGCTTTCACCGCATCGCCAACATGGATGGGAATAATCGGTGTTTCACTGACCTTGAACTGGAAGCCGCGCTTCTTCAATTCGCGCTTGAAATATTTTGCGTTGGCCCAAAGCTTTTTCACCAGTTTCTCGCCTTCCACGGAGTCCAACAGTGTGAACGCCGCCTGACAGGCCGCCGCCGTCGCTGGAGGATGTGAAGTGGAGAACAGGAACGGCCGCGCGCGCAAATACAAATAGTCGATCAAGTCGCGCGAGCCGCAGACGTAGCCGCCCATCGAACCAATGGCTTTGCTGAGCGTGCCCACCTGAATATGCACTCGGCCGTGACATTGGAAATGGTCAACCGAGCCCCGGCCGTTCCGGCCCAGCACTCCGCTGGCGTGCGCGTCGTCCACCATCATGATGCAGCCATACTTCTCCGCCAGGTCGCAAAGCTGTGGCAGCGGCGCAATGTCGCCATCCATGGAAAACACGCCATCCGTAATGATCAGTTTTTTGCCGGCGAAGGAGGCGTGCTCCTGCAGAATGCGTTCGCAGTCCTGCAAATCCTTGTGCTTGAAAACCTGAATGGTAGCCTTCGAAAGTCGCGCGCCATCGATGATGGATGCGTGATTCAACTCGTCGGAAATGATTAGATCGTCCTTTCCGAGGACCGCGGAAACCGTGCCTGCATTCGCTGTGAATCCGGATTGAAACACCACGCACGCTTCCGCGTTTTTGAACCGGGCAATTTGCTCTTCCAGGTCCATGTGCATCTTCATCGTTCCCGCAATGGTGCGCACCGCTCCCGCGCCCACCCCCAGTTTGCGCACAGCTTCAATGGAAGCCCTGCGCAGCGCCTTGTGCGAGGTCAACCCCAGATAATTGTTCGAAGCGAGATTAATCACTTCGCGCCCGTCGAACACGCACACGGGCTTCTGCTCTCCCTCCAGCACCCGCAGTTTCGGAGCAATTCCTTTTGTCCGCAAATCCTGCAGCGTGTCACTAACGTATTGCAGCGGATTCTGTTTCGTAGCTACTGTTCCTTGCTCATTCATGTCCTTAGCCCCCAATTCTTTGTTATCTCTGCGGCTCCCCTGTTCTGTCCGCGATGAAACCTCCTTCTTGCTCATCCAGTTTCTGTGCCCTCTGTGTCTCCGCGGCAAATCCTTGATTCTTATTGTTATTTCTTCATACCGTTAGGGTACATCAGAATCTTTCCCGCCAGCCCGCTCTGCAGTTTTACAAATGCGGCCTCGAAATTCTCCAGTTCCATTCGTTCCCCGAACAGCGGTTCCAGATTCACGCGCCCCGCTTTCAGCAAGGCCGTCATCTGTACCCAGGTCTCGTACATGCGCCGCCCGTAAATTCCCTGCACCGTGGCGCCCTTGAATATGACGTCCTGCACCAAATCCAGCGGCACATTTTCCGTGGGAATTCCAAGAAGTGACGCTCTTCCTCCGGCACGCAGCGCCTTGAATCCCTGCTGAATTGCCGCGGGCTGACCGCTCATTTCCAGCAGCGCGTCCACCCCGGTTCCACCGGTGGCTTCCAGGATTTTCTTCAGCGGGTCTTCCATTAAGGGGTTCAGAACGAAGTCCGCGCCCATTCGTTTGGCCATTTCTCGCCGCTGTTCTTTCGTCTCCGTGGCAAAAACGGTGGAACTGCCGCAAGCTTTGGCCACGGCGATGGACATCAATCCGATGGGACCGCAACCTGTCACCAGCACCGTCTGGCCCGCAATGGCGCCCGCAAGCACGGTGTGCACGGCGTTTCCGAGCGGATCGAGTATTGCTCCATAGTGTTCGGGAATTGCCGGATCAAGTTTCCAGATATTCGTGGCGGGAATCTTCACGAATTCCGCGAATGCGCCATCGATATCGATCCCGATGATTCTCAGGTTCTGGCAGATGTGCGCTTGGCCGAGGCGGCACTGGTGGCAATGGCCGCAATTCACATGCATTTCCGCGCTGACAAAGTCGCCAGCCTTCACCGCGGTCACTTCTTCACCGGCCCGCTCGACCACACCGCAGAATTCATGTCCCAGCGTGACCGGCGGCTTGATGCGCCCTTGCGACCAGCGGTCCCATCCATAAATGTGCAGATCCGTGCCGCAAATCGAGGTGGCTGTCACGCGCACGAGAACGTCGATTGGACCGATGGCCGGTACCTGTATCTTCTCAATCTGCAGACCTTTTCCCGCTTGCGTTTTCCGCAACGCCTTCATGGTCCCAGGCATTCAGGCAGGCTCCTCGCTCAGGCAGGCTCGCAATGCGCAGACACAAATGCTAGCACAGCCGTCGTATCTACTTCAGTGTACGTTGTAACGGCGCGCTATGCCCACGCTGCGACAGACTGTTAGGCGCTTTCCCTTTGGACAACAGTCATCACCCGATGGTTGAATAAGCATGCCATGGCCTTCACTCCCGCACTCGCTCAAATTCACGAGGCACAACAGATTCTCGCCGCGCATTTCCCGCCAACGCGAATGGTTGCGGCCCCCGGTATTTCCCGCCCGAATGCGGAAGTCTTTCTCAAACTCGAAACGGAGCTTCCCACGGGGTCCTTCAAGCCTCGCGGCGCGCTCTTTGCTCTGTCGGTTAATCTGTGGAAGGGCGGCATCAACGAAGTGACGGCCTCCAGTACCGGGAATCACGGCGCCGCCGTCGCATGGGTCGCGAAGACTCTCGGCGTTCCCGCCACAATTTTTCTGCCCGCCAAACCGAATCCGGTTAAGCGCAAGAAGATCGCGGACCTTGGCGCGCGCATCGTCGAGGCTGGTGGAACCGATCTCGCGGATGCATACCTGCAGGCGCGTGAATATTCTGCGCGGCCCGGTGTCTACTTTCTGAATGACGCCACCGACCCGGATTTACCCGCTGGACCCGCCACAATTGGCCTGGAAATTATGCAGCAACTTCCGAACGTGACGGCCATCTATGTGCCCATGGGCGACACTGCGCTGATTCGCGGGGTGGGTGCGGCGATCAAGCAGGTTAAGCCGGATATCAAGATCATCGGCGTGCAAGCAGAACGCGCCCCTTCCTATTATCTGTCCTGGAAAGCAGGCCGCCCGGTTCCGACGGAAACGTGTGACACCTGCGCCGACGGCCTGGCGACGCGCACACCGGAACCACAAAACGTGCAAGCCATTCGCGAGCTGGTCGATGAAGTACTTTTGGTCAGCGAAGAGGAAATGATCCAAGCAATCCGGCTTCTCTGGCTAGAAAAAGGATTCGCTGTTGAGCCAGCAGGTGCCGCGACAACCGCAGCGTTTTTGAAGCAACCGGAACCGCGAAGCCCAGTCGTCCTGCTCGTGACCGGCGGAAACATATCGGATGCGGTGCGCCAACGCGCTGGACTGGTAGTGAAGTAGGTCAATGAGATTCGGTCAGGGCCTTCCGGCCGGCTCTTGATTCCACGCTCAACGCCGAATCCCCTCCAATCCTCCTCCCACCGCGCACCTCCAGCGGCCTCGCCATCGCCAGCCTCGTCTGCGGCCTGTTCTGGATGTGGGGAATCGGCTCCATCGCTGCCGTGATCCTCGGCTATCTCGCCCTCCGGCAAATTCGTCGCGATCCTCTTCGCATTGACGGCAAAGGCATGGCCGTCGCCGACGTCATCCTCGGATGGTTAGGCGTTGCCGGGCTAGCCTGCATGATTGCCTTGGGAATTTACATCTGGAAAAATGACAAGGAGGATCTGGAAGAGCCCCGCACAGAACAAGTGCATTCAATTCGCGCCGGGTTAGTGACCTCTCCTCACGCGCTTCCGTCCGCCGCTCTTGCCGATGTGGCCATTCCTCGGGCACCCTTCTCCGGCGCACTCGGTTGCCGCGAGGTGATTTCCCACGAGGATGGGTCCGCCAGCAGCCGACTCACCAGTTGCGTGTGCAATGCATGACCCGCTTTGCGCGCCTCTACCCTTCCCAGCAGCGGCAGTCCTACGAGCGCCAAATCCCCAATCAAGTCCAGCGCTTTGTGCCTTCCGAATTCGTCCGGATAGCGTAACGGTCCATTCAGTACTCCATCGTGCGTCAGCACAATTGCATTCTCAAGCGACCCGCCGCGTATCAGACCCATCGCCCGCAGTGGTTCAATATCGCTCTCAAAACAGAACGTCCGGGCCCGCGACAGCACGCGCCGGAAGCTTTCTGCGTTGACCACCATGTCCACTTCCTGTTGCCCCACCAGTGGATGCGGAAAATCCACGAAGCAGCGCACTTCAAATTCATTGGCGGGATAAATCCCGATTCTCCGCCCGTCCTCCACCACTTCGACCGCCTTCACTACCTTCAGGTAGCGGCGCTTCCTGCGCAGCCTCCGGATCCCTGCTTGGTCCAGCAGTTGCATGAACGGCTCCGCCGATCCGTCCAGAATCGGCACCTCGATCGCGTCAATATCCACAAAAATGTTGTCGATCCCGCATGAGTAGATTGCCGCCAGCAGGTGCTCCGTGGTTGAGAGCAGCACGCCCCGCTTCATCAAGCTGGTTGCGTAACTCACGCGCGCCACGTTTTGCCCGTGCGCCTCAATCGGAAACAGATCCAGATCCACTCGGCGGAAAACAATCCCCGTGTCAGCTGGTGCGGGCACTAGTTGTACCGTACTTTGGACCCCAGTGTGGAGCCCCACGCCGTGCGTACCGACCTGGTGCTGTATTGTCGTCTGGAACATGAGTGGAAAGATTCAGTCTTGATGTTAACACATTGTCGGAGAGTTTCTCACCCCTTTGTCCAATGTTTTCAGCTAGTTATGGAAAATAAGCCACATAAGATAGGGATTCGTGTGGCTTTTATACAACAAACGCTCTTCTGGTCTATTTCTGTATCTTCCGGCTCTTCACTTTCTCACCCCGCCTATCCAACTCTTACTTTGTCCGTCCCATCGGAATGGTATACTTGCGTTTTGCCCATCTTCTAAGGCGGTGCTGGATGAATCGTTTCGCTCGCTTCGGCATTTTAATTGTCTCGGTTCTCATCGTCAGCTGGGTCGGCATCGGCCACGTCCTCGGCCGCACCGCCAACGACAAGGCCTACAAATCCCTCGTTGTCTATGGCGAAGTCCTGCAGAAAATCCAGCAGGACTATGTCGACGAGCCCAACATGCATCTCGTTACCGCCGGCTCTCTCCACGGTCTTCTCGAATCTCTCGATTCGGAGTCCAGCTACCTCACGCCGCGCGAGTACACTGAGTACAAGGAAAAAACCGGCAATTCCGCCACCGGCGAATCCGGGCTCAATCTCAGCAAGCGTTCGGGCTACATCGTGGTCACTTCCGTCGTTCCCGACAGTTCCGCGGAGAAGGCTGGTCTGCACAGCGGCGATTTCCTGGAATCCATCGCTGGTTTTACCACGCGTGAAATGTCCGTGGGCCAGGCCAAGAATCTTCTTTCCGGCCAGCCTGGCACCGCCGTCAAAGTCGCTGTTATTCGCCGCGGGCGGACGCAGCCCGAAGAAATCGATGTTGTCCGGCTGAAACTCCCGGCCCCCAAGCTCATCATCCAGAAAGTGGACAACGAAACCCTCGCCTTCCGCTTTCCTTCCCTCGACCCCGGGCGCGCCGAGGAAGTTCGCACCCATCTTCTCGAAGCACAAAAACAGGGCGTCTCCCGCGTTATTCTCGATGTTCGCGACTGTGGCCGTGGCCAAGTTCCCGAAGCACTCACCATTGCTCGACTGTTTATTTCTTCCGGAACGCTTACCTCGCTGAAGGGTCAGACGGTAACAGCGCAGGTTTTCGCCGCTGATCCCGCCAAGGTTGTTTGGAAGGGCCCCGTCTCTATCCTCACGGGAGTCACTACGACCGGCCCTGCGGAGGTACTGGCCTCCGCTTTTGCCAATACCAAGCGCGGCGACGTTGTCGGCGAGCGCACCTTCGGCCTTGCCTCGGAGCAAAAGCTGATCACCTTGGAGGACGGCGCGGCCCTCATTCTCACCGTCGCCAACTACTACAACGCCGACGGCAAATCCATTCTTGAGGAAGGCGTTGCTCCCACGGAGGTCGTTCATGCCGCCGCTTCGTTGACCGACGATTCTGATGAGGGCGACGACTCCTCCGCCACCACCGGTCCCCAGCAGAAGGAACCCCCGCCCGGACCGCGTCCTCTTTCCGCGGATGACCCTGTCCTTCGTAAGGCGATCGAGCTTCTGAAGACTCCGGTCAAAAAGGCTGCTTAATTTCGTACCGGAATTTCACCATTTCCGGGTTCGGGCGAGTCTCGACTCTGGTCCTTTGCCTTCTCCTGGGGGCGCTTTCGCTCTCCCTTATCGGTTGTGGCAAAATCAAGTCGGCGGTTCAATCGCTCTTCCGCGCGAACCCCGTTTCCAAGACCGGCTCCGGGACGCATCCTTCTCGTGCTGTCAATTCGGGCCCGCGCCTTGCCATCATTCTCGACGACGTCGCCGGCGATCCTGCGGCCGCCGATGCCATTTTTTCTTTGCACTATCCCTTGACCCTCTCCGTCTTCCCCAATCATCCTCTCTCCACGCAGATTGCCCAGGAAGCGCATCGCCGCGGCTATCAAGTCATGCTCCATCTACCCATGGAATCCCTCGCCAACGAAACTCCCGAATCCCAGGAGCTTCGGCCTGGCATGTCTCCGGCTGAAATTTCCTCTTTGTTGAGCTCCATGCTGAACACCGTTCCTTACGCGGTGGGCGTCAACAATCATCAGGGGTCGCTCGCCACTTCCGACGCTCGCCTCATGGCCGGCCTTATGCCGGCTCTCCGCAATCACCATCTCTTCTTTATCGACAGCCGCACCACCGCCGCCTCTGTTGCGTACGACGCCGCCCAATCCGCCGGTGTCCCCTGCGCATTTCGCAATGTGGCATTTCTCGATGATATTCAGGAATTCGCGGCCATTCGCCACCAACTGGAACTCGCCGCCAAAGACGCCCGCGAAAAAGGCCACGCCATTGCCATTGGCCATCCACACCCAGGAACCCTGCGCGCCCTCGGCGAATTTCTCCCCCAGGCCGAAGCGCAGGGCATCCACCTCGTTCACGCCTCCGATTTAGTCCACTAGTTCAGCTCCGCAGCCCACATAATGAACTTGAGGTTGCCCCATCCTTCTAGCCTTTCGCGAACGATGGGTTCTTAGGATCTAAGGGCGCAATTTGTCCACTCGTGGTTTTGCTTCTCTTCGGGTACCGGATTCGCGGGTTGGAAGTCCACATCTAATTCGATAATCTCGTCGTTTCGGCCGCCGGTTCCTTCTTCTTTGCGGGAAACAACCACATCACCACCAGGAACTGCAGACCTATCGTCAGAAAACAAAATACGCTGCCCTCTGGCCCCACCGTTCCTCCCGTCAGCCACGTCGGACCGTGTAATTGAGCGTTGGACAAGTGTCCTTGGAGCATTTGTCCGCTGTCCGGCACGGAATATAGGTAGGACTCACCCCAGTCAAAACTCGCGTGCAATCCTACCGCGTACCACAGGTTCCCCGTCCGCTTCAGCGTAAAACACCAGAACACCCCGATCAGCACGATGCTCGCCGCCCCCACCAGTGCCTCTCCCGAATTCCCAAGGTGCAGCGCACCGAACAATACTGACAGGAGCACCGCCGCTGGCCAGAATCCGATCCCATCCGCCAGCGTGAACTGCGTGTATCCACGAAACAAGAATTCTTCGTAGAGTCCCACGAACGTGAACATTATCAGGTGGAATACTCCCCACACGAGAATCTCCCGGCCCTGCAGCGCCACGGGCCCGAACGAGTAGCCACCAAACACGCTGATTAGCCCGATCAGCACACTGATCTCCGCCAGCCCAAGCAAAAATCCCAGCCAGAACTTGCTCCCGAACATCTCTTTCCCAGGCAGGCCATACACTCCCAGCGGCCGCCGCTCGATCCGCGACATGATAACCGCTCCGCCAAACGCCAGCCCGAATCCCGTCACTTCTTGCAGCAGCAGTTCCTTGGCCCCCAACACTCCACCAGTTAATGGGTGAACCATCCGCTCCACCGTGTTGATCCCGATGCTGCCGCCGGTGACCATCAAAAGATAAATCAGCAGTCGCCATCCCGGACGCAGCCCATGTTCTCCCAAGAACAAATTCGTCTTCGTAGCCACTGCTTCTTCGGGCTGCGTGAATACGCCTGTAGTCTCGGCCGCCGGCTTTTCGTCAACCATGCAATCCCCTCAAGAATAAGCTCCACCTTACTTTACAATCGTTTAGGTTATCTTTTCCTGATGGTACGCCTGAAGACTGAGTCGCCTGATAGTGCGTCGGGCTATTCTCGGATGTCTCCAACGCTCTCTTGCAACCGCGCCCGCTTCTGGTATAACCATCTTGGAGATGTACACCGGTTAAATGCCCCGACCTCTTTCTCACCTCGTTGCCGGCCGTCTCGCCCTCGATTTCGCTAATCTCTGTCCCTCCGTCCGCGATCTTTCCTGGGGCGAATTTGTCACCTTTCTTGTTGATGCTCGCCTGGTTTCTGAGGATCGCGCCGCCCGCCTTCGCCCCCTTCTCCACACAGAACCTCATGCGGTTGACGCCGTTCTTCTCCGCATTCTGCGTCTGCGCGAATCTCTCCGCGCCATCTTCGCCTCCATTGTCGAGAGAGAGTCTTTTCCCGCTTCCTGGGCCGAACCGATCAACGAAATCCTTCGCATCACGGAAGGCCACGATGAGCTGGTCTCTCAAAATGGGGCTTGGTCGCTGCAATTCGTTGCCAGAGAGACTGGTCTCGACTGGCTCCTAGCCGCCGTGGCTCGCTCCGCCGCCGAACTCCTCGTCGAAGGCCCACGCGCTCCCATCCGCCGCTGTGCCAATCCTTCCTGCCGCCTCTTCTTTTACGATGACTCCCGCACGCGTCGGCGCCGTTGGTGCTCCATGGCCATCTGCGGCAATCGTCACAAAGTTGCTAGCTTCTTCCGCCGTCACGCCATGCGCCGCCACGACTCCTGACTCCGCTCCTGTAGATTCTCTTTGTAGCGCCGGCATCTTGCCGGCTCGTGGGTCTCTCCTGTGACGACCGCCTTTGTCAGGCGGACCACTAACGCAACCACCCCTCGACACGGTCTTTCCCCTCGCAACACGCTTCTCGCCTCTACTGGACGTACTTCGCTGGCACTCCCTGTCCCCACGGATCGTAATCGTGCGCGAACTTCAATCTGTCCGCCATTGGCGGATGGCTGTACAACCAGACGGTGATCAATCGCGGTGGATTCGGATCCGCCAGGTCCAACTCTCCCATCAACTGGAACGCGTGCGCCGCCGCTTCGCTCGCGTTGGGCACAATTCCATGGATCACTTCTAAACCATACACATCCGCAGCATGCTCCTGCATCCGGCTGAATCCATTCCCGATCGGCTCTCCCAAAAATCCCACCACGCTCCCAATCAGCAGCAGCACCGCCAACGCCGCCCAATCCTGCTGCCCATGCACTCCCCATTGTTCGCCCCAAATGCTCAGCATCCACTGCAGCGCGCGATACGCCACATAAAGCGCAAACAGAATCCCCGCTAGCGCGAAAGCGATGCCTTTCATCACATGCCCCAAAGCGTAGTGCCCTATCTCATGCCCCACAACAAACAGCACTTCCCCCGGCGCCATCTTCCGGATGGTGTTGTCGTACACCACCACTCTCTTCGACGCCCCGATGCCCGTCACATACGCATTGATCTGGTTCGTCTTTTCACTCGCCTCCATCAAGAACATTCTCTCTGGAGGTATTGGCATTCCCGCGCGGTCTGTCAGTTTCTCAATCGACTCCACCAGGTCCGCATGCTTCTCTTGCAAAGGTAGGAACTTGTGGAACATCGGGTCCAACACCCACGGGCTGATAAACACAACAAACAGCACTAGCGGAATGGATGCGAACCAGAAATACAGCCACCAACTCCGCGGCTTCCACCGCATCACCGCAAAGAGGAGCAGGACCACCCCCAACCCCAGCACCAGCCCAATCATTTCTCCCTTTGTCCAATCCCAAAACCACGACCCCCAACCCTGCACCGACTGTTCGTACCTTAGAGACAATCGGTGCCAATACATTTCAATGGGCAACTGCAGCACCGCCAGCAGCAACATCAATCCGGGCACAAAAATTACTCCCTGCCATATCCGCCTTTTGCTTCGGGCTTCCGCGAATTCCCGCAGCCGGGCCACCACCTTCTTCCCCAGCAGCACCACCAACACAACGATTCCCCACGCCACGGAAACAAAATGGAGCGCGTACCCAGCCCGCGAATATGCCACCGCCTTCTCGTATCTCTCTCGGCTCAATCGAAACTGTTCCGTGCTCTGTCTCACTGTTCCCGTTCCGCTGCTGGCCCCTGGTCCGCCCGGCTTCTCGGCCGCTGCGGCCGGTGAGCCTCCCGTTGTCTGCGCCACAACCTTTGCTCCGCTCATCCACAGAAGCGCCAGTCCCGCCAGGAAGACAATTCCTCGCCTCCATTTCCCCAAGTCTTGCTCATCGATTCTTCGCTTGCTCTCGCGACCTCTTCCCATTACACTGCTCCCTCTTGTAACTCTTAATTGCGGATCTTCATCGAAACAATATGAGACGACGCTCCTCGCTTTTGCTTTCCATCATCCTTGCCCTATTTGCTGCCTCTCTTACTTTGATGGCTCGCAACCGCTCTTCGCTGCCCGATCAACTTCTGCCTGCTTCCCGCACATTCTCGTTCACCTACCAAGTCCATGTCCCCGCGGTCAAGGACACCCAGGGGAAAATGCTATTGTGGCTTCCTCTTCCCCACCAGGACGCCTACCAGAGAATTCAGGATCTCCAAATCGATACCACCGTTTCTCATACCCAGGGCCGTGAAACCGAATACGGCAACTCCTTCCTTCTTCTTCAGCCCACTCCTGCCCAATTGGACTCCGGCTTCGACGTTGCCGTCCGTTTCGTCGCCCGCCGTTTCGAGCACAAAGTATCCCTGGACTCCGCCTCAGCCAAGCTCGTGGCAATGAACTACGCTTCCGCGCCGGACCTCCAGCGTTACCTCGAACCTGACAAACTTGTTCCCCTCAACGGCGTCATCTCCGATCTCGCCACGGAACATACCGCCGGCGACACGGATTCACTCGCCAAGGCCCGCCACATCTACGATTACGTCGTCGCCACCATGCACTACGACAAGTCCGGCGAGGGTTGGGGCCGTGGCGACGCCGTTTGGGCTTGCACCTCAAAGCGCGGCAATTGCACCGATTTTCATTCCCTCTTCATCGGCATGATGCGAGCCTCCGGCATTCCCGCCCGCTTCGAAATTGGTTTCCCGCTCCCCGAATCCAAAACCGAGGGCGACATTCCCGGCTACCACTGCTGGGCCGAGTTCTACCTCAATGGCGTGGGCTGGGTCCCCGTGGACGCTTCTGAGGCCTGGAAAAATCCCGCGAAGCGTGACTATTTCTTTGGCGCGCATGATGTCAACCGCGTCTTCTTCACCTACGGTCGCGACCTCCGTCTTTCTCCCGACCAACACGGCGATCCCCTCAACTATTTCATCTATCCTTACGCCGAGCTTAACGCCAAGCCCCTCTCCGGCCTCCAAACTCATTTCTCCTTTCGCGACATTTCCGCCGCTCCGGCTTCCGCCTCCCGGTAAGCCAAGGCCATTGCCTGTTTCGCCCCGCGCCTCTGTTCCCGGTTGAGCCTGCTCCTCCACAGCCGTATCCTTAATGTGAAGCGTCCCTTTGGAAGCTACGCGAGGTCCTTTATGTCCCATACTACGATTTTGCGCTCTCTCGCTCTGTTGATTGTGGCGGTCTTCTTCTCCTCCATTCGTCTGGCGGCACAAGACGCACCTTCCGTGGCCGAAGCCGCGCGCCGCTCTCGCCAGCAGAAGCAGACCTCTACGAAACCTGCACACGTCGTCGACAATGACACTCTGCCTCCTTCCAAAACCGCTCCAGACTCCGCTTCACCCTCCCTCGTGCCTGCCGCACCACCGGCCTCGGATTCAGCGGCACAACCTGGAGAGGCTAATGCTTCCTCGGCTGCTGACAACGAGGGCGAGAAGAAAGCACAGATTGAAACTCTGAAACAGCAGATCGCGGAGCGCCAACAAAGCGCCGATCTCCTGCAGCGCGAACTTGCTCTCGAACAGGACAATTTCTACAACAAGCCTGACCACGAGCGAGATAAGTCCGGCAAAGCAAAACTCGACTCCATGCAAACCGACTTGAAACAGCAGCAGGCCGATCTCGCCGAGCTTAAAGCCAAGCTTGCGGATATAGCTCCGCAGGCCGACACAAAGCCATCCGAGCCACCCAAACAGTAACTCTGTTCCTTCGCGGATCTCTCCAGATGTCGCTGCCTTCGCCGTTTATTGCGGCCCCAAAATTAATGGCAGTCCATTCTTTGGGTTCCCCACGACCACAACTTTGGCATTTGGGCTCGCCGCCAATTTCTCGGTCGCTTCGATCCCCTTCCATTCCAGCAGTTGCGGACTGATCCCCTGCGCGACGATTTTCTGGAAGTCTGCGATTCCCTGCGCCTCAATCCTCTTCCGCTCTGCTTCCTGCTTTTCCTTCTGCAGGATGAAACTCATCCGCAGGGCGTCCTGCTCCGCTTGCTGCTTCGCCTCGATGGAACTCTTCAACATCGCCGGCAACTGCACATCCCGCAGCAGCACGTTCTCCACAATGACTCCCCGCAACGCCAGTTGGGTCGTAAGTTCATCCTGAATCTGCTGCTGCACCAGTTCTCTCGCATTCGTATACAGCGCGTTCGCCGTGTGCGCCGAGGTGGCTGCTCGGATCGCCGCGCGCATGGTTGGCTCTACAATCTTCTCCGCGTAGTTCGCGCCCACTTTCTGGTACACCTCAGCAGCCTTTGACCGGTCCAGCCGGAACAACAACGACGTATCCAGCGCCAATATCAAGCCTTCGTTCGATGGCACGTTGGCCGTTTCTTTCACCGACTGCGTCTGAATCGACAGCTTTTGCACCGACTTCAGCGGGTTAATCAGGTGAATCCCTTCGCCCAAGGCCTCGCCCGTCACTCTCCCAAACAGCGTCAGTACCCCCACATGCCCCGTCGGAATCGAAACCACGCTCGCGAAAAACAGGATCAACGCCAAGAAGAGCAATAAGAGTCCTAAAATCTTCGAGCCGAACACCCTGAAGTTCGGCATCGCCGGCAAGTTCCCTCCCAAATCAAACCCTTTTGTTGTGTTGACCATCGCTTACCTCCGTTTTGCTCCGTCCACACCCGTACTGTCCTTCTGTTTGTACTACGCGGGAATCTTCTCGATTATTACTTCTCACCTTCAGCTTCCAATCCGCCAACAATTCTCCCTTCTGTGCGCCGTGAGTGTTGCTCTCCCTCGATCTCGCCGGACTTTACCCGCAATTTACATCTTGTGAGTGTTGAATAATCTCGCTGCTTCACAATCCACGCACCGCTCCCTCGTTTTTCCACAACCTCTGAATAAAATTTGCCTGCTTCTGCCTTCTTTGTCGTTGACACTTATTCACCCACGCGTAACAATCCTCTTGTTCGTCCGGTTCGCGCATCCATTTCCTTGCTGCCCAGGGGTCTCACGTCTACTCGTTGAGTTGGCAGCTACTGGGGGAAAGCGTTATGTCCTTGATGCCGGGCTCCACTGTTCAGTGTGTCAATCCACAATGTGAAGAGAGGGGACGCTGGGTCCGCGCCGATCTCACCGGCTCCGAGCAATGCCCCACTTGCGGCGAATCCCTTCGCCATGTTCCCCCGCCGCTCGCTCCTCGTCCCCATTTTCGCCCCAGGTCGCTGGCGCCCCGTCCGCCGCTCCGCCCCCGCTAGCCACGCCTTACCCAGCCACACCACGCACCAGCCGTGGTGTCGGTCCACACACAGCAGTTCGCCAGCCCCTATTTGTCATCCGCTTCTACTTTTCTCCTTGCAGGGAACGCCTTCCGAGGCGGTCCTCTTCTTCCCACTGCGAGCCATCCGCCGCCGTTTCCATCGCACTCCCGCTGTGCTCGTGGGCGCCTGAACGACGGTTGGCCCTTTCTTGAATTTGTAGTGGCCGGTCTTTAGACCGGTTCTTGGGTTCTCTTGCCGCCAAGACAAAAGCGCGAGACTGCCTCGCTACTTTCGCTTCGTGTTGCGCAAACAGTCTTCGTAGAACGAATGCAACACTTCCCGTCGTGATTCTAGGTTCTCTGGCGAGAGCGGCTCAGCCAACTCCGCGCAAAACGGTTTGGCGATCCTCTTGGCATCTTCCGTGTAGACCAGCGTGCCATCGGATTCGATGCGCTCCACGCCATCCGCCCGAGCACATAGATTGTTGAACTCGACCGCCTCCTGCTTCGAGATTCCCGTCGGGAGATCCAACTCGATCTCTTTTCCGCGAACGGAAATGGGATATCCGCCTGGCAATCCCAAAATTCCGGGCGCATGTGTGTTTACCGAAACGCGCGCATCCAATAGTGCAGTGATCAGCGGAATCGCCGTCGCGGTGGTCAGATAGTTGAAATGCCGGCCGGGCGCAAGGTCAGAATGGATGACCAGGTCTTCCTCGCCCAGTCTTTCGCTGTTCTCCTGTGCGATGGGCAAGGGGAGCCCCGGGCCCGGGCGTTTCCCCGTCAGGAACGATGCTACATGCGCGTGGTGCGCAATGACCCGCAATCTCCCTCCGCTCTTTTCCTGCCGCGCCCCCTCCAGATGACGGGCAATCATGGCTACATTGCCAATCCCAGCCGTCGGAGGCAGGCCCAAACACCACAAGATCGGGTTAATAAGATCCGGAAAAGAACAGTTAATCACTGGGCAGGACATCCCGAGACTCGCGTGCGCGCGCATTACCGTCAGGATGATGGGCAACTGCGCCGCTGCCTGGAGCGCAAATCCTGCCTTGATGATTCCCAACGCCGGTGGTGCGCCGCTTTCCAACAACGCCCAAGGGGACAGCAAGCTCGCGCATTGGATGATCAGGTCTGGTTCGAAAGCGGCAAGCAGTTTTGTTGTGCCAGCCAGGTCCAGGCCGTCAACCTTCTCGCTGAAAACACGGCAACCCGTGCCCAGTCTCAGCAGTTGAGCCCACTGGCCCCCGGCTTCACTGCGGCCAACGAGCTTCAATTCTGTAGCGAGTCCGCGCTCTGCAAGGGCCTGCGAGATTCGGCTGCCGAGATCTCCCAGTCCAAAAATCATCACGCGGCGTTTTTGGTTATTGATTGTTCTTTGTGTTTGGGTCACGTGTCCGGTCAGTTGGCAGCAATAAAAAGGGGCCAAGGCGTCCGGCCAAGGCCCTCTTTTCCTTTTTTAATCCCTCTGTCTCTATGTCTCCACTAACCCCCGCTCCAGCACTTCCTCATCGCTCAGCCACAAATCCGGAATATTCGCTGAGCCCAGCCTCAGTATGTCCTCCAGCGCCCCGCGCACTTCTCGCAGCCGGAAGTCCACGCCAATCCTTTCCAGCAAATCGATCAGCGCTTGCGCTCCCTCTGCCAGCATCGCCTTCGGCCGCGTCCCGGCCTTGTCAAGCCGGTGGTAGGTCACGATGTAGAAGGCGTTCAACGCTGCCCCGTGCCGCACGATGTGCAGGAACCCTCGCGCCTTCGGTTGCTTCGACTCCAGTTTTGCAACTAGTGCGGTGCCGGTTGGGAGTGCGCTCATCGCGTTTCCTCCTCTTCCCTCCGCGTCAACTGCATCCGCTCGTGCTTCCGCAATTTTCGCACTTATAGCACGCCCCGTTCGGCACCATCAGCATGCCGCATTCCGAGCACGTCGGCGCTCCTTCGTGGGCATCCCGCGGCGATGTACTCAAAGCCTCGCTCGTCCGCGGCGGTACCGACATCGGCACCGCATGGGCATGGCCTGTCATCGTTCCGGCAATGACCGTTCCCTCCGCCGGCGGCATTCCATTCAGTTTCAAGTAATCCGCGGAGATGAACCGCCCGCCCAGCCAACGCGCAATGTAGTCCAACACCGAGGTCGCAAACCGGATGTTCGGATTCGCCGTGATGCCGCTTGGTTCAAACCGCGTATTCAGCAGTTTGTCCACCAGCACCTTCAGCGGCACTCCATACTGCAACCCGATCGATAGCGTCAGCGCCAAGCCGTCCATCACGCCCGAGAGTGTCGAACCTTCCTTGGACATCTTGATGAAGATTTCCCCCGGGCGTCTGTCCTCGTACATCCCTACCGTGATATATCCTTCGTGGCCGCCTACGCTGAACTTGTGCGTCACGGAGTCGCGCTCCACCGGCAGCTTTTCCCGCTGCGTCCGCGCAAACAGTTCCCGTTGCTCTGGTTCTCCCACTGCCACTGCCTCCGCCTTCTTCTCATCCTTCTTATTGCCCGCGGCATTCAGCGGTTGTGAACGCTTTGAATTGTCGCGGTAGATCGCCACGGCCTTCAGCCCCATCTTCCACGACTCAATATACGCGTTCATGATGTCTTCAATCGTGGATTCTTCCGGCATGTTGATGGTCTTGCTGATCGCTCCGGAAAGGAACGGCTGTGCTGCCGCCATCATCCTCACGTGGCCTGTCCACGCAATCGATCGTCCGCCGGAAGTCGCCAGCGAGCAATCGAACACCGGCACATGCTCTTTCTTCAGGTACGGCGCTCCGTCGATCTTTCCATACTTGTCGATGTAGCTTACGATCTCGCTCATCTGTTCCGGCGTGTATCCGAGTTTCATCAGCGCTTGCGGCACGGTATTGTTCACAATCTTGATCAACCCGCCGCCCACCAGCTTCTTCAGCTTCACCAGCGCCAGGTCCGGCTCGATCCCGGTCGTGTCGCAGTCCATCATCAAAGCGATCGTGCCGGTGGGCGCGAGCAAGGTGACATGGGCATTGCGATAGCCGTATTGTTTGCCGCGTGCCAGGCACTCCTTCCACGCCTCCTGAAAGCCGTAGGAGAGACTCGGCGGCACGCGTCCCGTCACACTCTCTGCCGCCCTGGCGTGCATCTCGATCACCTCAAGGA
>JBAVHY010000009.1:0-2717 GCA_049686315.1 Candidatus Acidiferrum sp. | reverse complement strand
GGCCATTACTCTCAAGTTTATTGGACTACTCAGTTCATCAGCCTTCTGATCGGGTCGGCGGTGATCTTGGAGATTTACCGTGTTGCTCTGCGCTGGTTTCCAGGGACCGCCAGGATGACGCGCTATGCTCTCTTGATCGTATTCGGAGGTATTTTCGCTAAAGCCCTCGCTTATCGCTCAGGCGGTCTGTTCTTGTGGCTGCAAGAAACTTCCGTAGAGCTGGAAGGTAATCTGCGGATTGTACAGGGCTTGGCTCTGCTGACGCTGGTTACACTCTTCTTGTGGTATGCAATTCCCTTTGGCAGAAACCTAAAGGGCATCTTGTGGGGCTATGGTCTGTTTATCGCGGCAAGCATAGTTCAATTCACCGTGTGGCACTACACCTGGGCCGACATCGCCCGCTTTTGGTCCTACGCGCAACCAGTTTCTTATTTGCTGGTGCTGGGCATTTGGGTAGGCGCTTTATGGTCCGCGCATCCTGTTCCTAAACTGGACCCAGAAGTGCAACTTGAAAACGATTATGAGGAGCTGGTGGCTTCCACTCGAAGTCAGCTTCAAAGGACACTGGCGCGTCTCGGATGGGCGGCCCGGGTATGATGTCTACTTCCATTTTTGTAACCGCGGCGATCATTCTCGTCTTGCTGCTACTGCTGGTTACGGGCGACGAAGAAGAAACAAATAGTGGCGAAAAAGACGGCCGGATCGAGCTTGAACGCGACGGGGCCCTTCAACTCCCCGAATTGGCCATGAGAATATTCTCCCGCGAGGACAGGGAATTTATCTTCTCAACGCATTCGCCGCGATTGCAGAAAATGTACCGCGGCGAACGAGGGAAGGTCGCGTTGCATTGGGTGCGGCAGACTTGCCGCGAGATCAACAAGATTATGCGCACTCACCGTCTAAGTTCACGGCAAAGCCAGAATTTGAATGTGGCTGCGGAGTTGATTCTGTTCTTCCATTACGCGAAGCTCCGGTTCATCTGTGCGTTGCTTGTCCTGCTTATCAAATCACTCGGCCCGCACGCCCTGAGCGACTTGGCGAGGCATGCTGGCGACCTTTCTCAACGCATCGCCCGCGCGCTGCCGGAAGCTTCGTTCGCAAATCCCGGGACATCCACGGAGGAACCTGCCGTGCGTTGAGATTCCGATGAGCGAACTTGCCAAACTCGCGACCGTCAATCATGCCTATGACGACCTGTTGCGCCGTACGCTGTCCGGCATCCCCTGCGACCTCGCTCGCCTCATCTATCTAGCCTCGACGCGAGACTACAATAGCGGCATGTATCATCATGAAGGTCTTTCGACGCGCTATGGACCAGGTGTCGCCCGCGTTGCCTTGAAAGGCGCTCACAAGGACACTTTCTTCAGGTTGGTGGCCCTTTCCTTGGAACAATTGGTCACGGAACTGGACACCTATGTCCGTATCTCCCGCGAAACGCCTAGCGGTCTCATCCACGCCTGGCAGGAATTGGAACCCTACCGCGTAGCGGTCCCTATGGAAGTGGATTCAACGATGGTGCAACTTTTCCTCTCCAACATCAGGCTTGCCTTGGAGGTTTTGAAATTCCGTCAGGGGCAGAATCAGGCGTGTCCGTCAGCCTCATCGCTACGGCCGTTACTTGGCCAATAATCTCGGCTTCTCTTCCATAATCCAGGCGTCGCACGCTGCACGGTGACAGCGGGTGTGGCAGGAGCAAGAGGTGCCCCTCCTGCAATTCGCACCACGAGCATGCATACCCGTCGCGCAACTCCACAAAATAAATCGGGCGATCGAATTCAGTCCGCCAGCGAAGGGGCTGAATTTTGCGCACCCGCTGATCGATTTGAACGAACGAACCCGGCCGCATCAGGGGGTACAGAGTGAAATCATCAAGCCCGATATAGCCATACAAACTGCGGCGTAAATCCAGGTGTTGAAGCAGGGCAACGGGCACTTCTCCCCAAGTCTCCACCATGCGGGCCAGGAGGTTGGTATTGTCGAGATCGAAGGAGCGGTCAAAGCGAACCGGGAAGGAAACGGTTTTTTCGGCGTCGTACACTTCCAGGGTGGTCAAGTGGGTGTTGGGCAAGGGGGCAAGAAGCTGGTGGTGCGCAGTTTTCTGCAGGTCCACGCCAAAATAAAGCAGCAGGTCGGTGAACTTTATGTGATAGATGGCGGCTAAGGAATAAAGCTTGAAAATACTGGGCACGGAATCCGAGTTCTCCAATTGCGTGAGCCAGGCATTGGAAATCTGAAATTCGGGATTCTTCTCCTCTTCGGCGATCTTCTGGCTCAAGTTCTCCACATCGCGCGTGGTAATCCCCAAGCGCATTCGCAACTTGCTCAACTGGTCGCCTGGCGGACGGGCATTCATAGGGCGTCATATTACCTCATTCGACTGCCAAGTGTCAGATTCCTGCGCATTTCCTTACACGGAATTTACAGCATCTCGGCTACTCCAGTGATTCCCCCTTTCTGCGGAACACTTGGCGGAGGCAATAGGACTTGGTCCAATTGGCAAAGAGGCCACGCGGCTGTGCTAGCATCTAATTTCGAAGCGTACATGGATACGGCAGCGACAAAGGGCACACACATTCTTGGAATTGAGTCCTCCTGCGACGAAACCGCTGCGGCCGTGGTGCGAGCGGGCGAGCAGGTGGTGTCGAATGTGGTGGCATCGCAGATCGCTACCCACTGGCCTTACGGCGGCGTGGTGCCGGAGCTGGCGTCGCGTGAGC
>JBAVHY010000008.1:0-40594 GCA_049686315.1 Candidatus Acidiferrum sp. | reverse complement strand
TTCCGGTGGAGGCCGCCGCGAGGGCGGTCCTGGTGGTGGCCGTCGCGAAGGTGGACCAGGTGGTCCTGGCGGGTCCGGTGGACCCGGAGGTCCGCGCCGTGGCAAGCGCCAGTATTTCCGCAAAAAGAAAGTCTGCAAGTTCTGTGTCGAGAAGATGGACTTCATCGACTACAAGCGCGCCGACATTCTTTCGCAGTTCGTGCAGGAGCGCGGCAAAATCCTCCCGCGCCGCATGACCGGAGTCTGCGCGCGCCATCAGCGCTGGCTCGGCGTTGCCATCAAGCGCGCCCGCAACATCGCTCTCATGCCGTTTGCCGGCAGCGCCGCCGGAACACAAGCGCCTCGCGCCGTCGTCCCAGTCGCCGAGGCACCAAAAGCCTGAGACGTGGATGATTCAGGCTTCCGGCTTTTGGGGTCGGAGCTTCAGCTCCGACATAACGTTCGCAGGCTGATTGGGCTTTAGCCCCTGAAGAAATCTCTTCAGCAGGAAAGGGAACTAGGAGATCGTCATGCAGATCATTCTTCAAGAAGATGTTGATAAACTCGGTAACCGCGGCGACGTTGTCACCGTCAAGTCCGGCTATGCCCGCAATTTTCTGTTGCCCAATAAGATGGCCGTCGAAGCCACTCCGGGCAACCTGAAAGCCATTGAGCGCATTCGCGGCGCGCTCGCCAAGAAAACCGCCACGGAACTGGACGCCGCCAAAAAGCAGGCCGAACTGCTCACCGGCGTTTCTCTCAAGTTCAAGCGCAAGACCGGAGAGAACGACCAGATGTTCGGCTCCGTCACCTCCGGCGATATCGCCGACGGCCTCAAGGCGCAGGGCTTTGGCATCGACAAGCGCCAGGTCCAGTTGCCCGATCCCCTTAAGACCCTCGGCGAGTTCTCGGTAACCGTCAAGGTCTTCCGCGACGTAACCTCCGAAATAAAGGTGCACGTCGAAAAAGAATCATAAGCAGGAAGCACTGTATAATTTGATTTTTGTGCGAGAGGTATCCCTTCTGCGGATGCCTCTATTTGTTTTCAAACGACTCCCCAAGCGATTGCACCTCTTCTCCTTTCCATCCGTCTTCGCCTCCCGAGAAATTGCACACGAACGCGACAACCAGATGCGCATCGGGATAGAGGATCAGCTCCGAGCTGCCACCCACGGAGCCCCCGCTGTGCTCGTAGATCCGCTGGCCTGACTTTGACTTGGTGACAAACCAGCCCATTCCGTACTTTGTTTCTGTGCCGTCTCTCGTTTTTTGTGGCGTGAACAACAGCGCAAGCGATTCCACTTTTAGGAAACCCGGCTGTAGCAACGCCGAGCCAAAGTGAACGAGGTCCTCGGAGGTGGAGAGAAAGCCACCGCCGGCCCATTTGTAGCTGTTGTCGACAAATTCGGCGTTCCGCACTTGCTTCTCTCTTGCCGGTGAATAGAAGCGCGCTCTTTGTTCGACGATGTCTGCTGGCTGGTCCGCAACAGTCGAGTGCAGGCCCAGCGGAGCGAACACGTGCTCCCGCTCGTAGTCGAGAAAATTCTCGCCTGCGGCGCTCTCGATCGCCGCGCTCAAAAGGTTGTAGCCATAGCTGGAATAGCTGAACTTAGTGCCGGGCGGAGCAACCAGGGGATCATTTTGGAATCGCTCCAGGCCACCCAGCACATTGTCGTAGTGCTTTTGGTTGTCCACTTCTCCGTCCTTGTAGTGCCGAATGCCAGCAACACCATGCCCGCGGAAGTCAGCGCTTTCGAAGCGCTTCCGATGCGGAACTTCGTGGTGGACCACGCAGCGACACGCTGTTCAAGGTCCGCGTACCCAAATCCTTCCGAATAGACAATTTTTCCGTCGATCGCAACGGTCACGGAAAATCCGGGGATGCCTCGCGCCAGCCACTCCTTCGCCTGCCGCTCTGCATTCTCTTTCGCCGCCGCATAAGGAGCGGCTTGTGCAACAGTTGCCCCGCTTTGCCCGAATGTTGTCGCCACGCCTGCGAACAACATCCCCGCGCAATACAACATAACAATTAGCCTGCGCATGCATCGCGCTCGTCTGCTACTAGGTTGTTTTCTCATTCCAGTCTCCACGAGCACTATACCCGCCGCAGCATCTTCCCACACTCCACAGCAAAAAGTTTTCCAACGTTTTCCTTCGCGATTCACAGCCACTCCGATTGACGCGCACATCTCTTCCGCGCACAATCGCTTCACGAACTGCGACACAGGTGACAGTCCCGCCGGAGAGAAATTCCGCCCTTGCCGTCGGACAAGAACAGTGCTATCTATAGCGAAGGAAAAGCGAAACATGCGAAAGGCTGGCTTCATCCCTCATGCCTGTTGATTCCACTCTCGAACGGCCCCTCCCCAATAACCTCGATGCCGAGCGTTCCATCCTGGGCGCTATCCTCCTGGATAACAACGCCCTCAACACCGCCATCGAAGCCCTGAAGGCCGAGGACTTTTTCCTCCCGCAGCACCGCCACGTCTTTCAGCAAATGATCACCCTGGGCGAGGCCCAGCATGCTATCGATCTGGTTACCCTGACAGAGGAACTTCATCGCGTCGGCGAACTCGAAGCCGCGGGCGGCGCCCCCTATCTTGCGTCCCTCGTCGACGGCGTCGCGCGCGTCTCCAATGTTGAGCACTACGCCCGTATCGTCAAGGAAAAGGCCGTCCTGCGCAACCTGATTCACGCGACCCACAACATTCAACAGCGCGCCTTCGAAGCTGAAGAGGGCGCGGATGCTATTCTCGATAACGCCGAATCCAGCATCTTCGCGCTCGCCGAAGACCGCGTGAAATCCGGTCTGGTTCCCATCAAGGACATCGTTCACGAAAGTTTCGACCGCCTGGAAAAAATCTTTCGTGAAGGCAAAAGCATCACCGGCATTTCCACCGGCTATGGTGAACTCGATAAGCTGCTATCCGGCTTGCAGCCTTCGGAACTGATCATTCTGGCGGGGCGTCCCTCCCAAGGAAAAACAGCGCTGGCATTAAACATGGCCGAGAATATCGCCATCCGCGGGGGGCTGCCCGTGGCCGTATTCAGCTTGGAAATGTCCAAGGAATCGCTTCTGCAACGCTTGGTCGCTTCGGTCGCCCAGGTCGATGCTCACAAGTTCCGCACCGGGCATCTCAGCCGCGAAGATTGGAAGCGCATGACGGAGGCTCTGAGCAGGATCGCCAGTGCCCCTATGTGGCTGGACGATTCGGGTTCGATCAGCGTGCTGGAAATCGGCGCGAAGGCCCGCCGCGTTAAGCGTGAAAAAGGCCTCTCGCTCCTGATCGTGGACTATCTCCAGCTCATCACCGGCCGCGGTCGCTTCAATTCCCGCCAGGAAGAAGTCGCCAGCATCTCTCGCGGCTTGAAGGGCCTCGCCAAGGAATTGCAAATCCCCGTGCTCGTTCTTAGCCAGCTCACCCGTGCTCCCGAGCGCGATGAGCGCGGGCCGCAGCTTTCCGACCTGCGCGAGTCGGGCGCCATCGAGCAGGATGCCGACGTGGTCATGTTTATCTACCGCCCCAACTTCTTCAACTTGAATGCCACGCCCGAAGAGCGCGACATGGCGGACATCCTCATCGCCAAGCAGCGCAACGGCCCCACCGACAAAGTGAAGTTCGTTTTCCGCAGCCGCATGACCCGTTTCGAGGAAGCCGCCCCCGACGCCTTCTCGCAATTCGCCGGCGGCGACGAGATGTAATTCCGGACACACCGCGTCTGTATCTCCACACCAATTCCGCATGCCAGTTTCGCGGAATCCTTATTCTGACGACGCGGCGGCAATGCGTCTGGTCCAACAGCCCTTGTAAAATCAGCATCTTGCAACTCAGCCCCTCCAACACAACGGGATTCCCGCCCTCTGGTCCCAACCGCTCCGCTTCCGGCCCTCCCCTTGCTCTCCTCACTGTTGTCATTCACGCGCCCCTCACCACCTGCTTTTGGACGCCGCGCGCGAATGCCGTAAACTAGTTTCTCCAGGAAATCTCATGGCCAGCAAGAAAAAGAGTCCCGTCGATTTTGTCGGCCGTCCGGTCTGGGCCGAAGTCTCTCTCTCCGCACTGCGCCAGAACTTTGAAGCCATTCGCGATTTCGTGAATCCTCCATCCGAAAAACGCGCCACGCCGCGCAAAGTTCTATCCATCGTCAAAGGCAATGGTTACGGCCATGGCGGGCCAGAAGTATCCAAAGCCCTCGAGAAATTTGGCTCTGACTGGTTTGGTGTTGCCTCCGCTGGCGAAGGCATGGAGCTCCGCAAAGGTGGGGTGCGCAAGCCCATTCTTGTGCTCGGCGGATTCTGGCCCGGCGAAGAAAGCAATCTGGTCGAGCACAATCTGACCCCGGCCATCCACCGCTGTGAGCAACTGGCCCTGTTCGAAGCTGTGGCCGCCAAATCGCGCAAGAAACATGTGACCATTCACTTGAAAATTGACACCGGCATGAACCGCTTGGGCATCGCGTCTGGCGATATGGCGTGTTTCGCCAATCAATTCGCCAAGTGCAAGCATCTCCAACTCACCGGCACGTTCACGCACCTGGCAGCCTCGGAAGTTTTCACGGACACTCCCACGGGCCGCGAAACGGCCGGACAACTGGAGCGATTCTTCGCCGCGATCGACCGCCTGCGCGCGCTCGGCGTGTCGCCGGGAATTCTGCACATCGCCAATAGCGCCGCCATTGCGGCCCGCCCGGAATCCTGGGCAGACATGGTGCGCCCGGGTGCGGTTCTGTACGGCTACCATCCCGGATTCGACCCGCTCGATCTGCGGACGGTGTACGAAGCAAAGCTCGCCCTGCGCCCCGTCATGAGCCTTCGCGCGCGGTTGCTCAATGTTCGCTCTGTACCGACGGGGTCCGGAGTGGGCTACAACGCCAGTTGGGTGGCAAAGCGACCCTCGCGCGTGGCTGTTCTAGCGGCTGGTTACGGTGATGGCATTCATCGTTCGCTCGGCAATCACGGCAGTGTAGCCATCCGCGGGCACATGGCGCCCATCATTGGTATCGTTTCGATGGATGTTTCCATGTTGGACGTCACCGACGTTCCGGATGTTGCCATCGGTGATGTCGCCACGGTGTATGGCACGGATGGAGAAAACGTCTACCCCGCAAATGTGATTGCTCGTAGCATTCGCACCGTTACCTCCGATCTCATCTCCGGCGTCAGCCGCCGCGTGCCGCGTTTCTACCTGCCATAAGCCTGTATTTTACGCTCAGGTCCTTACCCTACTTGACGATCACTCTTTCCGAGCGTATACACTTCACCACGTTTACTGCTCCGGCAAGCTGAACTCTTGCCGCTCACTTTCTAGCGGCCACTTTCCCGGAGCGAAGCGAATCTTGCTGTACGATGAGGTCTCATGGCCCAAGCGAGGTTCAGTCGTCACCGCGATACGCAATCGAGCACCACCCCTTATCTCCCCAAGTCACCCTCCGCCCCAACATCGCTTGGCCGGTATTGGGATTTCTGGGCTGTGCGGCTCGCCCTGCTCGCGGTCACCTCCGCTCTTTGTTACAACCTCGGTCCTTTTGGCATTCACGGCCTACCCGCCGCCGGCCTCGGATTTCTCGTAGCCATGCTCATTCTCCTCGCGGAATTGCGATTGCGTCGCGCGGAAATCAGCGGGCTCGTGGGCGGAGCGTTCGGTGCTATCCTCGGTCTGCTCGCCTCCCTCCTCGTTGCTCTCGTGGTTTCCCGCACCGCCGAACCGGAACCTACCAAGTCCTTCCTCGAGCTCACCTCGCTGTTTGTCTTTGGCTATCTCGGTCTGGCCATCGGCTCTTCTGTTTCTAAAAGATTCGATCTCCATCAAATTCCCCTGCCACACTCCGTCGAAATTCCAGCCACCGGCTTGCAAGCAATGAAACTTCTCGACACCAGCGCGCTGATCGACGGCCGCATTGCTGACATCTGCGCCACGCATTTTCTCGACGGCACGCTGGGAATTCCCCGCTTCGTCCTCCACGAACTCCAACATGTTGCCGATTCCTCCGACGCCCTCAAACGCCAGCGAGGACGCCGCGGCCTGGAAGTTCTCGAGCACATGCAGAAAATGACTTGGCTTGACATTCGCATCCTCGAAGACGAAATTCCGGCAGCCGCGGGCGTGGACCAAAAGCTTATGGAGCTGGCGCGCCACTCCGGCTCAAAGATTGTCACCAATGATTTCAATTTGAATAAGGTTGCCCGCGTTCAGGGCATCTCCATTCTTAATGTCAATGAACTCGCCAACGCTATGAAGCCGGCCGTGCTTCCGGGTGAGTCCATGCGTGTGCTCATCCTGCGCGAAGGCAAGGAATCCACCCAAGGCGTAGCCTATCTGGATGACGGCACCATGGTGGTCGTCGATGGCGCGCGTCGTTTCATCAATCGCACCATCGACATTGTAGTCACTTCCACGCATCAGACGCCCGCTGGCAAAATGATTTTTGGACGCGTCGAGGAGCGATCCGACTCCTCCGCTGCGCGTGTTGCGGCAGGGCCGATGCCACAGGTGGATTCTACTCCCCCGGGCAACGGCCACGGTCAAACCGAAACTTCCTCCGCTTTAAGGTTCGAAACACCTCCTCCCGCCGCCTACCCAGTGCGCGATCCTCATTAGCTCAGGACCATCCCACAAGGTGATTTGTTATTCCGCCTGCCCTGCTTGTCCCGAGCATCGAGAGGAGCGGAGTCGAAGGGCAAGGAGTCCGCGGTGCGAGGAATCTCTCTTCAACTTCCGTGCTCAGGCACAATCCCCCCTCTACCATTTCTCTTCCACCCTCGCCTTGAGGTAAACTCTCCTTTCCGCAACCCGGTCATAAGCTGCCAGGGGCTTCGCTTCGGCCGGACTGCTTTCATCCTATGAGTCATATTGCTGCAATACTTCCCGCTGCAGGTCTCGGCACGCGTATGGGCCACGAGACCCCCAAGCAATTTCTGGAGCTTGACGGCGTCCCCCTCGTCATACTCAGCTTGCGCCGCATCGCCGCCTGCCCGCTCATTACCCATATTGTTGTCGCCACCCGTGCCGACGAAGTCGATCGCCTCGACGCCCGCATCCGCGAGGAAAAATTCAAACAACCTGTACGCGTGGTCAAAGGCGGGGATTCGCGCCAGGGCTCGGTCAGCCAGGCCCTAAAGTACATTCCTGAAGATACCGAACTGGTCGTCGTGCATGACGCCGTGCGCCCGTTTGTCACCGTCGAGCAGATCACCCGCGTCATTGAAGAGGCACGCCGCTGCAAAGCCGCGATTCTTGCCATCCCCGCCATGGACACGGTGAAGGAAGTGAAGCGCGCGAGCTTGCCCGAAGATGTAGCCCTGATTACCGCCACGATTCCGCGCGAACGCGTGGTGCTTGCGCAAACTCCGCAGGTCTTCGAAACGCAGCTCTTGAAGCAGGCCTTCGCCGGAGCGGAAGAAGACGGCGTGAACGCTTCCGATGAAGCCGGGCTGATCGAAAAGCTCGGCCACGAAGTCCACGTTGTCCAGGGCTCCGAGCGCAACATCAAAATCACCAAGCCCTCGGACATGGAGCTCGCGCGCTTCTACCTGCAAGCTGAACAAAAAAAACCATGAGCGTGCGCTGCGGGATTGGCTATGACCTTCACCGTCTTGCCGAAGGCCGCAAGCTCATCATCGGCGGCATCGAAGTCCCTTTCGACAAAGGTCCCGTTGGCCATTCCGATGGCGATGTTCTCGCCCACGCTCTTTGTGACGCGCTCCTGGGTGCCGCAGGCCTCGGCGACATCGGCACGCATTTCCCGGACACGGATCCAAAGTGGAAGGGCGCCAACAGCCTCCTCTTCCTCGAACGTGCTCGCAAGCTTCTCGATGAAAAGCATTTCGTAATCGAGCATGTCGATGCCGTGGTCATTCTCGAGCGCCCCAAGCTAGGCCCGCATTTCCCCAAAATGCGCGAAGCCCTGGGCAAATCCTTAGCCGTACCCGCAAATAAAATTCACCTGAAAGCCAAAACTAACGAAGGCGTGGACGCCGTCGGCCGCGGCGAAGCTATCGCCTGCTACGCAGTCGCCACCCTCTCCTCGTAGGGGCGTAGCATTGTTTACCCTGAGCCGCGAAGGGTTTCCTCTGAGTCGCGAAGGGCTGCGCCCCATGTCTGCGCGATTCTCCCGCCCCCACTCTGCGTTTCGTGTTTTGCCTCTGCCCCCTCTGCCTTAAACCTGAATTCCGAAGTTGAAGGCGGTTTCATCGAGATTCCTTGATTGTGGCCGGCTGTCGATAGGTGGTGAGGCCGCAGCCGCGCTGAAATTCGCCGAGCAGATTGAACAGCAGCAGGATGCTGCGGAAGGCCGCTTCGGTGGCGAAGAACTCCTGCAAGCAAAAATCATCGGCGGCCAGATCGTGTTTCAGTTCGGCAATGCGATTTTCCATGTCGGCCCTGCGGTTGTAGTCTCGCCAGATTTCTTCCGGCGATAGCGCCAGGTTGCTGACGAAGACAAGAAAGGTATAGCCGGGAACCTCCAGCAGTTTTCTTCCCAGCGGGGTGCGCTCGGATTGACGGGCCTTTGGTATCGGGAATCTGGAGGTTATTATGGATGAATCCGCGAATCCACGTAATACTCCTTGGGGAGGCGAACGGTGCCTTTGGAAATAACACAGCGTGACATGAATGGAATCTACCTTCTGACACTAAAAGGGCGCCTTGTGCTCGGAGAGGAAAGCAGCGGGTTGCGTACCATGATCGACAATCTCCTCGCATCCGGTGCCACACGGATTGTCCTTAATCTTGAGCAAGTCAATTATGTTGACAGCGCTGGCCTTGGTGCTCTCATCGAAATGCATCGAAAGACAAAAGCCAAGGGCGGACGCCTCAAGCTTTGTAATCTTGGCCCGAACTTGAGGCAAGCGTTGGAAATCGCCAGGTTGCTGCCAATATTTGAAACGTGTCCGACCGAAACTGCAGCTGTTGCAAGCTTTTGACGACGGCGCCGCCCCGGTTGCAGTGCCTACACCTGAGTTGCTTTCGGAAAACAATTCATGGAACATATGTGCCCATGGACGAGGCTAGATATCCGCTCAGCCTGTTCCGGCTGCTTGTTATTGTCTTCGTGGCGTTTTCGAGTGCCGTCGCTCGAGGCCAAGTGTCCGGCGACACGGAATGGCCGAACTATGGAAACGATCCGGGTGGAATGCGATACTCGCCACTCTCTCAGATCAACCGCGAAAATGTGTCAACGCTGAAGGTTGCGTGGATATTTCATACCGGGGACGTTTCCGACGGTAGCCGCGACAGGAAGCGGAGCGGATTCGAGGCCACACCTATTCTTGTCGATGGGACGCTCTATTTCACCACGCCTTTCAATCGGGTGATCGCACTCGACCCGGAAACAGGGAAACAGCGCTGGGCCTACGATCCCAAGATCGATCTAACGCTCGATTACGGGGATGGACTGGTGAATCGCGGTGTCGCCACCTGGCTCGATCCAGGACGGTCTTCGGGCCAGCCCTGCGGCCGGCGTATTTATGAAGCTACGTTGGACGCTCGGCTAGTTTCGCTTGATGCGACTACCGGCAAGCCGTGTTTGGACTTCGGCGACTACGGCCAGGCAAACCTGCGAGATGTGCCGGGGTATCGCGCCGGTTGGTATCACATGACTTCACCTCCCACGGTGATCGACGATCTTGTCGTCGTGGGATCAGCGATTGACGACAATCAGCGCGTTGCTATGCCGGCTGGTGTAGTGCGCGCTTTTGATGCGCGGACCGGCGCGTTACGCTGGAGTTGGGACCCGATTCCCGGCGCTGAGGCCGCGACCAAGGATAAGGGCAAGGATCCGGAGTGGCGCTCAGGCGCCGCCAATGCGTGGTCTATCATGGCCGCGGATTTGGAGCGCGACCTAGTCTACGTTCCAACCGGGAGCGCCAGCCCTGACTACTACGGTGGGCTACGGCCCGGCGACAACAAATGGGCCAATTCGGTAGTGGCACTGCACGCAAGAACAGGCGAAATCGCCTGGGGATTCCAATTGGTACATCACGATCTCTGGGATTACGACACGGCCTCACCACCTTTGCTCACAACCTTGCGCCACAACGGAGAAGACGTTCCAGTCGTTATACAGGGCAACAAAACCGGGTTTCTCTACGTGCTGAATCGCGATACGGGTAAGCCGGTGTTCCCGGTGGAGGAACGCCATGTTCCGCAGAGCGACGTGCCGGGTGAAGTTGCATCGCCCACGCAACCCTTCCCAGTAGCTCCACCTCCGCTCGCGCCACAGAAAATCTCCGTGGAAAACGCATGGGGTCCGACGCCCCAGGATCGCGAGACCTGCCGGAATTGGATTAAGGGGCTTCGCAACGAGGGCATCTTCACCCCACCGAGTCTTCAGGGCACTCTAGCCGCGCCAGGAAATTTGGGCGGCATGACTTGGAGCGGCTATGCTTTTGACCCGCGGCACAACCTTCTTGTGGTGAACACAAACAACCTGGTCACCAAAATAAAGCTCATCGCACGCGCTGATTTCTGGCGGGACGACGTCCGCGCCGAGGATGGCGATTATGCGCCTCAGGCCGGAGCCCCTTATGGGTTGTTCCGCCGATTCCTCCAGTCACCATCGGATTTGCCGTGTACCGCGCCGCCCTGGGGACTGCTCACCGCGGTGGACATGACCGAAGGCAAGATTCGATGGCAAGTTCCGCTCGGTTCGATGCAGGACTTTGGCGGTAAGCAGCCGCCAGTCCCTCCGGGGTCGATCAGCCTGGGTGGCCCGATTGTCACCGCGGGAGGGCTCGTATTCATCGCGGGCACCTTCGATCCCTACATCCGCGCCTTAGATGTCGAGAGCGGAAAGGAACTATGGAAGACGCAACTTCCAAATAGCGGACACGCCACGCCAATGACTTACCGCCTCAGTGCAAACGGCAAGCAATACGTGGTGATCGCCGCCGGCGGGCATCCCAAGATCACGGAAGAGTCGCTGGGTGATGCGCTCGTCGCCTTCACCCTGCCCTGACAAAGGCGCACCTTTGCGTTTTACCTGCAAGGTAAAGCCCCAGTTTCGCACTGATGCGCGGAGTGAGTATGGTGCGGCCCACCGTCAGCCCGTGCCTGCCGCCCGATCACCCTGTTCTCGTTGCAGGGTTGCTAGAGTAGAATTGTCGTCTCTTGCCGATGTTTCAAAGGCATTACACGCGAGGTGTACGGATGCGCCTGCTGCTTTTGTTTGGATTGCTGCTCAGTGCGGCGATTACAGTTGCCCAAACCCAGAAATCTAATGAGGTCGCGGCCTTCGTTAGTGTTGACGCCCCGGTCTTTGTCCTTAACCACGTCCGAGTCGTCGATGGAACGGGTGCAGCCGCGAGGGAAGATCAGGCGATCGTGATCGCGAATGGCAAGATTCAGTCCATCGGTCCGGCTGCGTCGGTTCATATTCCTCAGGGCGCGCAACTTCTGGATCGTTCTGGCTATACAGTCACTCCGGGGCTGGTTGGGATGCACGATCATCTCTACTATACGGACTCGATCGCCGTGCAAGTTGTCGGCGGAAAAATTGGCGAGCCGGGGTTGTTCGTTGCGGAAATCCCGTACACCGCGCCGCGCCTCTATCTGGCCGGTGGCGTAACCACAATGCGCACCACCGGGAGCCTGGAACCTTACACCGACCTGAAGGTAAAGAGCCGGATCGACGCGGACCTGATGCCGGGACCAAGCATCGATGCCACAGCACCGTACCTGGAAGGCGCGCCAACGCGATTTGCTCAGATGCATGAACTGACTGGGCCGGACGATGCGAAACGCCTGGTGGACTACTGGGCGGAGGAAGGCATGACGTCGTACAAAGCGTACATGAACATCACCCGCGAGGAGCTGGGCGTAGCGATCCAGCAGGCGCATGCACACAAGCGGAAACTGACGGGGCATCTGTGCTCGGTTACCTGGCCTGAGGCTGTAGCTCTGGAGATCGATGATTTCGAGCACGGGCCCGTGTTTGCGGACACCGAATTCGTCGCGGACAAAAAGCCGGACGTGTGCCCGGTGGGAGGTAGCAGCAGTTGGGCTAAACAGGATGTGAATGGAGCGCAAGTGCGGCAATTGATCCACGATCTCGTTTCACATCACGTCGCAGTGACTTCGACCCTGCCCGTGTTTGAAGCAAGCGTCCCCGGAAGACCGAAATTGCAGCCGCGCGTGTTGAATGCGATGTCCTCGGAATCGGCTCAAAGCTACCTGACCGCGCGCGCGAACGTGCCGTTGGACTCTCCCATGACAGCGCTGCTGCGCAAAGAGATGGATTTTGAGGTGGCATTCGTCAAAGCCGGGGGCTTGCTGCTGGCGGGGCCGGATCCAACCGGAAATGGCGGAGTGCTTCCGGGATTCGGTGATCAGCGCGAAATAGAGCTGCTGGTGGAAGCGGGGCTGACCCCCGTGGAAGCCATTCACGTTGCCACGGAGAATGGCGCTTCGTATCTTGGCCAGGAAGATCGAATTGGAACCCTCTCCCCTGGCAAGCAGGCAGACCTCGTCGTGATTAAGGGAGATCCCTCGAAGAGCATTGACGATATCGAGAACGTCGAAACGGTGTTCAAGGCTGGCATCGGCTACGATTCCAAGAAGCTGATTGATAGCGTCCGAGGTCAGGTCGGAATTCGCTAGGAGCCCTCACCAAACACAATCAGCTCGGAACCATCCAGAACAGCGTTCGCTAGCAGACCATCCCGCAATCGCGTACGGGTCAAGGCGTGGTGCGGCGCCGCAAAACCTCGAGGATTCCTGTGATCAGCATTGCCGGCGTCGGGGGACAGCCAGGGATATAGCCGTCAACGGGAATGACGGCGTCCACCCCGCCAACCACTGCGTGGCTGCCTGCAAAGATGCCGCCACTACATCCGCAGGCTCCCACCGCGACCACCAGTTTAGGGGATGGAACGGCCTCGTACGTCTTCTTAACGGCTTCAGCCATATTGCGAGTGACCGGCCCCGTGACCAGAAGCATGTCGGCATGTTTGGGAGACGCGACGAAATGAATTCCGAATCGTTCCAGATCGTAGTACGGATTGGTGAGCGCGGAGATTTCTGCCTCGCACCCATTGCACGAGCCAGCGTCCAGTTGGCGGATGTTCAGGGCCTTCCCCAAGAGAGATCGAATCTGTCCGCCCACGATTTGTGGATTTGGGTGCGATGGTGTGATTTCCGTGCGCGATTCAAGATCCCACAGCCGCACGATATTCTCCTTTGGCAATCCGCACCAGGTAAACCGCCGCGCGGCAACTACGGCTCCCTCGCCCGGTTGCTCGCACCTGCCGCAACCAATGCATTCCGCATAGGACAATCTCAGGCAGGGCCGGCCTCCCTGTTCTCCCACGCAGAACGCGGCCGTGGGGCAGGCTTCAACGAGTCTCTGGGCGATGGCGGGGGTCAAGCGATCTGCGGTGACATCTGGCATGCGACTTCCGTCGCAGTTCCCCAATAAAGCCTCAACCGGAATCACTCGGTTCGGCTGCCGCAAGCTTCGCTCGACAACTTCAAAAATCATCGGTCACACCCGGAATAGGAGAGATTGAAACTCTTGTTGATCAGCGGAAAGTCCGCAATGACGTTGTCCGCGATGGCAAAGGGCATTGCGGGCCAATTCTGGAATGAGGGTGACTTGATGTGGCAGCGGGTGAGCCGCCTTTCGCGCCCTTCCAACCAGTAATAGAGCTCACCGCGAGGTGACTCAACCGCCGAGGAGCCGCAGAATTCTCCGCCATATTCCAGCGGAGTCAAAACACTTCCAACTGGGAGAACACTCGCGGTCTCCAGAATAAGGCGAGCTGAGATCGCCGCTTCCTTAATGCGAATCTTGGCTCGCGCCATCACATCTCCGTAGTGCGTGACAGGTACCTCAAATCGCAAACCGTTGTAATGCCCGTAAGGGTGATCGCGACGCACATCGAGATCGATGCCGCTGGCACGGGCAACGGGGCCGACCACGGCGAGGGCGCGCGTCACTTCCAAGCTGACAACCCCGGCCTTTTCAAACCTGTTCTGGATAGAGGGCGTTTCCAAAATGAGGCGAGCGAGGTCCGCAAACTGACGAGCCGCGGCTGAAACGGCCTGACTCAATCCCAAAACCCTCTTCGATTCGAGATCGAATCGGAGACCGCCCGGGACCGCAATGCTGCGCCAGTATCTGGTTCCGCAGCAATCCGCTGAGGCACGAAGCAGAAATTCCTTGATGCGTGTGGCATAAGCAGCCGCAACACTGAAACCCACATCGGTGCACAACCCTCCCAGATCCGAGATGTGAGAGACAAGCCGCTCGAACTCCAGCCCAATCAGACGAATGGCCGAGGCCCGAGGCGGAACTTCAGCCTGGCAGGCGTTTTCCACCGCCTGAGAGTAGGCAACTGCGTGGGCAAAGCAGTTATCGCCAGAGACAGATTCCGCAATCATAACTCCGGCGTCCACGAAGGTGTCCTCGAATAGCTTTTCCGTGCCTTTGTGCGTGTAGAAGTGCCGCAACTCCAGATGTAAGACGGTGTCGCCCACGACGCTAAACCGGAAATGCCCTGGCTCGATGATCCCGGCGTGCACAGGTCCCACCGCCACCTCCGCGACGCCGTCTCCCTGTACAGTGAGGAAATTGTACTCACGCGACGCCCATGGGACTTGATTGACGGCGTCCACCATCGGATGCACGCCGTCGGGCCAATTCTCATGGAAAACGAGAGGCCGGAGGTCAGGGTGCCCAGTTATTTCGATTCCGTACTGATCGTGAAGTTCCCTCTCATACCAAGCCGCGGAGGGAAGTTCTGGCACAATCGAGCGTACGGGACCGTTGGGGGCTACGATCGCCTCCCCATACTTCGCTTCTCCCACGTCAAAAACATAGTGGACGCGCCTTTCGCGGTTGATTCCAAGACTGCCGAAAATGGTTACAAGTCGCGCCACAGCGCCGGTTTTTGCGCGAGGGAGCACCAGCGGTAGTTCGCCAGGGCCTCTTTCGACGCCTTGGGCCGCTTCAGGCGCG
This sequence comes from Candidatus Acidiferrum sp., assembly GCA_049686315.1. Lineage (GTDB taxonomy): Bacteria > Acidobacteriota > Terriglobia > Acidiferrales > UBA7541 > Acidiferrum. Next base: position 25,660 of record JBAVHY010000008.1, on the reverse strand, counting down.
TTCTCGTTCATCGCATCACCGCAATCGCTTCCTGCAGAAAGACTCCGAAGAGATGAGGAATCCGTGCTCCGAGGATGAGCAGGCAAAGCGCGGCGATTCCCATCACAGTGTACTCGGACGGAATCAATCTTGAACTCGAAGGGGCCCCGGCCGGCTCACCACCCAGCAGGCGGAGAAGATGGTAGGCGAATCCGCCGAAGACCACGGAGAGCATAACCAAAAACAGGCCGACAACAAGGAATCGGGCTTGGGTAAAGGCTTCGGACAAAATGGCGAATTCACTGATGAATAGACCGAACGGCGGCAAGCCCACAATTGCCAGGCTTCCAACGACCAGAGCCGCACTCGTCTGAGGTGATGTGCGTGTCAGACCGCTGATGCTATCCATGCGCAGCGTGCCGAAGTTGTGGCGAACATTCCCAGCACTGAAGAAGAGCAGCGACTTTGCCACGGAGTGATTGAAAGTGTGCAGCAGTGCGCCAAAGATCCCCAGCGGGCCTCCCAATCCGAGTCCAATGGCGATGATTCCCATGTGTTCAACGCTGCTGTAGGCCAGGAGCCGTTTCAGATTGCGTTGCACTAGGATCAGCAAGCCGGCGACAACCATGGACAACAGCCCAAAGATGAGCAGCAAAGTGTGCGGAAAGGCTGGTCCGGTGGCGCGGGAAACGATGGCCTCATAGCGCATGACGGAATACATGGCGCAGTTGAGGAGGACAGCCGAGAGCAATGCACTGATGGGCGTCGGTGCTTCGGCGTGAGCATCCGGAAGCCAGCTATGCATGGGCACAAAGCCGATCTTCGTCCCGTAGCCGACGATGACAAATACGAACGCCAGCTTCACCAAGTGCGGGTCGAAGCTCAGCCGTGGCGCCGCATCCATCAGAGAAACCCAGTCCAGCGCCGCAACCGGATTCATGCCTGCCTGGACCGCGGCCAAATACAGGACAATGGTACCGAACAACGCGAAGGCGATTCCTACTGTGCAAACGATCAAATACTTCCACCCAGCCTCGACGGCCCCTTCCGTATTGTAAAAACCCACCAGGAGTGCGGATGCCAGCGTCGTTCCTTCCATCATGATCCAGAGTAGACCGAGGTTCGCCGACAGACAGACGCTGACCATCGTGAAGAGAAACAAGAAGACAAGAGCGTAAAACCACCGCGGCGATGAAAACCTTCCTTCTGGGATGTGACGCAAGTAGCCTGAGGCATAGACCAGGACCAGGCCAAAGATAAAGGCGATGTTCATGAGGAAGAACGAAGTTAATCCATCCGCGCGAAGATAGCGGCCCAACTGCTGGGGTCCCTGGCCGTGGACCTGCCAGACAAGCACGCTGAGCGAGACAATTTCCAAGGCTCCAATTGTGAGCGCAGTGCGAGTGGCTCGACGGCGGTCCGGGAAACGCAGAACGAGCACGGCGCCCAGCAATGCGAACAGCAATGGAAACAGGAGTGTCATCCGACTAACCCCGGAGCCGCCGCAGCTTCGACACGTCCAGATGGTCAAATGTGTCGCGGATGCGAAACGTAAAGATTCCCATAAGCAGCAAGCCGACAAGAATATCGAAGAAGATTCCAATCTCGATGACCAAGGGCATTCCGAAAGTGGTTATTAAGGCCGCCAGAAAGATCCCATTCTCCAGGACGAGTAGTCCCAGCATCTGGATCAGGGCCTTCCTCCGGCTAACCATCAGAAACGAACCCGTCAGAATCAGGGCCACGGCCGCGGCGAGAGCATCCTCTGGAACGTGCACCGCCTGGCCAAACGAATGAACTGCGGCGTAGGAAAGATAAATCATCGCACCGGCAATAAATACAGATTGCGTAGGAGTGGTCGAGGCCTTCACGTCACGAGGGGTTTTCAGCCGGTCCACCAGTCGGAAAAAGGCATAGGGGATGGCGATCACTTTGATCATTAAAACCAGTGCGCCAACCACATAGGCCGCCGCCAGTTTTTCCCGGACTCCCGTGGCGAAAACTTCCGCTGTGATGATCGCGGATTGCAAGCTGAAGAGTAGAACGCTCGTCGAGATGCGGCGCGCTACAACCATAAGGAGAACCGTTAGGAATAGGAAAACGGAGAATGAACTCAGAAACTTGCCCGTAGCAATGGCCACCAGTCCCATTTCGTTACCTCTTGACCAACGTCGTAAAAATCACCGCGAGCGCGCTCACTGCAGAAGCGACTCCCAGAAAATCCGGGACGAGGTACATGCGGAGCTTGGCTACCACGCTCTCAACCAACGCCAGCAGGATCATCAACACTGTAACTTTGGCCAAATACAACATCAGCGCGGCGCCCGTGCCCCAAACCGAAACGCTTGACGCCATCCCCCAGGGCCCGAAAAGAGAAATCAAAAGTGCGAGCATGACGTGGAGCTTGATCGCGCTTGCCCATTCGACCAAAGCCAGGCTGGGCCCGGAATATTCCAGCACCATTCCTTCGTGGATCATTGTCAACTCGAGATGGGTGGTCGGATTATCTACCGGCATGCGCCCCGTCTCGGCGAGCACCACCATGCCGAGAGACGTGAAGGCAAGAATGTGCACGGCCGAGATGTTAAAAACGTTCTGCTGGAGCGTCCACGTAACTATTCCGGCGATGTCGGCGTGCGCCGCCAGGATGGCAACCGCGACCAAGCCTAGCAAAAATGGAGCTTCAGCCAGCGTGGAAACCAGCGCGTCCCGGCTGGCCCCCATACCACCGAACGCACTGCCACTATCCAACGCCCCCAAGGACAGAAAAAATCGCCCTAGCGCCAGCAGATACACGAGAATAAAAAAATCGCCACGGGTGGCAAGTAGTGCCGAGGGTTGGACTACCGGAACGAATGCAACCGCACAAACCGTAGTCGCGAACAGTACCTTAGGCGCGAAGCGAAACACCCACGATGCGGATGGAGGCACCAGGTCTTCCTTGCGGAAGAGCTTGGCAATGCCATTGTACGGGCGCCAGACACTCGCCCCCTGGCGGCGCTGGATCCGCGCTTTTATCATGCCGACGATTCCGCTGACGAGCGGAGCGCCCAGAATGAGAATCAATGCCTGGAGCACGTTGATCGCGGTTGTCATTTCTGAAACCTCAAAAAAGTCAGCAGGGCAACCAAAGTCAGAAAAATATAGAGCAGATACAACTGAATATTTCCCGTTTGCAGCCGCCGCAACTGGTGGGCCACAGAAAGAATGAGGTCAACGAATGGCCGGTAGAGTGCCTTTTCGTAGGAAGTTGTGCGGACCGAGCGATACGAAATTGATACGGGGAAATAGGGCTTGTCGGTGGGAAGCCTGTCGATCCTGCGGTCAGGCTTGTAGACGGAAGAGAAAACGAAGCGAATTGGTTTCGAGAAAGCCGTTGAAGTGTATTGCATACGCGTCGTCAACTGCGAGAGCCCGCAACCCCAAGTTGGAGCCGTCCTTTGCGCGTATCTGCCCAGTGCCGTTATGGCGATCACTCCCAGGACGATCGCTGCGATCCACGGAATGATGCCCGCGATGCTCACGATCTCGTCTGGGACGCCGGCGCCGGGAACCAGAACTTGAGTCAGCCGGGCCAGTGGACGCAGGAGAACACCCGGCAAGACTCCAATCAGCAGGCAAGCCGCAGCGAGCATGGTCATGCCGCCACGCATTAGGGCGGGCACTTCGACTGCATGTTCAGCTTCCATACTGCGGGGCCGTCCCAAAAAGGCCACGCCAAAGACCTTTACAAAACACGCTGCCGCCAATCCTCCGATCAGAGCAAGGACTCCTACCATTAACGGCAGCACTACTTGTGCCTTCGTGTTAATTAGAACGGACCCAGCCAGGAAACTCCGAAAAGTGAGCCACTCGCTGATGAAGCCGTTGAACAGCGGCAACCCGACGATCGAGCAGCACGCGATGAGGAAAGTCGTTCCGGTGACCGGCATACGACGCTGTAATCCGCCCAGTTCCTCCAAATCCACCGTGTGGGTTGCATTCGAAATCGCGCCCGCGCCGAGAAACAGCAGGCTCTTAAACAGAGCATGATTAAAAGTATGCAACAGAGCTGCGATGAGCGCTAGCGCCGCCAAAACCTGCGCGTGATTGGCCAGAAAAACTAACGACGTCCCCAGTCCTAGATAGATGATCCCAATGTTCTCCACGCTGTGATAGGCCAGTAATCGCTTGAGATCGTGTTCACCGATTGCGTACAGAACACCGAGAACTCCGGAGACTGCGCCAGCCGCAAGAACCACGTATCCAAACCAAGATGGCCCCCCGCCAAGAAAATCAAAAGTGAAACGCACAAAGCCGTACACCGCCGTCTTCAACATCACGCCGGACATGAGCGCCGACACCGGACTGGGTGCGATTGGGTGGGCTCGAGGAAGCCAGAGATGGAGCGGAATGATGCCCGCTTTGGTTCCGAATCCCACGAACGCCAATAGGAAAATGACCGTCCTGACTCCCAACGGAACGCTGGCGCCGGCCGCACGAATTCCCGCGAAGTCCAGGCTGTGCGAATAGGGCAAGAAAAGAAAGAAACTCGCCACGACTGTAGCAGCCCCTCCGTGCATCATCATCAGATAGACGAAAACGTTGTGACGGCGCTCCGAGGAATCGCCTTCCATGAGGATTAGCCCGGCAGAGACCAGCGTCATCAGTTCCCAGCCCACAAGGAATGCAAAACCGGTGGATGCCGTCACGACCACAATCATCGAAAGAAGAAACCAGGAGAACAATGCCCACGCCCACTTGCATCGATGCTCGTCGTAGTGGTGGTCAAAATAGGAAGCCGCAAAAATCGCGACCGGAACTGTCACGGTGCAAATCAGCAGTAGAAAAAACGCGCTGAGTCTATCGAGCCCTAGCGCGAAGGGAAAAGGCGTGAAGCGGGAGAAGGTGAGGGCGACTCTGAACTCTCCCCAGAAGCAAAGGGCAGCCGCAAGCCAGCCAGCAACGTTCGAACCAGCAATCAGGGCGATCGCAAGCGCCGGAGGTCTCTTCGTCCGGCTAGCTATCAGAACGAGCGGGGCCAAGAGACCCAGCGACACCAAGAGAAAAGCAAAAGCCACCTGAATGGAAACTACTTGCATCGGTCACTCTTCACGACGGGCTTTTTCCAGACGAGTCAAGAGCAAGGAATTTCCTTATCCGGCCACGGCAGTAGGGGCTAGGTTTTGCCAGGCTAGCCGCAGTGGACATCGAAAGAAACATGATACTGGCTGCGCGTTCGACTTGCCACCGAAGATGATTGAAAGAGGTAACATCCCGTCAACACAGACTCACGAGAATGGCCAATTGCATATGGGCCGCAAGAGACGCGGGGGGACGGAAGGAAGAGACAACTCCAATCGTTCTGCTTCAATATAAACCGGCATAGTTCTCTTTCACGGTCGCTGCGAAAAGAAGGGTACCCACAATTCCGATGACTCCCGCCACAACAAACGGCGTCTCCGGGTGAATCTTCCAGAGCAAACCTCCTATCGCTGACGCTGGCGTAATTGAAAGACTCCGCACAAGGTAATAGAGACCGACCGTACGTGCCCGCAGAGTGGGTTGTGCAAAGTCAACAATCATGGCCTTGCGCGAGGGTTCACCGATTTCCCGCAAGCCTCCAATGATGAACGCACCCACCAACCATCGGAAATTGGGAGCGAGAATAACAACCACAGGGAAAAAGGCGAAGCACAAGAAAGTGACGACTACAAAAGGCTTGCGTCCTAAACGATCGGCCATCTTTGCGGAGGGCAGATACACAAGGATTGAGGTTGCCAGTTGTATGGCAACGAGAATTCCGTATCGCGGAATGGTCACTCCCGTAATGTTCGTGACGTAGAGAACGACAAAGATGTCGGCCATCCCTTCGCAGGTGCGAATGACGATGTCCGAAACCAGCAGGCTTCGAAGCGTCGAGTGAAACGAACTCCAGACACCCCACAATCTCACCGAGTCCCTGGAAGCGAGGGGCACGTTAATGGTCCAGAGCACTGGGATCGTGATCCCCACAAGGACAATCGTGACCAGCAGTCCGGCTCGAATACCCATGTGAAGACCCCATGCGCCAATCAGGGCGCCTCCTAGAAGCGGCGATAGAACCATCGGGGTGCGCTTGAGAATCGATTGGACCGTGAAGCCCATCGCGCGCTGCTCCCTGGGAAGTGCGTCGCCGATGGTTGCGAATATAGCGGGAGAAGCCATGGACTGCCAAGCCATCGCCAACGCCAATCCCAGAAAGAGAAAGGGCCAGGAGGGGCTGGCCAGGTAGGCGACATAGCCCGAGAGCGCAGCTATCAGGAGCGTCAGAAAGGCGCGGCGGCGTCCCCAATGGTCGGCCAGCCAGCCCCCGGGATACTGGTAGACCGCGTCGAGGAAATCCTCCGCAGTGCCAAACAATCCGACGACAGCAACGCTCGCGCCTAGGCTCTCGAGATATTTCGGCAGAAACTTCTTCCAGAGTTCCTCACCCAAACCAACCAGGAACACTGCTCCGGAAGCGGCTGCAACGTTCCGCTCGATGCCCAGAGAGCCGGCAAGTCGTCTGTGAGTAGCTTCCAGAAATTCTTCTCCCGGAGGCAATCGGTCCGCATTCCAGAACTTCAAGCCGCATTCCGAAAAGCTCCGCTCGGTTTCCCGCGCTTCACCATCTCCTGGCAATAGGCGTACAACGCGTCATAGACAATCCACTCCGCAGCATTGACCTCGTGGTCGTTGCGAAAGCCCAGATGTCGAAAGCCTTCGGCAATCGCGTTCAGTCCGGCAGCTTCGGGTTGCTGCCATAGCGTGTTGTCCGTGTCAGCGCCGTTCACGATTTTTCCTAGAAGTTGCAGAGCCGGATTTGCGGCGAGTTTGTACTTCTTGAGGATTGCTTCGAACGAACACTCCTTTCCGTGGTGCCCGAGTTCCGCTCCCGGCACGTCGAACGGCGTCGCGCGTAATCTGCTCGCCTCCGGAATGACAAGTTCCGTGGAGACAAAGACAAACTCGGCGTCGGGATCCACAAATTTCTTGATAAGCCATGGGCAGGCCACTCGATCCACCTTGACATGCTCGCGGGTAATCCACTTCATAACTTCCTCCACATTCTCTCGTGCAGAGCAGCCCAACGGGTGAGGCCCAAATGTGAATATGGCTTACGGGCCGACCACTGCCTGGTAGGCCGTCATGCGCTCCGTGAGTTTGCCGCCCGCTTCCTGGTCCGGGGTCCAAGAAACTGCGAAGACTACTTGGTGGAAACGTGTTTCAAAGCCGCAGCAATTCCGCCGCCCACCGACTCGGGGCTACCAACGGACCAAAAATGCATGAAGAAGAGCCGAGGTTGTTCGGTCAGCATGTGGCTGTGCAGTGCCGTCAACAAAATATGGTGTGTTTGCAGCTCCGCGATCACCGGATTCACTTCTTCGGCCGTGAGCACGAAGTCGCCCGTCGTCGCCACGTTTCCGGAGTCTGCTGCTTGAAAATTGATGGCTTCCGCCACACCGGCTGCAGGCGCGACGGTCATCCCGTCCATCGTGACGGATTCTCTGCGCGGCACCCCATAGGAGAGCACTCCGCCCTTGAAAGTCCCTTTTCGCCCAACACTGTCCTCTACCGCCTTCACCCAAGCGGGGGGAATTGCTTCTTCGGCGGGCGCCGCGGGTTTGTCTAGCGGTGTTTTGGAAACCGCCAGGGCTCCATTCAGGGACGCGGCCAGTCCCGCTGCGGCCCCATGACCCATGTAGTGCATGTAGACCACATGCGGGGTTTCCTCGATGAGATGATTGTGCACCGCGGTAATTTCAAAGCCGGCGGAACGCAGTTTCTCCATGACCGGGTTCAGTTCGTCCTCGAGCAGAACCAAATCGCCCATGACCATCGCATGGTCGTCCGTCCCCGTGAAGGCAGCCCATGACCCTAGCGCCAATCCCGGCCTGATCGCTAATCCGCGAACGGAAACCTGCAGGTCGGTTCTCGGAAACCCAACCTTGTATACGTCACTGAGCTTTTGTCCTGGTCTGCCAAGTGCTTGATCGATTTTTGTCGTGTCGATCCCCTGCGCGGCAACAACGGATGGAAGCACTAGTAGCGAAATGAGAGCCATGAACCGCCGAACTAAATGCATAACAATCCTCCTATCGATATTCATTCGTTTTTCGATGACACCACCCGCCCCAATCATTTCGAGGGTTATTGTGCGTTTGACCCAGTCTCCTTGACCATGAGGCGAGTCCCCGAGCGCGGTAATAGTTGGCATTCGCGCACCCCGGAAGCACCGCCTGTTCATGCGAGCGAGTGATAGAGCCCCTCCATCAACTCCATTCCGCGATCGAGAAGCTCCTGGTCCGGGACTCTTTGCTTAGCCCAGCCCTTGAGCACCTCGTCGATTCCATAACCCTCTTTGCGGCCGAATTTCTCATCGGCCAGGTCGGCGTCATGAATGATCTCGGAGATGACCTTTACCCTCTGATCGCGAATCCTAAAATCCTTTTGCAACGTTTCGAAGGTGCAGTCGTCGCCGCGATGCCCGAAGCCCTCGCTGTGGAACATGTCAAAGGGCACGGCTGCTCGTGGCACCTGCCCTTCGGGCGCGAAAGCAAATCGCGCCTTTGGATCGAGGAAGCGCCGAATCAGCCACGCGGATGCGCAGCGGTCCACTCCGGGCCTAGGTCTCGTCACCCAGACTCTGTTCTTGTACACTTTCGAATCAATCTGTGCGCGTTGCAGCACCCGCTTTGCGACGCGCGCTTCATCCGTCCGCGTGAGGAGCTCCCCCACACGTTTCTGTAAGGGGCTGTCGAAAAAATCGATCTCCACAATCTCCTGGAATCGGCTCCGCAACCGGCTCAGGCGGCCAACGACGCGCTTCTGAACCGGCAGTGAAGAAAACTTTTCCAGTTCGCGAATCAACTCCTGATACTCGCGCGAGCGAGCTTCCGCGAAACGCCCAATTAATTGGGGCGTTGAGATATTGTCGATGGACCGCACATGAACAATGGAGGCGTCACCCCCATATTTGCGAATGGCCGTGGCCAGCCACTGGAAGCGCTCTTCGTTCGCGGGGTCACTCGGCAGCAGGTAACCGGAATTGCCAAGGGGCACGGTTCCATAGCGCTGGAGCTTTCGCCAGACCTCCACCCGCTGGCTGGCTCGCTTCGTGGGCAGCGTGAAGGTCAGCAGCAGCCAAGCAAGGTTCATCTTTTGAGATACAACCATTGCCAGGCTATGTTATATCCATAACGATACAACGCGCAACTGGTTTTGGCGTAAGGTAGTGCTCTCTTCCGAATAGCGATGCAATGTGAGCTGGGCAGTTAACTCGGCCTAGTCTTCAAGCGTTGGTAGAGCCTTCAGCACTTCAGCGGCCCTCGGTCGGTTGAGTACCAGATCATCCTTGCGAATTTTGCCGTCACGGAAGATCAGCACGCGTCTGGCGAATTGCGCGATGTCGTGTTCGTGGGTCACCAAGACAATCGTCAACCCCTTGTCGTTCAAGTCTTGAAGGATCTGCATGATTTCGACCGAGGTTCGGCTGTCGAGATTGCCGGTGGGTTCGTCAGCGAGCAGGATCGAAGGGCGATTGACCAGGGCTCTGGCGATGGCCACGCGCTGCTGCTGTCCCCCGGACATCTGGGATGGATAGTGCTTCGCGCGTTCGGCAAGACCCACTAATGCCAGGGCCTCCGAGGCACGCTTTTCGCGCTCTGCCTTGTCGATTTTCGTGTAAAGCGTCGGCAGTTCGGTGTTTTCAAGAGCCGTGGTCCGCGCCAGCAAATTAAAGCCCTGGAAAACAAACCCGATCTTCTGATTTCGAATCAGCGCCAGGGCCTTCTTGTTGTGTTGGGAAACGTCGATTTCCTCGAGGAAATATCGTCCCGCGCTGGCGTGGTCGAGACACCCAAGGATATTCATGAAAGTTGACTTACCGCTGCCACTGGCACCCATGATGGCCACGAATTCGCCGCGCTGAATTTCGAGGCTAACGCCACGGAGCGCGTGGACGCGTGTTTCACCCAATTCGTAGTATTTGTGCAACTCTTCGACGCGTAAGACGGCACTCGCTTCCGGACCGCTCCGTGTTGCTTGGATTTGGTTGACAGTTGGCATCGATTCCATGGGATCTCTTCGAGTTGCTGACCCTTACCGCCGCAATCCGCCCAGGACTTGAGACTTTGAGACAACGGACCGAATAACGACGTCGTCCCCTTCCTTCAGTTGTCCTCTAAGAATAGAAGTTACTTCCGTATACGCGTGATCCGTGATTCCAAGAGAAACCTTCACTGGTTCCATTGTGTTGTCCGGATGGAGCTTCCACACTACGGCAGTGTCAGTCTTGGGTGCTCGTGGAGGATTCTGCGGCGCAGGCCCTGCTTGTGCCCCATTGACAGTAGCGACACGGTCATCCGCTGCCTGTCTTTCTCCCACTCCTCCAGTCCCGTATTGCTTGTAAATCGCCAGAATTTCTTCCGCGGTCATCGGTGGTTTGTACCTTAGGGCGGTATTGGGCAGTTTCAAAGCATTCTCTACCGTGGCCACGGGAATGGTCACGTACGCCGTCATTCCCGGGAACAGCTTTAGTTCCGGGTTAGCGAATTCGATGATGGTGTCGTAGGTGACCACGCTTTGCACCGTGGTGGCGTTCATCCGCACTTGACTCACAACCCCGCGAAAGGTGTCCTTCGGGAAGGCATCCACCTTGAAGCTGACCGGCTTTCCAATCTTGATGTTGCCGACGTCTGACTCGTCCGTCTTGGCATAAACCCACATTTTCTTGAGGTCTTGCGCGATGGTAAAAATCGTTGGCGCTTGCAACGATGCCGCCACCGTCTGCCCGACATCCACGTTGCGCGCCACAACGGTTCCGTCAATCGGAGAACGAATCACTGTATAATCCAGATTCGTTTGGGCTACTGTCACGGCTGCTTCCTTCTGGCTGACCTGTGCTGCGGCTTGCGTAACATTGGCGTCGGCTGCGTTCACCCCCGCGCTTGCGGAATCATAGTTCGCTTTGGCGAGGTCCAATTGCTGTTGGCTCAGGATGCCGCTCTTGAATAATCCAACGGTGCGGTCATAGTCGGACTTGGTCTGGACTAATCCAGCTTTCGCTTTTTCGAGATTTGCGCGCGCTGCCACCAAGTTGGCCTTCGCGTTCTCCAAATCCGCAGCGGCTTGTAGAAGGCTCCCTTTGAATAAAGCCGGGTCGATCAGCGCGACCACATCACCCTTATGAACTCGCGAGTTGAAATCGGCATTCAGTTTGGCGATGGTCCCGGAAACCTGTGAACCAACCTGGACCGTGATCACCGCGTTGATGGTTCCGGTGGCCTCAACAACATCATTGATCTCACCTCGTTCTACTCTTGCGGTGAAATGTTGCGCTTGAGTGCTCCGATGAAACCCGAAACCAGCGAACAGTCCAACCGCAACCGCTACACCCGCCAAGACGAGCCACCGGCCCTTTATTTTCATGTACGGTCCCTGGAGTTAAAGCTCAATGGCGCTTCACTCATAGCGCAGCGCCTCAATCGGATCAAGACGAGAGGCCTTTCGCGCCGGATAGTATCCGAAGAAGATACCGACAGCGACCGAAAACACAGCCGCAACAACGATTGCCTCAGCGGACATTTCGATGGGCCAACGCAGTGTCTGCCCGACCAAATAGGATCCGAAAATCCCGAAGAGTACGCCTGCCGCGCCCCCCACCAGGCTGAGCATGATAGATTCTCCAAGAAACTGAAGTTGGATGGCTTCTTCTGTCGCTCCAACCGCAACTCGCACTCCAATCTCACGCGTACGCTCCGTTACGGAAACAAGCATCACATTCATGATTCCAATTCCCCCGACAATCAGCGAAACCGAGGCAATTGCGATCAACAGTATGGTGAGAGTCTTGCTGGCATCGAGTTGCGCCTGAATGATGTCCTCGGGATTGCGAATATTGAAATCATCTTCCTGCTCAGGGCGCAACTTATGGCGGTCTCGCAGCAACGCCGTCGCTTCCTGTCCCGCGATCTTGACTGCGTCCTGCGACACCGCCGAGCACAAAATGTCATCGAGCCAGGTGATTCCCTTTATTTTTTTCTGCGCCATGGTGTAGGGGAGGATGACGGTATCGTCCTGGTCTCTTCCGTCGAGGGACAGCCCTTTGGGATGAAGGGTGGCCACGACTTTGCACGGCAGATTATTGACGCGGATCACTTTACCGATAGGATCTTCCACTCCAAAAAGCTGATCGCGAACCGTGCGCCCAATGGTGCAAACATCCGCCGCGCGGTCCACATCATCTTGCGAGAAGATAGCGCCCTGATCCACGTACCAGCGCTTTATTTCGAAATACTCGGGTGAAACTCCCCGGTAGGACGTGTGCCAATTCTGGTTGCCGTAAACAACCTGCACGGGGTCATCGACGTTGGGCGAAACGCTCTTGATCAACGAGACCTGACTCTTAATCGCGATCGCATCGGCCATAACCAACGTCTTTGTATCGTGGGTGCCAGTGCGTACGCCGTTCACCGCTCGGCCTCCCGCTTCAATCCACACGAAATTATCCCCGAGATTATTGAGTTGTTGCTCGACGCGCGCTTGCCCCGCTTTGCCTATGGCTACCACGCAGATTACCGCCGCAATCCCGATGGTGATCCCCAGGACCGTCAGAATGCTCCGCATCTTGTTTCTAAGCAGCGCCACAAGGGCGGAGCGAAAGAGAGCCGCGTAGTTCACAACTTTCTCCTTCAGGGCAGTTGGCAATACTGCTGACGAGCTGCTTCGAGACCTTTGAATTGCGCTGTGACGCATCAATTTTACGCCCCAGCCTGGGCTTTAGCCTAACTAACTATCGAGAAAGGCAATTCTCTGGAGTATTTGTTTTTTGGGGAATGGCTGAACAGAATTCTATATCGAGGAATGTTGCGGGACCGGCTTCTCAGTGTCTTGAAAATCTCTCACGCCGGAGTCTTTCCGAATCGGCGCGCTTGGGAGAGCTGCAACCAACCTGCACGTGTATTCGTGCCGCGGCGAATTGAAGATACTATCCGGTGTGCCACACTCCACGATCTGGCCTTCGTGTAGAATGCAGATCCGATGGCATAGCGCCGCGACCGACAGAAGGTCATGGGAGATATACAGGATCGCGGTCCCCATCTCTCGGTTAAGTCGCGCGAACAAATTGAGGATTTCTGATTGTGTAATTGGGTCCAGGGCGCTGGTGGCTTCGTCCGCGAGGAGCAAGGTCGGCCGGTGAAGGATTGCCATCGCGATGCATACGCGTTGTCCTTGGCCAAGACTCAGTTGCGAAGGCCGTCTGGCGAGAAAATCAGTGTCGGCAGGAAGACTGACGCTCTCCAAAGCCGACTGTATGGCCGGTAAATGCTGCCTGGCTTCTCCTCGTGCGTGCGCTTTCCACGATTCCTTCAACTGAGCGCCGACGGAAACCACGGGATTCAGTGCCGTAAGCGGGCTCTGCAACACGATGCTCATTTCCTTACCACGAATAGCCCTGAGTTCTCGTTCGGACTTCCTCAACAAGTCTTCGCCGCGGAACACTACCTCCCCGGTCACCGCGCCGCCCCTTAATGGCAGGAGCGCCATGAGCGCAAGGGCCAGCGTGCTCTTTCCCGACCCGCTTTGTCCGACCAATCCCAAAATCTCCTGGCGCTCGATCTGCAAGGAAACATTCTTGAGGACTCCGGTTTTGTTCCGGTAGTCCACCGCGAGGTTCGCGGAGAGCAGTGGTCCTTGGTAGCTCACTTACTCGCTCCGATCCCTTGCGAAGGCTTAAGGCGAAACGTCTCGATATTCCAGAAAGCCTGCGGATTGAGAGCGACAGGAGAGGCCCCGACAATGTCCGCGGACACCGCTGACAAAGCATTTTTGTTCACCAGATAGATGAACGGCTGCTGCTCGGCAACGATCTGCTGGACGCGGTCAAATTTGGCCTTGCGAAGCTTCTCGCTCGGGAGGGAAGCCTGCTCCCGCATAAGCTTATCGATTTCCGCCTCCCAGGCCGTCGCTGGAGTTTTCTGATTCGGATTCCATGGATGATCTTCGCCCGAGCTCAGCCACACGGTCATTTGACCGTTGGGATCGAGATCCGTGTTCACCAGCCCTAGGAGGCACGCATCATAGTCAAAGGTGCGCGTGATCTTCTCGATTAAGGAAGGAAAATCCAGTGTGACGACCTTCATGCCGATCCCAATCTGCGAAAGGTCCTGCTGAATCATCGTGGCCATTTTCTCGCGCCCGGTGTTACCTGAATTGGTCACCAGGGTAAATTCCACGCGGTTGCCGGCGCTGTCTTTCAAACTGCCGCCTTCCAAATGGAATCCCGCGCGAGAGAGAAGGAGGAGCGCGCCCTGCGGATCGTGCTTGGGCGCCGGGAGCGAAGAATTGAACCAAAAGTGATTGGACGGGGAGACGGGACCGAAGGCAGGAGTCGCGAAGCCGGCAAAAACCACCCTCGACAGGTCGGCGCGGTTGATAGCCATGGAAACGCCCCGGCGGAACTCCATCGTCTGGAACCACTTCTTCTTGTAATCGGGCAACACCGATGTCGGGACCTGGTTGAACCACATCTCTTCACCATCGAGCCCCGTGCCGGCATTTCGAGCCGCGGCCGGATTTTCTTTCTGAAGACGGTCGAACTGCTCGGCGTCGAGGCGATTGATCAGTTGCAGTTCCCCGCGCCGAAAGCGCATCAACTCAATGTCGCGGTTTCTTTGAATATCCAGCCGGACAGTCTCAATGTATGGCAGCCGATTTCCTTGGGCATCGCGTTTCCAGTAATTTGGGTTGCGGCGAAGAAGGACGAAGGACCCCGCCATGTACTCTGAGACATAGTATGGCCCAAGCACGCTCATTTCTTTTTTGGGAGACTTGGCGGAGAGGATTGCGACCTGATCGAAGAGCCGCTCAAGCCCGGCGAGTGGAGCCGGAAAGGTGATTTCGGCAACGTCCGGAGCCGGAGTCTGAACTTCAACTGTGCCTTGCCCTGAGCGAAACGCGTCGCCCGTGGCGGAATGGGTTTGAGGATCCATGAGAAGCCTCATTGTGTACGCAACATCTTCGGATGAAAAGGGAGCGCCATCGGAGAAATAGATACCTTTCCGTAGATGGAAGGTGATCTTTCGTCCGTCGCTCGACACTCGCCAGGATTCCGCCAATCCCGGCTCAAGAACTTGAGTCTGACGATTGACGCGGATCAGAACGCCGCCAGTCAGGTAGCGAATGTTTTCCGAGGCTTCATCGTCAACGAGAATCGGATTGAAAGTCTTCGGCTCGCCGTGCAGGCAAAAATGTAATTCAGCGCCGGATTGGCCGCGCGACGAAGAGGCGAAGCACAGAGCAAACAACAGGAAGAAAGATCGTAGTGATCGCCGCATCAGGCAAGGTCCTCCGATGAAGGGAAGATAAACTGGAAACAGATCACCACCACAAGAAGAAGGCATAGCGGAAACAGCCGCCATGGATTTGCCGCCATCGCGGAGAAGTCCTCGGTTCCGCGCAACAGATTTCCCCACGATGGCAGAGGCTCCATCACGCCCAGACCCAGCATGCTCAGGGTTGCTTCCGTCAGGATAAAGAGAGGAATCGATATCCAGAACTGGGCGAGAAAAATTGGGCGAAGGTTGGGAATCACCTGGCGGAAAAGCAATTGTGAATTGCTGTAACCCATTGCCCGGGCCAACAAGAGATGGTCCGATTCGCGCAAATTGCGAGATGCGGCGCATACAACCCGGAGGGACGAAGGCCAACCGAGAAGACCGAGGGTCACAAACGTAGCCACGACGGACACGATGGGTGAGACATCGAGAGGCAGGAAGGCGCGTAGCGCAATGAGCACGAAGAGCAGTGGCAGCGCCATGGAAAGGTCGGCGGAAGCAAGAATGACCCGTTCGAGCCACCCACCGCGCAGGCCGGCAATGCCTCCCAGAATAGCCGCGATGACGGTAGCGAGCAGCGCCGCAGCCGGCGCCAACAGCAACGAAACTCGAGTTCCGTAAACGATGCGGGCGAAGAGATCCCTCCCCAACGCGTCGGTGCCGAGCCAATGCAACGCGGATGGCGGCGCATTGGGAAGCTCCCGGAATTGCAGAGCATAGGGATAGGGCGTGACGCTTCCCGCAAACAGCCCCAAAGCGAAAATGACCACCAGGATGCCGCAGCAGATCACTCGAAAGGTTCGCTGCGTCATGCTGGCTTCCTTTCATTCGCATCGGCAACGAAATTGACCCCCACGGTCACAATAGTTACGAACAGAGTGATGCTGGTGATCAGAGGCAAGTCTCGATTCAACACGGCCTGCCAAGCCAATTGACCTATCCCGGGAGAATCAGAAAGGGCTTCCAACGGAATGGACGCACCAAATGCCATGCTCGAGGACACCCCGAGAAGAGCAACGAGCGCGGGCCACGCCAGCGGAATCACATGGCGAAAAAGAATACGATTCGGGCCCACACCGCGGGCGCGCGCCGCAAGTACAAAAGGCTGCGCGTGGGCATGAGCCAGTATGTTGTGCTGATAGCGAAAGAGTTTCGGGAGCGTGATAACCGCAATTCCCAGGAAGACCGGGGCGCGCAAATACACAAACAAAAGGGCTACAACGGCGGTGGGCAAGGCAATGAGGAATCCTGTTACTGCCGTCGCCGAATAGTCCAGAATCCAGTGTTGAAACCGAACTGTTGCCAGGGACAGCGCTGTGGCGGCAATCCAGGCAGTTAGCAAGCCCAAGAAAACGGCGCGTACCGTGAAAGGAGCCCGTTCCCTTAGCAACTCACCAACGGGCCGTTGCAAAAAGGCAGAAGTTCCAAAATTTCCGTGCACCACGCCTGAGAGATAGGCCCCGTAGTACGACAGCAGCCCCCCGCCCATTTGATTTTCGCCGCGAATTGCATCTCTGGATGCTCGAGATAACCGCGTATCAAGTTCACGTTCGTCTACGCCATAGCCGGGAGCGAAGCGAACCATCGTGGCACACAGCAGCCCGCCCACGACCGCGAGCGCCGCCAGCAGGAGAAGTTTCTGCCCGAGTCTTAGCATCCAATGTGTCATGGTCGCGATTCAGCTGAATAAATTCGAAATTCACTCGTTCAAGGTGTCCACCAATGCTGACCGCAACAGTTGGCCTCGCTCTCGGTAGTGGTTTTCCTTGGACTCATACATTGCGCGGTCCGCTTCGGAAAGCAGTTCTTCAGGGGTCAAGCCATCCTGTGGATAAAACGCTGCGCCTACACTCGCGGAGACTGCTGCCTTGCCGCAAACTGCCTCGCTCGCTTCCTGGACCGCAAGTTTCAGGCGCGGAAGAAATTCATTGGACGATATCGCGTCCGACTCACGAAGAATCAAAATGAATTCGTCCCCTCCAAGACGTCCCACCAGGTCGTAGTCGCGGCATACACCGCGGAATTGTTTCGCGATCTCCTGCAAGAGTTTGTCTCCAACCAGATGTCCGTAATTATCATTTACGGACTTGAAGCCATCGAGGTCGCAGAGAAGCACGGCAAGAGGCTGACCACTTCGCTCGGAATGCCCCACCTCGGTCGCCAAATGCGCGCAAATCGACCTGGCATTCGGTAATCCTGTTAGGAAGTCCGTACTGGCGGAGTCTTGGGCGCTTTCATATTGCAGTGCATTTTCCACCGACAATCCGAGTTTCGAGCTTGCCGCAAGGAGCAAGCGCAACTGGTCCTTCGTAAAGGCCTGTTTCTCTTTGAGGTACAACGAAAGAACTCCCGCGACCCGGTCACGGCCCTGGAGTGGGATAGAAAGCGTCGAGCCCAACACCGAAACACGGCTGGGATCTGCCAAGTACTTCGACTCCGTCGCAGGCTCTCCATTGATTATAGGTTTTTCGTTCTGGGCGACCCAGCCGGAGATACCTTGCCCTACCGGTATCTCCAATGATCGAAACAGTTCATAGTCTACGCCGTGCAAGTAACGTGGAATCAACTTCCCCTGTTCGCACACATAGAAGACGATCAGGTCGTGAGGAATCATTGCCTTCAATCGCACCGCGACGACCGATAGCGTCTCTCTCAAGCTCAACGAATTGCCCAGCGTTTGGGCCAGCTCAAACAGGAGTTGAGCTTCCTGGCGCGCAGACACGATGGAAGCCAGAAACGAAGTCGTTCGAACCTCAGCTGCGTTCGGCACGTCCGCAAGTCCCGCCGAGGGAGCGACCAATGAATCTGTGTGCGGGACGACATCGAAATGACCTTTCGTACTCTCTGAACTGGCTACGACAAGCTCCAATTCACGGTACCGTTTCTGGATCGCCTTGACCACGCGGGGATCAAAGCTCGTCCCGCTTTCCGAGGCCAAGTGTTTCATTGCTTCATCCGGCGGCAACGCACGGCGATAAGGCCGTTCTGACGCGAGCGCGTCAAAACAGTCCACGACGGACAGTATCCTGGCACCGATCGGAATTGTTTCGCCGCTCACCCCACACGGATATCCTGTGCCATCCCACCTCTCGTGGTGTGCCAGCACTATGGGCACGACGGGATAAGGAAACTGCACGCGGTCGAGAATCTCCGCTCCCACCACGGGGTGAATCTTCATTTTTTCGAATTCTTCGGTTGTCAGGCGGCCCGGTTTGGAGAGGATCTGTTCGGGAACAGCAAGCTTGCCGATGTCGTGCAGCATGGCCGCCGCGCGCAAGGCGTTCAGCTCAGTCTCGCCTAAACCCAAATCCTTGCCGAGTTGCATCGCGTAGACCTGAACGCGTTTCAAGTGATCGTGAGTATTGTGGTCTTTCGCCTCGATCGCGAGCGACAACGCTTCAATCGTCCGCAAGTGAAGGTCTGCCATTTCCTCGGTATGTTTCTTTTCCGCCTCCAGGCGATCCAGGTAGTTACGATAGGAACGGTAAATCCAGTAAACGATCGGGAGCACCAGGATAGCCACTTGCCAACCTAGCCACCGATTTATGACGCTCACTCCGCCGGCAATCAACGCCCCCAGCAAATAATAAGGAAACGACCAGAGATAACATTCCTTCCAAACCTGCACCGGATTCCGGCGTTCGGTCATCGCGATGACGCCTGAAACCGACATGGTGTTCATCGCGAAATAGGTTGTGGCAGCCGCCGCCAAGAGCAGCGGCCAACGCATTCCGAGGTTGTATGCAAAGTGACTATGAAAGACTAGATTCGCGACCGTTATCGATATCGCGAGATTGGCCAAATTGAACAGCAGCTGGATCAATCGTGGACGGGGTTTCGATTGCCATGCCGATTGCACTAGCCCACCGAGACACCCCACCACTAGCGTTTCCTGGTAAGTAAGATCGAGAATACCCACAAGGACAAACAGGAAATTGGCGGACATCGTTGCCTCGATCCCAGGCAGCCGTACTTTGAAAAGCGATGCGCCAAGTGCTACCCCAAGAAAGCAGGCGAAACGCAGCATGTTCTCGCTCTGCCAATGAAGCAAAGCATAGGGCAGCAAAGGGATTCCGACGATCAACTGAGCCAGAATAAAAACCGCTGCTGGCCAGCCTAGGAAGTGCCCGCGCTCTCCGGGCATGCTCCAAACACCCTTCCACCACTGGGTTATGGCTTTTGCTACCCCTTTGACCAAGCTCCGCCCTTCTCCCCTTGATGCCACAGGCACACTCTCTCCTTCGCGCGGTTCAGCGCCTTCAGAGGAAGCCTTTTGATCGTGAAAAACTCGCCATCTCGACATTCTTCCTCGCCTGGAACAGAGGGCGACAGGGGCTCGCCTTGTCATGGCTAGCTTGTTGTTCTTCAGCGCTTTTTCCTATAGTACAAAGGGTAGGAGTTGTCTCAAGATAAACTCCTTTACCAACCGCGCACTGGCGTTTTCTACGTACTAATCGGCAATCCGCAGTCGATATACATTTTTGCTATCAAGACGCCCTGCCCCGTAAACCTGCTGAACTTTAGTACTAGCAGCTCCCCACCCCTGTACCATCGACCCGCTTCGGCCTGCTGTTCTAAAACTGTTCCAGTCTGAATTACGGCTTTCTTCCGGCCAGGTGTCCCCGGCCTAGAGGTCAGGCCTCCCTAAGCTTCAAAGGAGATCCGAAAATGGACGGCGCCCACAATTGCAAACGCACGAAGGACGGCGGCGGTCTTCTACGCACCACGACGTGGGGCGCCTTGATCGCCCTCTCAGTCCTGGTCGCAGCCCTCGGGTTCACTGGTCACCTTCCCGGAACCCAAGGCGGTGCGACGGCGTTTCAAACGGCCGTGCGGACAGCTTCGCCCCAACTGTCGGCGCCTCAAACTAACGCAAAGACTCCCAAGGCAGACTCCCTTCTTAGTAGCGCGGTGAGGCAGATTTCCAAGCTCAATCCTTTCTCTCTCGGCCATGGTCAGAAGCCCCAGGCAACGGTTGCATCTTCAGCCGCACAGGAAAAGACGCCCGTCGCGTCCGCCGAGCGGGAGACTCCAGTCCGCACCCTAGGGCCCGAACCCAACGGTCAGGCTCAAGCAGGCCCATCATCTGGAGCCAACCAGGATCCTGAGATGCTCCTCGCCGCCAAGATTGCCCCGGACCTCAAGGGGATCGACCCTGAGGCGCCCGTGGACGTCATCGTGCAGTTCAAAACTGCGACAGGTGCGTCTGACCTGGCAGCGGATGGAGCCACCGCCAAGGCCGATCTGGCCCTGGTGCACGCCCAGTTAGTGACGGTCAAAGGTGGAAGTTTGAGCGATCTCGCCTCTCACTCCAGCATCGCGTACATCTCGCCGGATCGCCCGGTAAGAGGCTCTCTCGATCACACCGTCACGGCCGTGAACGCAGATCTTGCCTACGCTAGCGGCTGGGACGGCACAGGCATTGGGATCGCCGTCGTGGACAGTGGAGTTAGCTCTAACCCCGACATGAATTCCGACGGAAACGTGGCCCCTTCGCGCATCGTGTACAACCAGAGTTTCGTGCCGTCGGATTCAAACACGGCGGACTCTTATGGCCATGGGACACACGTTGCCGGAATCATCGCCGGGAACGGCTACTCCTCCTCGGCGTCAACCTATCTGGGCTTCTATCAAGGTATCGCGCCGGAGGCACAAATCATCAATCTTCGTGCGCTGGATTCCACAGGCACGGGCACAGACAGTTCCGTGATCGCTGCTATACAGCAGGCTATCGCCCTGCAGAGAACCTACAACATCCGGGTCATCAATCTATCCCTGGCCCGCGGTGTCTACGAAAGCTATACGCTTGATCCGCTCTGCCAGGCCGTGGAATCAGCATGGCAAGCAGGCATCGTCGTCGTAGTCGCAGCCGGAAACATGGGCCAATATAATGGCGCTGGCACAAATGGTTACGCGACAATCGGAGCGCCGGGTAACGATCCATACGTCATAACGGTTGGTGCGACTAACACGCACGGTAATGGCTCACAATCCGCGCAGTCGATGACCAGCTACAGCTCAAAGGGTCCGACCTCCTTCGATCACGTCGTTAAGCCGGACCTCGTCGCCCCGGGCAATGCATTGGTTTCCCGCATGGCCTCGAACAACTCGCTCGCGACTTCGTACCCCGCACTCGCCGTCTATCCATGTAATTCATGGCGTAGCAGCTGTGGCTGGCGATACGGCAGCGCCCGCTACATGCGCCTTAGCGGCACCAGCATGGCGGCGCCGGTCGTTAGCGGCATCGCGGCCCTGCTTCTGGAGAAAACCCCCTCACTTACACCCGATCAGGTGAAGGCCCGTTTGATGAAGACCGCTTGGAAGGGGTTTTCTTCTTCCGCAACCGCCACGGACCAATCTACGGGCATCGTTTACACTATCGAGCAAGACACCTTTGCGGTGGGCGCGGGCGCGGTTGACGCTTCAGCTGCCCTGGCCAGCACCGATCTGGCTCCCTCGACGGTGGGGTCCGCAAAGTCCCCTAAGGTCTCCTACAACGCCAGCACGAACACGGTTTCCATCGTGAGTGACTCCTCGGTGGTTTGGGGTAACTCCGTAGTCTGGGGTAACTCCGTGGTTTGGGGTAATTCCGTGGTCTGGGGTAACTCTGTTGTTTGGGGTAACTCCGTGGTCTGGGGTAATTCTGTCGTATGGGGCAACTCCGTCGTTTGGGGTAACTCCGTAGTCTGGGGCAATAGCAACGGAGCTAATTCAGATCAGTAGTAGGCATGCTTAGGCGCAAGCAACGAGGGGAGGAATAAAGAAAATGCCAAGCCTGGCCAAAGCCTACATCGCGATGATCGTCGCAGTTGCTACAGCCGTATTGGTTGCTGTAGCCTCTCACTGGCAGCGGGAAAACCTTCCCTACTTCCTTGTGCTGTTTACCGTGGCGATGCTGGCTTCTGCTATGAAGATCAGCCTCCCGGGCTTTAAGACCACGATCTCCACAAACTTTGTCTTCATTCTGATCGGCATCGCCCTATTCAGTTTTAGCCAAACCGTTCTGATCGGGCTGGGCGGGGCACTCGTCCAATCCCTTTGGAAAACGCAGCAGCGGCCGAAGGCGGTGCAGGTGCTGTTCAACGCTGCCTGCCTGACGGTCTGCACAGCCGCCGCATTTCTGGCCTCGCACAGTGTTCCCGCGATGCTGGGTTTGCATTCTCTAGCGGCCATGATGGTCCTTGGGGCCTGCGTCTATATGGTCCTGAACACCGGGCTTGTTTCGCTGGTCATTTCCTTAGCTGAGCAGTGCCCGCTGAAACAGGTCTGGCCTTCATGTTATGAATGGACCTTCCCCTACTTCCTGACGGGCTCGGTCTTGGGGGGCCTTGCCAGCGCCACGGGGCGCGGGACCAATTTGGGGATGACCTTGCTTGTCGCGCCGGTCATCTATTTGGTCTACGTTTACTACCGCATGCACATTGTCCGTGCCCTGCTCGAACACATCTCCAGCGCCAGCCGGGAAAACGAAGCATTGCTTTCTCACGCATCTCAAGGCCGCCGCTAAGCTCAGTTTCTGGCAGTCTCTCGCGATTGCTTGTTGCGCAGAACAATTGCAGGTTCCGTTTGCAGCCCCTTCTCCACAAGGTCTGACACACTATCCGGACTCACTCTCTCTCTGATACTCGGCCGCGGCTACTGCAACTCGTAATATAATTTTCGACTTTATTCTGTCGCTGTTTTATTCAGTGGTATCCGCCTCTCAAACTTCAGCGCCACAGGCGTGCGCCGAGTGCGCTAGTGTTCAGCCCGATTTACTTAAGGAATTGAGACCAGCACCGGACAATCTGCGCGCTCTTAAATGCGTGCTCATCGGACTCCTGTGTGAGATATTCTGTTGTTTGGTTAAGGGAGTCATACTTATGCCGGAAAACTTTACGCGCAGGTCCTTTCTGCAATCTGCCGCCTTCTCAAGCTTGGCGATTGCCACGAATAGTAACTGGACCGGTCTGGATGGAGAAGAGCGTTCTGCACAGCCTGCCTCACCCGAGAGCTTGACCAAATTCGTCGATGTCTTCATCGGGACGGGCGGCCACGGTCACACTTATCCAGGAGCAACCGTCCCCTTTGGAATGGTGCAACTCAGCCCGGACACCTGGAATGGTGACTGGGACCACTGTTCTGGTTATTACCTTGATGACAATTCGATCATGGGCTTCAGTCACACGCATCTGAGTGGCACGGGCGTCGGCGACATGCTGGATTTTCTGCTAATGCCGGCCGTCGGGCCAGTTCACACGGAGCCGGGAACCCGCGACAATCCCAGTGCTGGCTACCGATCGCGCTTCTCCCATACCGACGAACACGGCGAGCCTGGCTATTACTCGGTATTGCTCAGGGATTACGACATCAAGGCGGAGTTGACTGCCACCGCTCGTGCGGGTATCCACCGCTACACGTTCCCGGCGGACCCGACCAGTCATTTCATCATCGATCTCGAACATGGCACCGTGGACGCCCCGCAGCAAAAACACACTCGGGTCTTGTCCGCAGAGGTGCGCTTTGTTGGAAACGATACTCTACTCGGCGGCCGCAGGGTAAAGGAGTGGGCCGATGGCCGCTATCTCTACTTCGCCATGCGCTTCTCCAAGCCGTTTACCACCGCGGAGATCGTCTCCGATTCCAAATCGCTGGGACCCGCAGTTCGACAAGCTACAGGCCCCTCCCTCAAATGCGTCCTGAACTTCCCGACAATAAAAGATGAGGTGATTCACGTCAAAGTCGGACTCTCTGCCGTAAGCGCCGAGGGCGCCTTGAAAAACCTCGAAACGGAAATTCCAGGGTGGGATTTTAATGCCGTGCGCCTTGCCGCCAGCGAAGCGTGGGAACGCGAGCTCCGCAAGATCATCATCGATACGCCTCGAGCTGACCACAAAAAGATTTTCTACACGGCCTTCTACCACGCCCTCCTGGCGCCTACTCTATTCAACGATGTGGACGGTCAATACCGCGGCATGGATCTTCAGGTTCATCAACTTCCCGCCGGCGTCAATAATTACACAACCTACTCGCTTTGGGACACCTATCGGGCGCTACACCCTCTCTACACTTTGGTCCAAACCGAACGGCTCCCCGACATGGTCAACGGTTTAATCCGCATGGCGGAGCAAAGCCCTGCTGGCGTGGCCGTTTGGCCTTTGCAGGGTTGCGAAACGGGTTGCATGATCGGCTACCATTCCGCCGTCGTTGTGGCTGAAGCACTTGTAAAGGGAATTCCCGGCATCGATTATGCAAAGGCATATCCGCTTTGGCGGAAACGCGCCATGATGGACAACTACCGGGGCCTGGGCTATTACCGCCAACTTGGTTACATCCCCTGTGACCAGGAAGAAGAG
Source organism: Candidatus Acidiferrum sp. (assembly GCA_049686315.1). Taxonomy (GTDB): domain Bacteria; phylum Acidobacteriota; class Terriglobia; order Acidiferrales; family UBA7541; genus Acidiferrum. The sequence continues at coordinate 1,008 of JBAVHY010000008.1, read as the reverse complement.
GCCGTCAGCAAAACACTCGAATACGCTTATGACGATTGGGCTGTGGCCCATTTGGCCGGTGCCGCCGGCGCAACGGACGACTACCAGTTGCTGCTGAAGCGTTCGCGCAACTACAAAAACGTCTTTGATCCCTCCATCACTTTCATGCGCGGCCGCCTCGCCGATGGCACCTGGGCCGAGCCCTTTGACCCGCGCGGCATGGGCCACTCCAAAAAGTGGCGCGATTTTACAGAGAGCAATTCCTGGCAGGCTACCTTCCTGAATCAACACGACCTCGGCGAGTACATGAAGCTATTTGGCGGCGAGAAAGGCTTCGTGCAGAAACTTGACGCGTTGTTCAACCAGAGTTCCGAGCTTCCTTCTGATGCGCCGCCCGACATTGCAGGCATGGTCGGCCAGTACGCGCATGGCAATGAGCCGGGCCACCACGTCGCCTATCTTTATGTTTATGCCGGTGTGCCTCACAAAACCCAAGCGCGTGTGCGATCGCTTCTGGAAACTATGTACCGCAATAACCCCGACGGGCTTGCGGGGAACGAAGACTGTGGACAAATGTCCGCCTGGTACATTCTTAGCGCTCTCGGGTTCTATGCCGTCGATCCCGTGAGTGGTAACTACGTCTTTGGAGGTCCGTTGTTTGACCGTGCCACCATTGATCTCGGACATGGGAAGTCTCTGGTCATCGAAGCTGCCGGTAACGGCCCCGGCAAACCTTACGTGCAATCCGTTACCTGGAACGGCAAGCCTTATCTCAAGAGTTGGTTCAGCCACGCTGATATTGCACAAGGCGGAAAATTTGTTTTTCGGATGGGCGAGCGAGCCAATGAAGAGTTTGGGGCCTCCACCGCAGCGCGGCCTCCCTCCTTTTCCTGATCTTCTCGTTCAGAAGTGCAGCACGACTCCGGCGACGCCCTGAAAGTTATTCTGGGTCTGGCTGAAAAACGTCGTGTACACCCAATCGCCTTCGACCCGGAGCGACAACCGCGCCTGGACCCGGAAGTCCACTCC
>JBAVHY010000007.1:0-12801 GCA_049686315.1 Candidatus Acidiferrum sp. | reverse complement strand
GCTCAAGCCCTTCGAACGCCTCTTTAAAGGAGACGCGGCTTCGAAACGGCAAGATGCTGATCATGACCCGATCATGGCACTCGGGATGAAGTAAAACGCAGTTCGTGGCACCTGTGGAACCACCGTTCACACGGGCGACGCAGTAATGAAGGCGCCAGCCGGTGATCCGGGTGATTTTTGTATTACACAGCGTGCAGAGCCCACGTTGTTCATACCAGAGATAGCGAAGAATGTGGATGCCCCGAAACGTTTCCAACATATGAGCCGCTTCACGTTCTTCGAAGTAGGTTTCATAGGCGGGATCGTACGGGTTCGCTTCGCCTTTGACCTTGACCTTCCGTTTGATGGGGGTGCTTTGGGCGTGGAATAGCCGGACCTTTCGACTTCACGAACCGCACTATCCTGATCGTGCGCGGCAAGACCAGGAACGCCAGACGTACTCTCTCGATGTGGCAGGAGGTTTTTGATCTCCTGAAAAAGCGCCGAGAGAAGAATCCCAACCAATACTGGGTCTTTCCGAGTTCCCGGAAACCCGGCCACCACCTGGGTACCGTCCGCAAAGCCCATGACCGTGTCTGCAAGGACATGGGAATGCGCGGAGTGATGGCTCTTTACAACCTGCGTCACACATTTGCCACCCGATCAATTTTGTCCGGGACGGATGTCACGATTCTCCAAAAAATTCTCGGGCACTCGGAAATCGGGATGACAATGCGTTATGTGAAAATCGCAGAGCATTACAAAGTAGAAGCAGTCGAACGGCTAGGGAAGTATCGCGCAGTGCAAATGCAAGAAGTGGAGAAGAGGCTGGGGATGATCCAATAGGGTCCCCCGAATTTTCCCCATAGTGCGGGGAAGGACTTTTGAGACATGCCCGTAAGTTTTTGAAAAGATTGGTCGGGGCGCCGAGATTTGAACTCGGGACCTCCTGCGCCCAAGGCAGTGGTAAGAATGCTATCTGATAGGTCCGCCTAGCTTTGTGCTGCGTCATAGTACATGTTTTTGGACCTAGTTTGTCAGTATTTGGACCCAAGTTGGACCCAACTTCTTGGGGTGAACCCCTTGGGTGGCACAAATTATTTGGGCACAGCTTCCGCTTTTGACGACACCTAACCTTACGACGCCTACTTCCCAAATTGCCTTGAGTCCATCGTTCTGGATTTACATGGAGGCGCCTAGCTGGCCCGAATGGCGTAGTATTGCCAACGCGGTCAGAACTCGCAGAGCGGGACATGCAGTTCTACGGGAATCGCAGTTGGCACTTCGATGAGATCGAGACTCCTACTTCTGGCTCTCCCCATTCTCTTCCTGGCTCTCTTTTCAGCGGATGACTCATCCGCACAGACAACGACTTCTGGAGGGCTGACCGGTGTGGTGAGTGACCCAAGCCACGCGGTAGTGCCGGACGCGACGGTTGAGATCAGGGACGACAGCAAAGGAACGACTCAATCGACCAAGACTGACAGTGACGGTGTGTATCGATTTTTCTTTGTGGTACCGGGAAGCTACACGCTCGCAGTGTCTCACCCAGGCTTTCGGGAGGAGAGCCAGAAGATCAATGTGCTGCTCGGTCCAGCGGGTACGCGGAACATCACACTCAAACTTGCGGGAACCAGCGCGACAGTCAAAGTGACGGATGAAGTTCCGTTGCTGCAGGCGGAGAACGGCGACGTCTCGACGACGATGAGCCGTCAGCAGATTACCGAAGTGCCCAATCCGGGGAATGATCTGACGTACATCGCGCAGAACGCGCCCGGCGCGGTGATGAATACCGACACCATCGGCGTGGTGGGCTACGCCGGCAATGTTTCGATTTTAGGAATGCCTGGCACTTCCAATGTGTTTACCATAAATGGTGTTAATAATAATAATATATTTGCGAACGTCAACAATAGCGGCGTAACCGGAATGATGCTTGGGACGAACGAACTGGAAGAAGCGACCATTGTCAGCGACGGCTATTCCGGGCAATTCGGCGGCGCGGCCGGATCGAACATCAACTACCTGACCAAGTCCGGTGATAACGCGTTTCACGGGAATCTGTTGTACTACTGGAACGGAAGCGTATTGAACGCCAACGACTGGTTCAGCAATGCGCAGGGCAATCCGAAGCCGTTTGATATAGCGCATCAGTGGGCCGGGTCACTCGGTGGCCCGATTAAGAAAGAGAAGTTGTTTTTCTTTTTCGACGCCGAGGGGATATGGGTGATCCTCCCAAACCAGCAGCAGGTGGAATTACCTAGCGCAAAATTTGAAGCCGTCACCATGGCCAATATCGATTCCGTTTTCGGAGCGGGATCAGCGTCGCACATTTTCTACCGACGAGTCTTCGATATTTACAACCAGACGCCGGGGGCAAGTAAAGCAACGCCGGGCGGTTTTGCTCCTGGGGATCTAGGATGCAACACCTGGCAGGGACCGCAGGGGCTGGGCACCACAGAAAACTGCGCGGTGCATTTCTATGAAAATATTGACGCGCCGGCGAACGATTCGCTGGTGTCGGGCCGGGCAGATTGGAACATCGCAACCAATGACCGCGCGTTCCTGCTGGTGCAGCATAACTTTGGGAAGAAGCAAAACTATACCGATCCGATCAGCCCGCTTTTCAATTCTTTTGCCCGGCAATCCGCCTGGCAGGGTCAGCTCAGCGAGACTCACACGCTCGGGCCAACCGCCGCGAACCAGTTTCTGCTTGCCGGGACTTCCAGCTACTACGTACAAGGCGTTGCTGACCCAGCGAAGACTCATGTTTTTTTCCCGAATGTTTTGAACTTCTTTAACGCTGGCGGTCCGTTTTACGCGATCGCGGCATTTAATTGGGCCTTTGCATATCCGAGCGGGTCGGGAACAACCACCTTCCAGATCTCCGATGATTTGGTGAAGACTTATGGCAAACACAAAATAGGATTAGGCGGCAGTTTCTTGCGGGCCTACAACACAGGATTCGGTTATACCTTCAGTGGCGTAGGACAACTGCTGCCGTTGTCAACGGACGCATTTTATTGGGGAGGGCAAGACCCTAGCCCGCTGAGGCAAGCGAACGAAACAACGGCTCTGTGGCAGTCATTTCCACTCACGACCGAAAACCGAATCCAATACTATAGCCTCGGGCTGTACGGGCAGGAAGAGTGGCACGCACGCAGCAATCTGAAACTGACCGTCGCATTGCGAGCCGAGCATGAGTCAAATCCTGTGTGCGCCGCTCGTTGCTTTGCGCGGTTCACCGGACCTTTTGCATCCCTCAGCCACGACCCTGCGCAGCCCTACAATCAGGTAATCCTGAATCATCAAAAACAGGCCTTCTCGAATACCGACAGCGTGGTCTGGTCGCCGCGGTTCGGTTTTGCCTGGCAACCTTTGGGTGTCTCGCACAACACGGTGCTGCGGGGAGGGGTCGGAATTTTTTACAACCCGCAGCTCGTCAACGTTGCTGGAAATCTGATTTACCTTTCCAATTTCTTCAACATCACTGGTTACAATCTCGCGCCCGGAGAAAACAACAGCCTGTCCAAGAACGCCGCGGCTTTTAATGATGCGTATGCGAAGGCACTGGCCAACGGTGGAACTCTTGCGCAGATTCAGACGGTGGATCCCTTCTTTGTTCCCCCGGGCTTTACGAATCCTGCAAACATCATGCACTCGCCGCAATATCAGAAATGGAGTCTGCAGGCCCAGCAGAGTTTTGGCGCGTCGACATCGTTGACCGTCAGCTATATTGGATATCACGGAATTCATGGTTTTTATGGCGATCCGAACGTCAATGCTTGGGGCTTCGGATCATTCCCCGCCGGGTTATGCTCCAGCCCGCCGATTCCACCGTGTGCCGACCCACGATTTGGAATTGTTCAGGAGCTGAAAACTTCCGCCATTTCGAATTACCACGGAATGGTGGCGTCGTTCGAACACCGGTTTACGCGGTTTGGAAGCGGATTTTTCCAGGCGAACTATACCTATAGCCACGCTTTGGACGAAGTCTCCAACGGTGGTCTCGGTAATTTTACCTATGGCAGCTCGCAGGCTCCCGACGACGCTAAAAACCTTCGGGCAAGTTACGGGCCGGCGGATTACGACGTACGGCACAACCTGAATGCGAACTACGTTTGGGAACTACCGCTAAAGGAGCTGATTCGTGGCCACGGCCGGGATTCGCTGATGAAGGGCTGGCAGATTTCCGGTACGATTTTCGCCCATAGTGGTTTACCGTTCACGGTGTTTGACTCGGGGGAACAACTTCAACTCAACAAACAGAATTTCGGAGGAGTCTTTTACGCAGTGCCGACGGCACCGCTTGGTGCGCAGGAACCGTGCGGAAAAGGAGCATCCTACACTTCGCCGGTGGTTCCGTGCTTTCCGCAGCAACAGTTGAATGGTTCACCAAGTCCGGGCGCCTTGTTTGTGCAATCAGGCTGCGAAACTGGATACAACTCGGGGAATCTGTCTGGTCCAGGTGGTATCTGCAGCGGCCCAAGTGTTACCTTTGCGCAAGGCCGCAATCGCTTTCGTTCGGAAAAATATTTTAACACCGATTTTTCGCTGGTGAAAAACAGCAAGATTCCCCGTTGGGAAAACGGCATTCTTACTATCGGAGTGCAAGTCTTCAATCTATTTAATCATGCCAATTTTGGATTTCCGGACCCGAATATCTCGGACGCGACTTTTGGTCAGATTTTCTATCTGGAGCAGCCGCCGACAACGGTGCTCGGGTCGGGGCTCAGTGCGAATGCTTCCCAACGGATGATTCAACTTAGGGCCCAGCTGAAGTTCTAATCGCTAGACAACTCGTCTGCTGCAATCGAACGAATATCCGGGTGAGCGTCCCGCTCAGAAGTTTTCCATCAACCACATGTTGCCTTCGACGACCCACCCGCGCATGGCCAGGTGGCGGCCATCGGGGGAAGGCACACCATAGGTGTCAATGCCGCCCCTGTGCTCCCACAGTAGCCGAGCGTTGCCTTGCAGGTCCACGCTTAGGAGAACGGCCCCTCGCTCTGTGTAGCTGGAGACAAACAGACCATTGCTATCCGCCGCCCAAACCGCGGTTGACAAAGTATCCCATCCCTCCACGGTAATCTCTTCCGGCGCTCGGCCATTCAGCCATAGAACTTGGATTCGCCCTTTCCTACTTTTGAGAATGGCGATGCGGGTACCGTCCGGAGAGAGGTCCCAATAGTAGTCGGCCGCCGCGTCGGTGCTCCAGGTGGCGAGTTCGCGCCCGCGGCCGTTCACAGGGTCGAATGCCGTGAAGGCGAGTTGTTTGCGATCCGCGCTTCGTTCCGCGATAGCACACATATTTGCCGGGGATTTCGCGCATCGTGGCGCTCCCTCTATGTCACCCGTCAACACCAATTGCGGTGATCCTCCCGTGACCGGGATCCGCATCAGTTTGCCTGGGGATTTGTCATGCGGTGTGACTCCATAGAGAATCCAGGAGCCCTCCGGGCTCACGCATTCGCCCCCTAAGTCCTCGTCCTTACTGATTGGCAAGATGGGCTCAGCGATGTACTGGTCGAGCGGCTGCTTGAATAGAACCATTGCATCCATGCGGCGATTCGAATCAAAAAGAACGGCCTTACTATCGGCCGTCCATCCGAATGGCTCATTCCAACTCTGTTCCGCCGTAAGGCGAGTTGGCGTGCTGATGCGCGTCCCGCCGGTTTGAAGGTCAGCTACATAGATATTGGTGTTGGGTCTCCATTCAAAGAATGCGAGCCGTTTCCCGTCGGACGTCACGTTCGAGGGCACCGCGCAAAATCCCGCAATGTTCGTGACGCGCTCGGGCTTCCCGATGAATTCAGTAAGTCGAGGATCCATGCGTATCTGCCAGAGATTGCAGGCATACATGAACCCCGGTTCGTCCATTGAGTAAATCATCCGGCCATCCGGCAACCAGATAAGACCACTAATTCTTTTCGGGTCGGAAGGTGGGCGGATCATAGCCCGAGGTCCTCCATTCAGATCGCCGCTTACGAAAAAGAAGTTATCGAAAGACCCTTCCGCCTTGACGTAGATAACTCGTCGTCCATCCGGCGACCATTGGAGCCCGCCAATCGCGCCGTTCTCATCGATGTCGAAGAGTTTGCGTGGGTGTTCCCCATCTGGATTCATCAGCCAGATTTCGCGGTCCCCAAGCCTGCCCGGGTTCGTTTCAAAGGCAATTAGCGAGCCGTCCGGCGAAACAGAATCGGCGACGGCCTCATCGCGAAGCTTATGGGGAGGCCCACCCGACAGGGAGACAATCCAAACACTGGTGCCCTGGGAATTCCGATAGGTGGTGTCACCCCGGTGCCGATAGGCACTGGCGATAAACCTGGTGCCGTCGGGGAACCACGCGTTGATCTGCCAGCTGACCCAATTGCTCTTGACCTCGTCCGGTTGAGGGATATTTTGCGTCTCGCCGGTTTCGAGAAGTTTAAGGTGCATCCCCACCCCATCTGCGTACGCCAGGTATCTTCCATCGTGCGAGATTGCACCGGCCGCCGGGCCGTTTTCGCTGGAGTTGCTGGTAAGTTGCCGCAAATTGAGCTGTGGCAGAGCCGCAGGAGACTGCAACTGGCGTTTTGCGAGCCAGAAAGCCGCGGCCGTAAAAAATAGAACGACGCCTGCGGCCACCAGGGTCCTCCAATGACGGCGATGTCTCGGTTCCAACTCCTGCTGCAAAGACTGCAAATCGGCGCGCATTTCCGCCGCGGCCTGGTACCTCGCTTCGCGATCTTTTTCGAGCGCTCTGCCGATGATCTGTTCGAGCTTTGCGGGAAGCTGGGGATTCGCCTCCCGAGTTGGTCTTGGCAACTTGGTGAGAATGGCTTCTTGCAATTCCGGTCCAGTGTCGCCCGCAAACGCGCGTTTCCCGGTGGCCATCTCGTACAGCACTAGTCCAAATGAGAATAGGTCCGTCCGCGCATCCAGCTTGTCCCCGCGCACTTGTTCGGGCGACATATAACCAGCCGTCCCTATGGCCACGCCCGTACGGCTGAGGAACATATCGGGAGTGGAGAGCGGCGCAGTCCCGCGAGGTACCGCCGTTCCGTCCGTTTCGCCGCGGACCTCACTTTGCGAGTCATCCGCTTCGGCCGACAGAACGCTCGCCAGTTTCGCCAATCCGAAATCCAGAATCTTGGCTTGGCCCTCGCGCGTTATAAAAACGTTTGCCGGTTTGATGTCGCGATGGATGATGCCTTTCTGATGTGCGGCGTCCAAGCCGTCCACAATCTGCACGGCCAGATCGAGCAGTTTGCTGAGTGGCTTCACTGGACCAGCAGCAGCGATCAATTCCCGCAGCGTCTGCCCTTCCAACAACTGCATTACCAGAAACGGCTGGCCCTCGTGCTCGCCAAATTCGTAGATGGGGCAGATGTTGGGATGCTCCAACGATGAGGCCGAGCGCGCTTCGCGTTCGAACCGCCCCAGCGCCGCGGGATCTTTGACGGATTCTTCCGGCAGGAACTTGAGTGCCACCCGACGTCCGAGCTTGACGTCCTCCGCGCGGTACACCAAGCCCATGCCGCCGCCACCCAGCCCATCCAGAATGTGATAATGAGAGATCGTCTCGCCCGTCAGCGGGAATCCGACGGTTTCCAGCCCTCCGAGCACGGCAGCTTGCACGGAATCGCCAGCGCTCTTATCGTAGGAAAGCAGCGCCTCCACTTCCTGACGCAGCTCCGCGTCCTTGCCACAGGCTTCATCGAGCAGGGCAGTGCGGCGTTCCGGAGCGCATTCCGCGGCGCGATGAAACAACTCCTCGATCTGCGTCCAGCGTCCCTGGGTTAAGTTTTGCCTCAGCATCTTGCATTTCCTGGTGCCATCCAGGAGTTCCTCACACGCCCTCTTGCCTATACATGCGCAACGCGGTTGGAAAACCGATCATGGCTAGTAGCTTTCCTTTACAGCGTCGGCGCTGAGCGAAGCTCCTCTCGGTATCTGTGCCCGCCTCAGCTCCCCGATTTGCGACCAAAGTTCGGGAGTTACGCCGCACCTAGTCGTTCTGCATTTCCTGGTGAAGCCAGGCTTCTGCCATCCTCAAGTCGCGGCGGGCGGTAATCGCGGAAACTTCCAATGTTTGCGCGATTTCATCCATGGAAAGTCCGCCAAAATAACGAAGTTCGACAGCTTTGCATTTTCGTGGATCGATCTTTTCCAGAGCCGTGAGACCACTGTCCAGGGCGATGAGGTCACGGCTACGCTCCTGCTGAAAGCTCACTGCCTCGTCCAGCGGCACTTTGATCCCTGCGCGCTTGCCAGCTTGCTTGCGGCGGGCGTGGTCCACCAGGATTTGGCGCATCAGTCTCGCCGCCACTCCGAAGAAATGTGAGCGGCTCTGCCAGGTCGGGTTCGTCTGATCGACGAGCCGCACGTAAGCTTCGTGGACCAGCGCCGTCGGCTGGAGAGTGTGCCCCTGGCGTTCTTTGCGTAGGTAGCTGGCAGCGAGTTGGCGGAGTTCACGATAAACCAGGGGCGTAAGGTCATCGAGTGCCCGCTGGTTCCCTTTGGCCCACTCCGCCAGCAAGAGAGTTACTTCGTGGGTATCAGACATAGCTCCCGCGTTGATAATGCAGCACTTCCGTCGTGGGCGGATTATACACTGCCTTCCCCTTCACGCGTCAAATTCACTTGGCGTTCACCCGCAGAAAAACGGATGGCCATGATCGTTTTCGGCTCTGGTTTCCGCATGTGTAGGTAGTAACGAATTTCCAGAGTGCCCTCGTAGGCTTGGGAGAGCGTCGTGAAAAAATCTTTTTTTCTTCTAACTGTAACTTGCTGTTTCTATCTGCTCAGTGGGTGTGGCAGCTCGACAACGACGACACCGCCGCCCGTGGCGACTCACTATTCCGTTACGTCACCTGTTCCCATAACTGCCGGTACGGCTTTCACCATCACCGTTACCGCGCTCGATGAGAAGAACAGCCCAGTCGCCACGTACTCCGGGACCGTGCATTTCACGAGTTCCGATGCCCAGGCGGTGTTGCCAGCCAGCGCGACGATCACGGGCGGCACGGGGAGCGGATCGATCACGCTGAAGACCGCCGGCAACCAAACCGTCACGGCGACCGGCGCGGATTCGCTCACTGGTGTTTCGAGCGCAATCTCCGTCGGCCCCGCTGCCGCATCTACCCTTTCCGTCTCCCCGGCCACCTCAACCGTAAGCGCTGGGACGCCGTTCAACTTCACGGTGACCGCACTCGATTCCTTCAGCAATACGGCGACGACCTACGCGGGCACTCTCCACTTTTCCAGCTCCGATGCCAGCGCGGTACTGCCAGCCGACTCAACACTCGCAAAGGGGACGGGAACCTTCTCGGCTACGCTGAAGACCTCTGGCAGCCAAACGATCAAGGCGACCGACACGGTCACCGCGTCCCTCACAGGCACTTCCTCTGCGGTCAGTGCCAGCGGTCAAGCTACTCATTTTTCTTTTAGTGCGCAGGGCTCGGCCACCACTCGGAAATTCTTCTATATGAATGTCACCGCGCTGGACGCTTCGAACAACACATCCAACGGGTACAGCGGAACCATTCACTTTACGAGCACGGATCCCGCAGCCATCCTTCCGGCCAACGTGACTTTCCAAAATGGATTTGGGGGGAATCTCCAGATCACGATGGAGACCCCCGGCAACCAAACTGTCACGGCTATCGACGCCGCCACGCCTTCCATAAAGGGAACATCGAGTGCAATCGCTGTTACCACTACGTCCCCGCTTGCCATTACTTCGGGCGCTCCACCGGCTGGGACTGTCGCTTCGAGTTACGGCTCGACCATCACGATCTATGAAAAATGTGTTCTAAACCCGCAAACCCAACAGCGAACGTGTACTCCGTGCGTCCCCAATAATGCGGGATGTGGGGGGTCCTATCCCGGTTGCACCCATGTAAGCGCGACCGCACCAGTCTGTGTTTCGAGTACGACCTATTCGGGGTTCCAGATCATAGGCGAAGGAGGGGTGCCTCCCTATACATGGTCCGCAGCCTCGCTGCCGCCCGGGCTGAGCTTAACGTTCACGGACCCGGAAGAATTGATCAACGGCACGCCGACTCCGGGGTCGGCCGCAACCTACAACACGATGCTAACCCTGAGCGATTCTGGAATGCCTCCCGCGCCAAAGACGTCCATTTTCCCAATCACCATCAACAATCCGCCGCCTCCAGTCGTCAGCACATCTCCTGCGTTTCCGGGTGCAACGGTAAACCAACCATTTAGTTTCACGTTCTCTGCAACCGCTGGGCTTCCGCCTTATCAGAACTGGACCGAGAAGGGTGCTCTCCCTCCGGGCATTGCGCCGATCACGAGTGCCGGCGTTCTCTCCGGCACGCCGACAATGACTGGAACGTTCCTCCTCAAAGTGACGGTGGACGACTCGGTCAACCAACTTTCCGCCGCACAAGCGTTCAACCTGGTGGTTTACCAGCATGGTTTCAAGGCAGACGGCAGCATGGGAACTGCGCGTTATCATCACACCGCCACCTTGCTAAAGGATGGGACTGTGCTGCTTGCGGGTGCCCCGGGACTCAACACTGCCGAGACCTACGATCCGGCCACCGGAAAATTCACACCGATTACGGGCAAAATGAACATAGACCGCGATGGTCATACCGCGACGTTGCTGAACACCGGGAAAGTCCTTATTACGGGCGGAACCGATGTTTATAGCAACAATGCCGCTTTAGCGACGGCGGAAGTGTTCGATCCCAGCACCAAGATGTTCACGCCGACAACAAACAACATGAGCATCGCTCGCACTGGTCATAACGCTACGCTGTTGGCCGATGGCAAAGTCTTGATCACTGGCGGAAATACGTTAACAGCGGAACTCTTCGATCCAAGCACCGGAATGTTCACGCCGACGACGGGAAAGATGTTAACGGCACGCACTGAAGACACCGCCACTTTGCTTCCCAACGGAAACGTGCTCATTACAGGTGGTCTTGCCGCAAATGCGGCTCTCGCAACGGCGGAGACTTACGATCCGGCGACAGAAAGCTTCTCCGCGACCACCGGGACTATGACTGTGGCGCGAAACTACCATACGGCGAATCTACTAACCACTGGGCCGAACTCCGGCAAGGTGCTCATCGCGGGAGGAAACTCTAAGAACACCGTTGCCGAGCTATACGATCCAGCAATTGGAACTTTTTCGACGATCGGCGCCATACTAAGTACGCGCCAAAGGCACACCGCGACTATGCTCAGCGATGGAACTGTACTCTTTGCGGGAGGATCTGAACTTGACGCCAACGTGGATATCCTCGCGGCTGCTGAGATCTTTGATCCCAACACCGGAACTTTCACCGGCACAGGCGGCCTGCTGACTCCGCGCATAACGCACACGGCGACGTTGCTGAAAGACGGAACAGTCCTTGTAACGGGAGGAGGCAACGTGGGAGGACCTCTAGCGACTGCCGAACTGTACCAATAGCCCGGGCTTAAGGAAACCGTGGACGTCCAGGCTGGAGCTCGGCTATGAGTGGCGAATGACGAAAATTGGGTAACGAAATTACTTGCGGGGGAGAATTTAGAAGTTTTCCATCATCCACATATTGCCGTCGACGGTCATCTTCTGCATCGCCAAATGGCGGCCATCGGGGGAAGGCACGGAGTAGGTGTTGGTGCCGCCCTGGACTTCCCACAGCACCTGGGCATTGCCCTGCAGATCGACATGCAGGACGACGGGCACTTGTCCCTTAGAGCTGGCGACAAAGAAACTCTTCGCATCCGCTGCCCAAAACACGTCGCCAGTTTCGTTCCAGCCTTTCACGACGATGTCTTGCGGCGGCTGCCCGTTCACCCAAACAATATGGATGTAATTTTCTCCAGGACGATAGACGGCGATGCGCGGGCCGTCCGGAGAAAGTCTCGATTCGTAACTGACTTCCGGAGGCGCGGCAAATTCCGCGAGCTTGGGTCCAATCCCGTTTACAGGATCGAAAGCGTGAAAAGAGATCTTGCGGTCGGCACTTCGTTCGCTGACAACGCACAAAGTTGCTGGGGAGTAAGGGTGCTCTAAGTTTGTTCCCTAGCCTTCCCACTGTGGCTGCGATCTTTCGGCGGCTCTAAGGGAAAATGTACTAGTACCAGATTTTTTCTTACTTTTTCCCTTCTCGATGTTCCTTTAATAAGTAGGGGGCTGTGGCCGGGAATTCCTTGGCAACCTGGGCTCCCTCGAGGGATTAAAGTTTTTTCTCACTTTTTTCCAACTGGATGTTCCCTAGTAAGTAGAGGACGACGGTGAACTTTTAACATGAAGCGGCTGGCTACGGTTTCCTGTAGGTTAGGCGGCTAAGATTTTTATTGCGCTTTTTCATTTTCGAGGCCTCTTACTGATGAGGGGCATGACTATTTCAAAGAGTCTTGATCGCCTACTTGCAACGCGGGAAGGTGAAGTGTGCATGAAATACAAAGATCACCATATGCGTCACCCTCGCGGCCACCTTGGCGATCGAGCAAGTGCCCCAGGAACAAGAGGTTGCGCATGGCGCGACGATCAATTTGGACGCGGGCAAAACCCTGTGTTGGGCTGGAGCGACCCCACTTTCGCACACGATTGCGTGGCAAAAGTGAATCGTGGGTCGTTCCAGCCCAACAAGAATTTCTTTCGGTGCGCGCGGTGAGAATTTGGACGAAGCAGGTGAAGAAGGTAGGAATTACGTACTTCAGCTTAGTCTTCACCATCTTCTTCTCCTTGTGATGCGCATAAGTCTCGGGAAAACGAGGAAATAAGAGACACGAGGGAGAGAAAAGTGACACAGAAAAAATCACCAAATTGGGCGGGAGCGACCCCACTTTTTCGGCTTTCAGCCGCCCAAAAAG
>JBAVHY010000006.1:0-1954 GCA_049686315.1 Candidatus Acidiferrum sp. | reverse complement strand
GAACTACAGCACCCTGACCGATTTCTCCGAAATGGAATTCACCGTACCCGGTCCCGGCGCTCGGGATGGGATCCACAAATGCTTCGAGAGTGTAGGGCAGCTCTCGCCGGCTGACGTTCTCCGCATGATGGCGGATATTCAAGATCAGCAGTTTGCACGGCTGGGGCTCCGTTTTCGCTCATTGTGGGGGAGACCGCTGCAGCTGATCGATTGCCAGAATCTCTTCTGCGAGGTCAGTAAGTATGCGCGGTGTGCACATCCAGACGTCGGTGGGCTCGCCGGCCGCACGAGAATCAAGCAGAAGTACCGGGTGGACCCAGAGTCGCTGTCGTATTGGTTTCCGCCAAAGTGGAAAATCAATCACCTGCTATCGAGAAATTCAGGTGACGTAAATTCCATTGTGTAAAAAGCGAGAGGGTGTAAGTTGGCTTTGCCTAGCAAGCAAGAGCCTTTCCTGGAAAAGGAGACCTACACCCAATGGCGAAGATAATCCCGATTACGGAGCATTTCCAACATTTTCTAGCCGAGATGAAAGAGAGTTTCTGGGGCGATCTCTATGGGCAGACCCGGCAAGCGTGGCAACAGTTTTTCGAGTTGCAGTCGGAGCGGCAACGGGACCGGTTCTCGGGCTGGGGACGCTATGAGCGGAGGCGCGGAAAACGGCGAGTTTACCGCAACGGGTATTACGAGCGGGATTTCGTGACGCGCTTCGGGACGATTCGGTTGCGCATCGCGCGTACGCGCGAGAAGAGCTTTCTGCCGGTGGGGCTGAGGCGTTTTCAGCGGCGGGCGGAGGAGGTTTCGCTGTTGATCCGGGAGGCGTTTTTGCGCGGGATCAGCACGCGGCAGGTGGGGCGAGTGGTGGCGACGATCACGGGAGAAACGGTAAGCGCGCAGACGGTATCGAAGCTGACGCGGGATTTGGATGAGGCGGTGCGGCAGTTTCATCAGGCGCGGTTGGGTGACGATTACGTCTATCTTTTCTTGGACGGGGTAAGTCTGCGGGTGCGGCGACCGGCCGGACGCAAGCAGGTGCAGATGCTGGTCGCCTATGGCATCCGCCGAGACGGGAGTCGGCACCTGCTGGCGTTCTTGCGCAGCCAGGGCGAAGGCCAGGCCGACTGGGAGGCGCTGCTCCAGGATCTCTACCGGCGCGGACTGGAGGGCCGATGCCTAGGCCTGATTCTCACCGATGGCTGTGCCGGCCTGGCGGCGGCGATTCGCACCGTCTATCCGCGGGTGCGGCATCAACGTTGCTGGGTGCACAAGATGCGGAACATTTTAGAGAAAGTGCGGAAGCGCGATTACGACGAAGTGAAGGCCGGAGCTCAGGCGATCTATCTGGCCCAGAGCCGGGCGCAGGCGGTAGTTGCCTTTCGCGCCTTTCGCTCGCGCTGGGGTCGAGCGTACTCCGCGATGGTCCGGCGGCTGCAGGAGGATCTGCCCGAGTTGTTGTCGTTTTTCGCTTTCCCCCGGCATTTGTGGCGCAAACTGCGTACCACCAACGTGATCGAGCGCTGCTTTGTCGAAGTCCGACGTAGAACCCGGCCCATGGTGTGCTTTGTCAATGTCGAAAGCGTGGACCGTATCATCTACTCCATCTTCCAGAGATTTAACCTGGAATGGAAAACCCGCACCCTCAACCTATTTACACAGGCAGCTTGACGTCACCTGAACCCGGCCAGCAGTTGACAGCGTCCCGCAGTCGAGAGTAAGGAATCAGAAGATGGAAGCAGTGGCAGCAGCGGAAACTCAGAACCACCAACCCATAGGCCGAAACGGTGGAGGGATGTGGTTGGGCGGCTTCTCCAAAGCCGAAGGGCCATGCCATCCAGTCACCGGCCGCTCCTCGCGGCGGAATCGGTTTAACCTGTCCGTGCTTCCAGTTTTGTGTTTGCTGTCGGTTTCCCTTCTTC
Organism: Candidatus Acidiferrum sp.; assembly: GCA_049686315.1. Lineage (GTDB taxonomy): Bacteria > Acidobacteriota > Terriglobia > Acidiferrales > UBA7541 > Acidiferrum. The sequence continues at coordinate 38 of JBAVHY010000006.1, read as the reverse complement.
ACGGCAAGGAACATAAAAGGAAGGTAGCGGCCAAAGAC
>JBAVHY010000005.1:0-6218 GCA_049686315.1 Candidatus Acidiferrum sp. | reverse complement strand
GGGTGCGCCTGCTTTATAGGGTAAGAATCGATTATCCCGAAATTGTGCGCATCATGTTGACAGGAAATTCGGACCAAGAAACGGCCATGCAGGCGGTGAATGAAGGGAATATTTTTCGATTTTTGACCAAGCCGTGCGACAAGACTTTGCTGCTAAAAACACTGAACGACGCCCTGGTGCAATACCGGGTGGCGAACGATAAAGCAGAGCTACTTGAGAAGGCGAGTTACGGTCATGCGCTGGCACCCTGGACAGCCGACCCGACATCCGCAGCGTACCGGGAAGTGCAAGAAAAAGTCCGCGAGGTGGTGCCAGGGGAAGCGCGAATCTTTCAGCCGTCGGACGGCGGGATCTACATCGGGAAGACAATCTGGGTAAACGCCGAATACGTGGTGCAGAGCCTTTCGGGAACACGGGTGATGGTGCACCCGCGGAACCTGGTGACGAACATTCCGCGGGTGGGAGAAGTGGTGAGAATCGAGTACACCTATGGACAGGGAGTGGTGATAGAGACGAAGCGTTGAGAGAGTTTTCAGTTCACAGTTTTCAGATCACAGTTTAAGAGAGGGAAAACAATTTAACGCGAGGCACGGAGAAGACAAATCCTGGAAAAGGCGAGAGTGGGCGCACGAGGAAAACGCAAGCCTCAAAAGACAAGGGTGGGCAGCCGAAGAGAAGAACAGGTCCAAGTGGAACCCAAGACCCCACTCGCAAAACCGGCGGGTGGGGCACCCGCAGCGTATGCGGGATGACATTTGGAGGTGGTGTGGTTAAGTTGGCGGACCGCCTCAGAAGGCGGTCCCTACAAGCTGCCCTTGAGGTGCGGGGCTACTTGAGTGATTTGACCTCGCCTACGTTCAGATCCTTGAGGGCGGATTCGAATTTGGCGCGATCACCGACGGCAACGACGATCATGGCGTCGGGGTGGATGTATTCCTTGGCGACGCGCAGCGTGTCCGCGGCCGTGACCTTGTCAATTTGGGCGGGCAAATCGCGGTAATACTCGAGCGGCAGGCTGAAGACGAATTGCAAGCCAATGGTGGAAGAGATGGCGCCAGTGGTTTCAAAATTGGCGATGAGGGATTTGGAGAAGGAATCCTTGGATTTTTTGAGTTCGTCGGGGGTAAGTTCGGATTCGCGGATGCGTTTGAGTTCCTTGAAGAGCTCGGTGGTGGCGGGAACGGTAGCATCAGTGCGGATGGCGCCGCCAGTGACAAAGGGACCGACACCGCGACGAAACTGGAAAGTGGAGAAGGCGCCGTAGGTGTAGCCATGTTCTTCGCGCAAATTCATGTTGATGCGGCTGGAAAAGAGGCCGCCGAGCGCGGTGTTCATCACTTCGAGGGGAAGGTAGTCCGGGGCGTTGCGGCTTGCGCCCAGACCGGCAATGGCCAAAAAGGTTTGAGGGGCGCCAGGTTTGTCCACGATGGTGACGGAAGGCGCCGGGGCGGATGGAGTTGAGGGAGCCTTGGTTTTGAAATCGGGGCCGGACCAGGCGCCAAAGTATTTGCGAGAGAGTTCGAGCAACTGGGATTCGTTCACATCGCCGGAAACAGCCAGGACGGCATTCGAGGGAACATAGCCCTGCTTCCAGAAGGCGAGCAGGTCATCGCGGGTGATGCTTTTGTTGGAGGCCTCCGTGCCGAGAATGGAAGAGCCGTAAGGACTGTTTGGGAAGAGGAGTTGGTCGACGGAGCGAAAGGCGACGGTGCCGGGGTCGTCGTTTTCCTGCAGGACAGCGGTGACGCGGCGGCGACGAAGGCGCTCAATCTCCTTGGCGTCGAAAGCGGGATGCAACGCAGCGTCCGCGAGGAGATCGAAACCGGGGGCGGAATTCCAGGTGAGTGTGGACAAAGTTTGAAAGGCGCTGCTGTAGCCAGCTTCTGAATCGAGCGATGCGCCAATCTGATCGGAATCCTCGGCAAATTTGATGGCGGAACGGGAAGTGGTGCCCTCGCGCAACATTCCGGCGGCGAAGCTCGAGAGGCCGGGCTTGGCGACAGGATTCAGTTCGGTGCCGCTCATGGTGAAGAGAGTGGCGGCGACGATGGGGAGGTTGTGGCGCTCGACCAGGAGGACGGTGAGTCCATTGGGAAGTTTCATCTGTTTCGGGACGGGCAGCGCGAATTTCGGAGCGGGTCCAGGCTGCGGAGGGGTGGCGCGCCAAGCTTCATCGGCCATGGCGCTCTTGCTGGGGCCAGCTTGCTCAGCTTGTTTTTTGTTTTCGTCGTCGGAGGTTTTGGGAACGTCGATGATTTTCTTTTCGCCGGGAACGCCGTAAACGACCGCACTGGAGTTTTTGGCAAAAGTGGTCTCACAAACTTTTTTGATGCTGGCCGGAGTGACGGCATCGTAGCGGGCAATATCCTTGGAGAAATAATCCGGAGTGCCAGCGTGCTGATTGTAGTAATTGAGGCGGTTCGTGACGCCATTGGTGCCCTGGAGGCTACGGACAAGAGCGGTTTCCTTCATGTTGCGAGCGCGATCGATTTCGGCGGCGGTTGGGCCGTCCTTGCGGAGCTTATCCATTTCCGCGTCGATGGATTTTTCGAGATCTTCGGGTTTGACGCCGGGTTTCGCAGTGACCACGAGCTCAAAGATGGAACCGAGATGAGTTTCCTCGACGCTTGCGGAAACGTCTTGGGCAATTTCCTTATCGTAGACCAGGGATTTGTAGAGGCGGCTGCTCTTGCCACCGGCCAGGATGATGGAGAAGAGATCGCTCTCCGCATCCCCCGGAGTGAAGACAGGCGGTGTGATCCAACCGATGTAGACGCGCGGAAGCTCGACTTGATCGGTGACAGTGCTGCGGCGTTGCGAGGTGATGGGCGGGGTGACGACAGAGATTTTCTGGACGGGCGGACCTTGAGGGATGGTACCGAAAAACTTTTCGACCTGGGCCTTGATCTTGTCGTGGTCAAAGTCTCCGGCAATGGCCATAGTGGCGTTATTCGGAGTGTAGAATTGGCGGAAGAAATCGCGAACGTCCTCGAGTTTGGCGGCTTCGACATCGGCGTGCGAACCCATCACATCGGGATAGTAAGGATGATCCTTGGGGAAGAGGAGATGGAAGAGGTCTTCTTCGACGAGGCCGTAAGGAGAGTTCTCGACGGACTGGCGGCGTTCATTGCGAACGACATCGCGTTGATTGGCAAGATTCTGGATGTCGAGTTTGCCGGGGAGGTAGGCCATGCGGTCGCTCTCGAGCCAAAGGGCGAGTTCAAGTTGATTGGAAGGAATGGTTTCGTAATAGTTGGTGCGGTCGAAATTCGTGGTGCCGTTGATATCGGTGGCGCCAGCGCCTTCCAGGTATTGGAAGTGAGCCTTGGCGCCGACGTGCTGAGATCCCTCGAACATCATGTGCTCAAAAAGATGGGCGAAGCCGGTGCGGCCGGCTTTTTCATTGGCGGGTCCGACGTGGTACCAGATATTGACGGAAACGAGAGGGAGGGTGTGATCTTCGGAGAGAATGACTTCGAGACCGTTTTTCAGCTTGTACATTTCAAAAGGAATGGTGGGAAGCTTGTGCGCGGGAGCCTGGGGCGACTGGGCGGAAGCGAGGGAGACAATTAGGAGAGCGGAGGCGAGGAAGGAAGCGAGGACTCGGATGACTGCCCCTCTCGTGAGCTTGGACATGTTGTATTCTCCTTGAAAGCAGAAACGTTGCACCCTAAAGAATCTCAAGTTCCGGCAGCTAGTGTTATGCCCCGAAAATATTGCGCAAAAGTTCAGAGCCTTCAGGGGCTAAAGCCCAATTGTTTCTAAGGGCCTTACGCCGGGGCTGAAGCCCCGGCCTCCTGAAGAAAAATGCAATGAACTTGCGGGACACCACACTCGATGCAAATTTCGCGCGATGGAAGTTCATACCCGCGGGATTACCGCGTTGGGGTCTCCGCGAGTCTTCAACAGTAGCTTACTCGACGGCGGGAAACAATTCGGCGAACAGCCTTTCGAGCAACTGGTCAAAGTTAACAACACCGTGGTCGCGCATATAGCTGTATTCGGCGCTGGGAAGAGGATTGTCGTCCAAGTGGGATCCAATCCGAATCGTGCCCTTTTGGTTTGGATGCGGATTTTCCGGGCGTTTGGCAAGCTCATCGGAAACAACAACGCCCTTGCGCAAACGCTCGCGCGCACCGCGGAGATTGCCAAACCTCATGTCGAGATCACTAAAAACGCGGAGGGCCTCGACGGCGCGGCAACCGCCGGCGATTTTTCCGTCGGGACCGATGGAATAAGTATTGGGCATGGTCCAAAACGACTGATTTCTTCCTTGCGTCCACAGCATCTGACCGAATGCGTAAGTTGCGTCACGCATGCTGTGAATTTCGGCAGCGTTTACAAGCGCCTCATCGGCAGCGCCGATTTGACGAACGTATTCGTTCCATACGTCAACAATACGTTGTTCGGAAATCAGCCGCGATGGATCCGAAACCGTTTCGTATTCGGCATGGGCAACGCGGTGGCGAATGGCGGGGCCAGCCCATGCGGGAGGGAGTTCGTTAGAAAAAATGGCGGCGACCGCGTCCACAAACGCAAGTGCGTCCTCTTCCGAGTGAATGCGGCCCGCGAGGTCGTTCATTTGAATCGCAGCCTGGCGGTGGCGTTCGTTTTCGAGGCGAGCGCGCTCCTGCATGGCTGCCTGCTCGTCCTGCGCGGGACCGCCTTGCTGAGGAGAAGCGAAAGCTAGGGCGAAGAACAGCCAGACCTCAATCATGTTCCGGCCTCCTGCAAGAAGGGGAAGTTGAATTTATCACAGATTGGGATGGGGCAGGGTGAGGAGGGTCAGAGGGGAGCCAGCGGTTGGCAGAGGACGGCAGATGGAAGAGTGTGATGTGTTCAATTTAGGACAGACCGGCAAATGCGCAGAGGGTAGAGTGAAGGGTATTCAAACAATCAGCCGATAAATCAACCTCAATCACCCTCACCCTGAGCCAGCTTCGGTCAGGGTGTGTCGACGGACTCAAGGGCAGTCCCCCCGGTTCTAGCTAGTTTGCTCAGCGTTAGGTGATTGCGTGGAAAGGGGTCGGTACTCGGAAAGACTTGAGCAACTAACCGGTCGCTGAGGGGAACGTGGGGTCAGGCCGTCGCGGCCAGATGCTTCAGCTTCGCGCCCTTGATGATGAGCCAGAGCATGATGGCAAGTTCGCCGAAGAGCAGTGGCTGCGCGTAGAGGAACGCCTTGCCGCTTAGCTCGGGCCGCATCAGACCGATGCCGCTGAGGGCGACGTAAGTCGCGCCGTTCATCACTAGCCACGCGCCGAGGAAGCGCGGCAGGAAACCGGAGCAGTAGACGAGCATGCCGAAGGGGACCAGCCACAGTCCCCAAAAGGTCTCGTTGACCGTGTTTCCTATGCTGTGCAGACGAAGGAAGAGCATAGCAAGCGCCTCGCGCTGCGTCTGGTCGAGGACAGTGAGCGACTCGCCGGCGAGTGCGAGCGCCGCGGCGTTGGGCAGCACGTTAACGCAGGCGATGGCCGACGAGACCATGACGAGCGCGACCATGAACGCGGCCCGTGCCCCGTCGACGCGGCTGAGCAGACGGTAGAGCGCGAACGCGAGTACGAGGAAGAAGACGGAGCCGGCGACGTCGGCCACCATGCCGAAGCGAAAGAGCTTCTCGTGGGCGAGGAGGTTGGCGGCGGTCGCGGCGGCGTCGCCGCGCACAATCAGCTTGTTGGGCAGATAGATAAGCACGAACGGTCCCGGTATGACGAGCAGCAGGTAGAGCCAGCCTGCGATCCTGGCTTGCCGATCGAGTGCGTCCATGGCGCGCCTCTCTTTCTTAGGGTGACCGGAAACGGACCTGCTTTCAGGCGGTGACACCGGCCGGTACCCGATCAGCCGCGGTCCTCTCCGGCCTCAGTCCTTTGATCACGAGCCAGAAGCCGGTCGCCAGTTCGAGAGGAACCCAGGACCCGGCGCGTGGGGCGCCCGGGGCTTCGGGGGATGTTCACCCTGGCAGGGGGAAACCCAAAGGAAAGGGCGGCCCGACGAAGAGCCGCCCGATTGCAAAGTCAGAATTTCGTCAAATCCCGCCAAACAGGTGGTACCGAGAGTGAGGTTAGCGCAGGCGTGGAAGCGGCGTCTGTATAAGATTGAACAGTTGGGGAAAGCGGGCGGCCGTCGGGAGAATGCAAGAAAAGTTTCGGGAAGACGTCGGGGTGAGATGCGGTTGAGTTGGCGGGGCGCCTCGCTTCGCGGACCGCCTCAGAAGG
>JBAVHY010000004.1:0-2238 GCA_049686315.1 Candidatus Acidiferrum sp. | reverse complement strand
GGCATCGAGTGTACCCTCGGAATTCCCAAATCATTACCTCCGTTGCGCTTCCCCTGTGGGGCTGCCCTCGCGCACCACCGGGACAATGGCCCCGCCTCACTCTCGCGACATACTCTCCGAATTGCGACAAGACTCAACCGTCAGTTGGAGCCCCGGCACGCAATCGAATTAGCAACGAGCAGTGTTGCTACGGACTCTCCCTTCCCCAAGCAGATGTCAACTCGGGGAACCTACTGCCTGCACACTTCACTCGTCCACATTCAAGAGAGATACTACGGATATACCTGAACCGGCCGAGCGTAACCGTCTCACGGACGATGGTGTAGCAAATCGGATGCCAAGGGCCGGTGCGCTTGTAAAGTATTGGTAAAGCATGGCTTCTTGTCTATATAGCTGAAGATCTCGACGTCGCCGGTTGAATCAGGTTGCCTAGTTCTGGAACTTTTGTGCCAAGAGTTTCTGGTTCTCTAACTCTGTGTTCCCATCAAACGCTATTGCGGATATCCCCGTAAATTACAGTAGTGACCGCAGTTGGAGCGAAGATCCACACCCTTGCCACCACCTGGATGGCTGCATTCACCGCTGGTTGTCAAGCGGATGCTTATGCTCAAAACCGGGCCAAGAGGTAAGGACCCAACCCAAGGATAACCGACTAATGGGCTGGTGCAGGACTTTGGGCTTGCACTGTGGAGGGCGGCCCTGAGGCCGGGGGGGTAACGCGCGCCACGGGAGACCCCACGGGAGTCTTACGCGTCGAAGGACTTGCGGAGTTGTCTGGGGTACCTTTAGCCGGGACATCAGGCGTGCTGCTTACCTCTCTCCTCACGCCCGTGGTCGTGCCTGTTCCCACGTCCACCAAGCGAAGATTTTGCTCGGTGACCTCCTGGGCTCGAATGATGTGGGGTGTAATAGCAAAAACGATCTCACGCTGCTGCCTTTGCTTGTCTTCCTGGGCGAACAAGTATTTCAAAATAGGAACCTTCGATAGATACGGATAGCCCGAAAGCGATTTCGATTCCGTGTCCTCGATTATTCCTCCAATCAAATTCACTTCGCCGTCGCCCAACCGCGCTTCCTGTTCAATGCGCCTCTGGCCAATGATAGGTTGCGTAATTCCACCGATGCTGGCCTCGCCTGTCTTCGAGGAGACTTCCAAGGACATCTTAAGAGTGACCTCGCGGTCCGCATGAATGTGCGGGGTGATGTCCACGTTTACGCCAACGTCGATATACTGGAATTGCGTACTGACAAGCGCGCTAACCCCAACCGATCCGGGAGAGAAAGAACCAGTGGCCACCGGAATTCGGTCGCCAATCTTCAGCGATGATTTTTCATTGTCCATGGCGCGAATTTGGGGATTCTGGAGCACTTTCGTGTCGCTGTCGCTCATCAGAAAGGACATGCTCGCGCCTGGAATGGTCACGGTAAAATCGTTTCCGGTGAGTTTCGCGAATTGGTTGATCGTGAATGTGGAACCGCCCCCCGAGGACGAACTGCCGGAGCCGGAAGTTGGGGCGTTCATCGATAAAGAGATGGACGTTGGCAGATTTGTGCCCAAATTCCTGAGCCGGTCCTTGCTTACTTCGAGAACGGCGACTTCGATCATCACTTCCGGCTTGGGCTTGTCCAGATCCTCGATCAGTTTTTCAGCCAGCACCAACTGGTCCGGAGTGCCGCGGAACACCATGGCATTTTGAGCGGGAATCAATTGCATGCGCGTAAGGTCCAGCAGGGTACTAACGGTTTTCGACGCCTCCTGCAGTTCTGTCGTCGACGACACGTTGCGCATGAAGAACATTCTCATCACTTGGTGTTCGAACTCTTTGCGCTTGGCGGCCGAATCCGTGGCCACAAGGATGGTATTGGAGGAAATTGGCTGCCAAAAAGTCTTGGATTGCAGGGCCAACATATCGAGCGCGCTGCGCGCTCCCACATCATTCAACTCGACATTGATTTTCTGCGGCTTGAAATCGGGATCAAACAATACATTTACGCCCGCGAGCTTCCCCACGATTTTGTATGCTTGGTCCGCCGGGGCGCTCAAACGCATGTTCATGGGCGTGTTCGATGGTGGCTGGAATTCCACTGGACCAGCCGCCGTCTGGGCCGCCTTCGAGAGCGCCGATTGCGGGGGCGGTGCCTTCTTGTCTTCCGCGCGTTCTTGCTGCTTCACTATCTCCGCCGTCTTTAGGGCTTCCATCCTGGCAAGAAGGTTCGTGGGGTCGATCTGCATTGCGC
>JBAVHY010000003.1:0-2485 GCA_049686315.1 Candidatus Acidiferrum sp. | reverse complement strand
TGAACTCCTTTCAGTTCACAAGATCAGCCAGGCTTATCCTGGCTCACCGCGCGTTAGCCTGACTTTCGCAGTTCGCGGGTATTTTCGGCGCTTGAGCGGGAGAATTCTTTTTGGTTTCAACAGCGGTACAGCGGAAACACGCCAGGTGAAGACCTTGCCTCTTTTCTGAGGCTTCGATCTCTGGCATGCTGCTGCTGAGATGTTTCTGCGCAGCACAAACCGGCACAAGGACGGCAAGGATCATCGCTACTTCAGCGTGGTTGAGAACCGGCGTTTACCCGGCGGAAAGACAGCCCAACGCACGGTTCTCTATCTCGGCGAGATCAATGACAGCCAGCAGGCGGCATGGCGAAAGACGCTCGATGTATTCGATGAAGCCGAACAGCGTTTCACCCCCATGAGTCTTTTTCCCGATGACCGGGACCTTCCTGCCGGTGCCATCGACAGCCTTCAGGTCCGGCTGAGCGGTCTGGAGCTGAAGCGTCCGCGCATATTCGGCAACTGCTGGCTCGCCTGTGAACTCTGGCAGCAACTGGGTTTGGATGAGTTCTGGCAACAACGTCTGCCGGAAGGCCGTGAAACGGTGAGTTGGGAAAAGGTGCTGCGGTTGCTCGCCGTCAATCGCTTGCTCGACCCCGGCAGCGAATTTCGTGTCCATCGGCAATGGTATATCAACTCCGCCATGGATGAGTTGCTGGAGACGGGTTTTGAAGTGGCGGAGAAGGATCGGCTGTATCGGTGTTTGGATCGCGTGCTCGAGCACAAGCAGGAGCTGTTCGCTTACCTGAAACAGAAATGGGCCGATCTGTTCGGGGCCGATTTCGAAGTTCTGCTCTACGATCTGACCAGCACGTACTTCGAAGGGGAGATGGAACAGAATCCCAAAGCGCGACGCGGCTACAGCCGCGACGGACGTCCGGACTGCGTGCAGTTGGTGATCGCGCTGGTGGTAACACCGGACGGCTTTCCACTGGCCTATGAAGTAATGAACGGGAACACTGCGGATTGCTCCACCCTGCGCGATTTTCTAGCGAAGATCGAAACGGCCTACGGCAAAGCGCGGCGCGTGTGGGTGATGGATCGCGGAATACCGACCGAAGCCATTCTCCAGGAGATGCGCGATCCCGAACGACAGACCTTCTATCTGGTAGGCACGCCCAAAGGACGCATCCAGCAACATGAGAAGAAATGGCTGGATCTGCCGTGGCAGAAGGTGCGCGAGTCGGTGGAGGTGAAGCTGTACCAGCATGAAGGCGAACTCTATGTTCTGGCCAAAAGCAGCGGACGGCAGGCTAAAGAAATCGCGATGCGGCGTAAGCGGCTGGCTCGCCTGCTGGGCAGGCTGCGCGCCATGCGAAAGAGTCTTCCCAAACGCGATCAACTGCTGCTGCGTATCGGCGCGGCGAAGAAGGAGGCGGGCCGCGCCTTCGGGTTCGTGAAGATTCAGCTTCCGGAGAAGGATCAACAGGTCACGCGCGCGACATTCACGTTTCACACCGACAAGGCGAGGCTCAAGGCTGCCGAGCAGCGCGATGGACACTATCTGCTGCGCAGCAATCTCACCGGCGAAGACCCTGCGGTGCTGTGGACACGTTATGTGCAGTTGACGCAGATCGAGAGCGTGTTTCGATCCCTGAAGAGCGAACTGGGCATTCGGCCCATTTATCATCAACTCGAACACCGCGCCGATGCCCATGTGCTCATCGCTTTCCTCGCTTATTGCCTGCAGGTAACGCTGAAGAACCGGCTGATGATCCATGCACCCGGTCTGACGCCGGTCTCGGTGTTCGAAAAACTTTCCACCATTCAAATGGTGGAGGTCTGGATTCCGCTGCTGGACGGCCGTTGGCTGGTACTGCCACGCCACACCCAGCCGGAAGCCGATGTGCAGGCCTTGATGGAGCAGATCCGTATCACACTCCCTCCTCAGCCCCCGCCGCGAATCAAGTCCTCGCAACTGCCGCCGGTTTTGTCTCAGCAGCAGTCGCGTTCCCGTTTTCCGGATCGTGGATACGACTCCAGCAGGAGACAGGAGCCAGCGGTATGAAATGGGCAGCGTTGGAATCGAAAATGCTTTCCGCGGCGGCTTATGAGGATTCCCAGCAGATCCTGTACCTGCGATTCCGCGACACCGGCGCAGTTTATCGCTACTTCGATTTCCCGGCTGCCGATTATCAGGCCTTCCTCAGTGCGGAATCGAGGGGCCGCTTTTTCCGCTCCCACATCCGCGATCACTTCCGTTACGAGCGCCTGGCCAAACTCCACGCCGCCTGATTCCTCCTCGACGAATCTTCCCCGACCCAGACCTATTCTGTGGTGAAGACCTTTTGGATCCCTCCGCTGATTCTCCACAACTTATCTGCCACAGACCGCCCGAACTGCGAAAGTCAGGTTAGCGAGCCGGTCAGCAGTTCACGCGCGCTTCAGGAACTCGAACGCAATCTCCATCCCATGCCCGCGGGCGTGCGCGAGCGTGATCCACAGC
>JBAVHY010000002.1:0-10045 GCA_049686315.1 Candidatus Acidiferrum sp. | reverse complement strand
TTTTGAATGCCCGTAGCGCGCGTTCTCACGCACGCCGTGGTCAGGCATTTCTAGTAAGTAGCGCCTTCGGGTACGAAGATGAAGTCAACCCTGCGGTTGTCCTTCTCCGCCCCCTTTTCGGTCGAGGCCTTGCCCACGCGCGTGGAGATACGCGAAGCGTCGATGCCCTTTTCGCCCAAGTACTTCTTGGCGCCGTCGGCACGTTGCTGCGCGAGCTTGTCGGGCTTCGGCTCCTTGGCGTCCGCATAGCCGACAATGACTACCTTGGCATTCGGCTCATTCTTCAGGCGCAGGGCCACGTCGTCTCCAACGCGCTTGCAGGCGTTGTCAAAACGTCCGGCCCCGACCTTGGTATAGCCGCAATCACCAACCTTGGAAGCTTGTGGCGGCGGTGCGGGCTGCTCGACGTCTACACGTGTCGAGCCGTTCGTGCGCCCGCCTTGCCCGTCATCAGCCGTGCAGGTCACCGTGTAGCTCCCGGCTGACAATCCCGTGGAATCAAACTGCGCCGCCGGGCCGTTGCCGGTAATCTGGCCGCCCGATGTCGCGTAGCTGTAAGTCAGCGGATCGCCGTCGGGATCGCTTGCGGTGGACTTAATCACCACGCGCTCCCCGGCGATAATGGGATTACGTTCCGGCGCGCAGGAAATGACTGGCGGCCGGTTAGGACGCTTGTTGACCGCCACGTCGGTTGCGCAAGTTGCCGTGCCGCCGCGACCGTCATCCACCTTGGCATTCACTGTGTATGAGCCGATGGCCAGTCCAGCCGGGCTCCAACGCACATCCGAGCCCGTTCCGTCCACGGCCCCGCCCGTGGCGGTGTAGCTGTATGTTAGCGGATCGTTGTCTGCGTCCGTAGCGGCTACGTGAATAGCCACAGGATCGGCCGAACCCTGGTAAACCGAAGTCGGCGTAGCCGAGCAGGAAGCCAGTGGCGGATGATTCGGTTTTGCAGGGATGGGTGGATAGCCCCAACGTAACACTACCCCCGTGCCGATGCGGAAATTGTGTTGCCGCCCATCGGCGTTCACCAACGAACCCGTGAAATTGGTCTGCAAATAGTTTGCTTCGAAAAAACGCCACGCAAGATACTTGGTCAGCACCACATCCACACCGCCGCCAGCGGCCAGCGCAAAAGAATTCTGCGTATTATCCCCCGTCAGTTGCGCCCCACCGTGCGCGGCGCCAAACATCACTTCCATGAATGGCACAAAGTGGTCGAAATGACGGAAGTTAACTCGCGGACCAAACAGATAAGTCTGGAAACTTCCCGTGATGCTCTCCAGGGGAAAAGTCGTGCCTGAGCCCGTGGTAACCGGTGGGCCGAAGATTTCCCGGCTAAAGTGATAACCTCCGATTTCCGCGGTCAGGCCCAACCACTTATTCGCGTTATACGTGAACGCACCCGTTGCCCCATGGCTATTCCAGTTCCTGAACCCACTACCGGGATTGAAATTAACGTATTGGTACAGTCCCGCTATTTCATATTTGGGCGTTAGCCTCCCCCAAGCGTGACGGTTCCAGGGATTGTTATCCCAGTCCGAAAAAACATCCGGCCGCGCGGGCGCGGCAGCCGCCGGCATTGCGAACAACGTTGGCGATGCTGGAGCGATGCCGAAGTCAGTCGCCGCGGCGTTGGCAGCCGCCGTACGTTCAGTCGCTCCGTTGATCTTACTCGCTGTGCCCGCGTCCTTCTGCTGCGCACAGAGCGGCAGGGCTAACAGCGCTCCTATTGCCGCGGTTGCACACCAATTGCGCATAATTTCCTCCCTAAAACGTCCCTGAGAATGATGTAAATCCCACGCGTCTGCCCTTTTGAACCAACTGCTCTGTTGGACGGAGGCCGCAGGACAACTCCCAGCGCTGTGCTTGTTCCTCTTGATTGGGCGTTACTGCAACAAACACCACTCGCTCAGTGCGAGAGACCTCTAGAACAAGTCGCTGTGGACCAAAGCATATTCCACAAGTTCCTTGTTGCGCAAGTGTTTCCTATTGCTTTACGCTCCAACCCAGATCTTCTTTATCCATCTCGTTTTTTAGCCAAATTGCGCTATTTCTTCGCTTGATTACGCTACACTGCTTCCGCCTGTGAAGCCGACTATCGCCATTGACCTGAATTGGGCTGGCCATCCTCGTTCGATTGCCTCCGCCCTGCTGCGCTCCGAAAACAACGTGGCGCTGATTGATCCCGGACCTGCCTCGACACTTTCCACTCTTCGTGAACAACTCGCGCGCAACGGCCTCGACATTTCCAGTCTCAATTCCATCCTCCTCACTCACATCCATTTGGATCACGCTGGAGCCACAGGTTCGCTCGTCCGCGAAAATCCTCGCCTCCAGGTTTATGTCCACTCGCGCGGCGCGGCGCATATGATGGACCCTTCCAAACTTCTTCACAGCGCTTCGCGATTGTACGGGGACAACATGGAGCGCTTGTTCGGCGAATTCCTGGCTGTGCCCGCGGGCAATCTTCATGTGCTCGAAGGCGGCGAGGTTCTCGAATTAGGCTCGCGCCGGCTCCAGGTTCTCTACACCCCGGGCCACGCTTCTCATCACGTCACTTATTTCGATCCCGCCGATGGCATCGCCTTTGTTGGAGACACCGCGGGAATCTCCATCAACGGGCACCCATTCATTCTCCCCGCCACTCCCCCGCCGGATATTTCCGTCGAACTCTGGGATACCTCGCTCGAAGCCATCGCCAACCTCCATCCGCAAAGGCTTTTCCTCACGCACTTCTCTTTTTCCAACAATCCAGCCCTGCACATTGCAAGCTACCGCGAGCGCTTGCATCGCTGGCGCGACCTCTCTGCCGACATCCTGGCCCTTAATCTCGATGAATCCGCTTCCATGCATCGCTTTGCCCAGCAGATTGCCGCCGAGGCCGCGCAGCTCCTCTCTCCGGAGGAAATCTCCCATTATGTTTTCAACGGCGCTCTAAACCTGTCCTGGCTTGGCCTGGTCCGCTATCACCGCAAGCGCGCGGAAGCGCAGCGGCTGCCACTCGCAAAGTGAATGGTTCCCCTACAGATTTTCTATTTCGTCCAGCGGTGAGTAGACGTGCGATCAGTCGGTAATGCGTCAGTTTCCGGCCGCAAATCAGGCACTAGGGGAAAACTAAGCATTCGATTCAGACCGCGTGGCCGACAGGTCTACGACCAACAAAACGAAAAACAACATACCACCGAGCAGATCCACCCAGGGGTCGTCCCAAGCGTCAACGACGCTACTGGGTATCACTGTCGTATTTGGATTGATTGGGTCGTATGCGATGGGAATTGAGCTGCCGGGCCAATACTTATCAACGAAATCATCAGGGTTCGGCCGGCAGCTTAAGTCGAATATTTGGTTTCGACTCGTGTAAGTGTGACCGGCTACTGAATAGCTATATTCCGAATTGGGGCAGCGGTTGATTGGTTTGGGACTCCATGAAAAACTGGTTTCTGACACCCTTGCCGACTGAACGACAGCCTGCGTGACGGGCCACCGGCAATCTCCCCATACTTTTGTCGCGCTCTGAATTCCAGCGCAACAGTTCTAAAGCAGAAGACGACAATGAGCAACAGCGCGACTCGGCGCAAGAGTCGAAAAATGGATTGCTTGGTCATCCAGGCCATCATACACGAGGCATCTCTCTCGAAGTAATTCCAGAGACCTGATTCACAGCGTCACCGTCCATGTGGATACTGGGCGGACTTCTCCGCTAACCGGACAAATGGGCGCTAGGGAGTCAGGGCGATTTGAAATAGACGCTGACGGAAGGCTGCTCTAGGCGCTCGCATTCCAATCGGCTGGCGGAAACGCAATGTGCCAAAAGCCCGGCGCGGGCCGTGTAAATTCCACTGCAACTCGAGGAGGTCCGATCAGCTCCTTCTTTACGGAGACCACGCGGCACTCCAGATGTTCCCCGCTGTTAGGGTTTTGCACCAGGAGCTTTTGCCTCGGTGCAACCATGTCCGTTAAGGCCATCAGCGCACCATGCGCACTGACGACAAGTGTTTGCGTATTTTCATAGAACTGCGGGCCTTCCCCTGCGGCTCGGTAAACGACCACGGGAAGGTTCAATTCAATCCGCTGGCTGCGTCGGTTCTTCAACCATCGCTTTGTGCTAGTGAGCTTTTGGTCGTACATACAAAGTCATGATAAGACGTTGTTTCCCTGTGTGGCCACAAATGCGAGGTGGCGGTTTCCAGACAAGCACATCCTGGCGATGCGTTCATAAAATGTGCCCGGGGAACCCCGTGACCGGAAACCGATCCATTACCGATCACTCGGCTGATTTGTGCAAGCCGAATTCCCGATGAAGAGTTCGCAGCGCCGTCACCACGGATTTTTCTTCAATCACAAAGGAAATATTGGTCTCCGACGATCCTTGCGCGATGGCAATCAGGTTCACCCCTTCTTTCCCCAGCGCGTTAAACGTCTTCCCTGCAATTCCCGGCGTGCCGCACATGTTCTGGCCCACAACGGCGACGATGGCAATGTGCGGATCAACCCGAATATGTTCCACGTTGTGATGATCCAAATCCTGGGCAAATTCCTTGCGCAGGGCTTCCACGGTCCTCTGCGCATGCTCGGAAGAAATGCCGAAACAGATGTCGTTTTGCGAGGAGGACTGGGAAATCAGCAATACGTTGGCTCTCACTTCCGCCGTCGTTGAAAACGTCCGCGCCACCACATCCGGCAAACCCACAATTCCAGGGCCACCCACGCTGATGAGCGTCACGTCCTGGATCGCCGTCAACGCCTTTGCACCACCGGCCACACTTTGCCCTTGCGGTGTAATCTTTGTACCTGCTTTTTCCGGCGCAAAGCTGTTGCGAATCCACACCGGTATGGCCGCCTGGACCACCGGCCGCAGCGTTTTCGGATGCAGAACCTTTGCGCCAAAGTATGCTAATTCCGCCGCTTCACGGTAGGAGATCTCGGGAATTGTTTGCGCTTCAGTCACCAGCCGCGGGTCGGCGGTCAACACGCCGGTTACATCAGTCCAAATGATTACTTCGTCCGCGTCAATCGCTGCGCCAAGAATTGTCGCGGAATAATCGGATCCGCCCCGGCCAAGCGTGGTGAGTTCCCCGTCTGCCGTTGCGCCCAGGAAACCGGTAACGACTGGCACCGTTCCTTGCTCCAGCAGCGGCAGAAGCCGGGCCTGCGATTTTTCCCTCGTGCGGCCCATTTGCGGCTCTGCGCCGCCGTGGAACGCATCCGTCACAATCAATTCCGTCGCTTCCACCGCTTCGCTTTGCAGTCCCTGCCCTCTCACCGCCGCCGCAATCAGTGGAGCGGATAAGCGCTCTCCGAGGCTGGAGATCGCGTCCAGCGTGCGCGGCGAAAGCTCCCTTAACAGTGCCGTACCTTCGCAGAAACGCCGCCCTTCCGCCAACACCTCTTCCAACCTCTTATGCACGCGCTCGCGCTCTTCTGGGTTCTCCACCAGGCTGTTCAGCGCCGCTTCATGCTGTTTGCGAAGAACTTCCATAACCGCCGCCGCGCCAGTCGCATTTCCCGTCAGCGCCGTCTTCGCCGTCTCGATCAATCGGTTCGTCACTCCGCTCATGGCCGACACCACTGCGACGCACCGGCCTTCTTGTGCGCTCTTGGCGATAATCCTCGCCGCCCGTAGAATGCACTCCGCGTTACCTACGGAGGTTCCGCCAAACTTCATTACCTGCAACCGAGTACTCATCTCACTCCATTCATCCACTATCGTCTTCGCCACTTACCATGTGGGGCTTCCGTCTATTCTATTGCGTCCCCGCTGCTTGCGCTGATGATTCCATCAAGGGAAGTTTCTAATGTAGCAAATCCCGCGTTCCATTTTGCGCCAGGGGATCGCGGCGTCGGCTTGAATCGACCAAGAATCGGAATATGCTTACGGTGGGCTAGGGTTGGCTACATTCGGAGGACTCTGTGCTTCAGCAAGCCGCATTACTTGGAAGCAATCCCTTTGGCGTACTGACAGCCATTGTTGCTCCCGCCATTCTAACCAATGCTTCGTCGGTCCTGGCTCTTGGCACCAGCAACCGACTGGGCCGTGTGGTGGATCGCACGCGCGTGGTTTACGGCGACCTGGCTGCCGCCGCAGCGGGGTCGGAGGAACACAAGGACTGGACAGAACAACTCGCCTCGCTGCGAGTCCGGGCGCAAATGCTCTTGAAGGCCTTGCGCCTTTTTTATGCCGCACTCGGATTGTTTGCCTCTTCAGCCCTGGTTTCCGTGGGAGGTTCAATTGCGACTTACTACGGGGAGAAGATTCTGTTCGAGCTTGCGGCTAGTTTGGCGGTATTCACCGGCGCTTCCGCCGTTGCGGGCTTGGCGGTCGGTTGCACGCTCATGGTGCAGGAGACGCGGCTCGCGGTGCAGAGTTTGGCCAAAGAAGCGGAAATCCGCATTCACCAGCGCAGTAATAGCGGGACGCGTCCTTCGTAAAGCGCATGCGTGGACTCGAATTAAGTTGCGGGTCCTGCTCAGGCGGAGCGTTTGTAGTAGCTCAAGGCGCTCGACATGCTTTCAAAATCGAGAGCCCCGATCTTAGAGACGTACTGGCAAGTCGGACAGGTATGCTCGTGACTTTCGAGCAGGGAGTAGGCACGGGCATAGTCTGCCTGGAGACGTTTGAGCTCCGCGATGGTTCTCTGCCCAGCGAAAGGTGTTCTCTCGACAGATGTGCGGAGTCGTTGCCATGTGACTAATGCTTTTTGACAGGATCCGAGTAAGAACTGGTATTCCGGGCAGACTCCGCTATGGGGTGCAACTGCGGTCGCCATGGGTCCCCCTTAGTGACGCTGGTGGTAAGTGGTTAAGAGCAGTCCGCGAACCAGTCCGGTAAGTCGTGAGTTTCCGTACCGTGGGCAACATGATTGACGGCGACGACGCACCAAGCAGTACGTAAGAAGTCTCTAGCGTAGCGGTGTTTACGGTATTTCTTACCAAGTACTTGCATGCAATCTCCGATGGATTGCGAGTGAGTTTGGTGTGCAGATCCGATAAGAACTCCTCGCGCCTGCTCCAACGCCCGCCAGGAGGAAGGGTGCCAGAGTTAGACGCTGGCAACTTTGCAAGGAAGCGAAACATCGGAGTTGGCGGGAAATTCTTGCGGAAAGGCGAAGAAAAAACAAAACGAGCCCGAAAGCGTGGGCCAGAGGCGGACCCACAGGCTGGGACAGAGGTCGAAGAAGTACAGAAGTGGGATTTCCTGCGCATGACAGACATAGCATAGAAGATAATATAACAATAGTTAATTTAATATATACAAGGTATTTTTGCAAACCGACAGGCTATAGCGGCAGGAACGAGTGTCTATTGAGATTCTTCACCCGCCGTGGCCGGATCTTCTCACACACTTTTAACAAATCACCTGGGAATAAAGAAGCGGGGCGCGAGGTTGGACTAGTAGCAAGCCCAGCTCTGCAGTTGTGTCGACTGTTTCAAAAAAACCGTCTTCTGGAGGCTGACTTTCATGATGCACAGAACCTTTTCTGCTGCTGTATTGCTGCTAGGCGTGATCGCGGCGGGGCTCGTTGGACTTGCGCAGGACGCTCCAACGGAAGCGCCGGCAGGATTTGACACACCCACACTGGCACAAAATCCGGGTTCACAAAGCAAAAGCAATGGAATTGCGGAACCCCCCGGCGATACTTACGCCACCGACCAACAGGTCTACGAACAAACCAATGACCCGAGCACGGGTCTTGGCCCGGTGTACAACGCGCGCGCGTGCGCCGAATGCCATCAGAATCCGGTCAGCGGAGGGGCCAGCCAATTCACGGAACTGCGCGCCGGTCACAAAGATGCCAACGGAAATTTCGTGAACCCCACGGTGCCGATCAATGATGGAGCAAACACCATCGTCGGCCGGTCGATTATCAATGACCGCGCGGTCGTTCCGCAGGCCCAGGAACACATTCCGGCGACGGAGACGATTCTGGCGTTGCGCGCGGCACTGAACACGCTTGGCGATGGTTTCGTGGAAGCGATTAATGACACGACGCTACAAGCGATTGCCGCGAACCAACCGAATCTCAGCGAGGGAAGGATTCATGGAGAGGCCATTCAAGTACCGGTTCTGGAGGCTCCGGGACAAACTCGCGTGGGCCGCTTTGGATGGAAGGATCAACACAGCAGCTTGCTTTCCTTCGTCGGAGACGCTTATCTGAACGAAATGGGAATCACCAACCGCTTGCGTCCGCATGACACAACCACCATAGGGAAGATCACGCCGGACCCCGAGGACACGCCCGATAATCTTGGTTTGGCGGCGATCGACCACTTTGCTCAATTTATCCGTGGCACGAAGGTGCCGCCTCGGGATAGCGTTCTGGCTGCGACAGCGGATGCGCAAGCGGGCCAGGCAATATTCGAGAGGCTGGCGTGCAGTACCTGTCACGTGGGAACGATCGTGACGGCTCCCGCAGGGACTGCAATTAATGGCAGCACTTTCACTGTTCCCGACGCCCTGGGGAACAAGATCATTCATCCATACAGCGACTTCTTGCTGCATGACATCGGTACCGGCGATGGAATCCCCCAAACTCCCAACCTTCCCGAAACCGCCAACAAGCTTCGCACCGCGCCACTCTGGGGGTTGCGCATGAGACCTCGCTTTATGCACGATCTTCGTTCGCTTTCGCTGGCCGATGCCATCCGGCGTCACCAAGGCGAAGCCGAAGACGTGACAGAGCATTTCCACGAACTGAGTGCGGCCGAGAAGCAGCAGTTGTTCACGTTCCTCAATTCGCTTTAGTTACTGCGGGCATAGCGAAAAGGAAGAGTCCAGAATGGTGGTCACCTGCCCAGTCCGCTGGCAAGCTGCCGCTTTTCCTTTTCGCTCAGCTTCGACAACAATCCCTTTGGAAACGGCCTAAATGAGCAACTCTTTGCATGCTCAAGGTGCCACCGGATCCGCTCGTTCGGAGAAGGATTACGGGGCATCTTGTGCGCCTTATGCCAACCTGTGTTCATTAACTCAGGCGGTGGTGGAAGAAGAGGGTTCAGGAGTGCCAGGATCCGCAGCGGACGGAGCGGGTGCGGCAGGGGTGGCGAGGGCGGCGAAACGCGCAGCCAGAGCCTCGGCGAGAAGATCGATCAGCTTTTTCGCGGCCGAGCCATCAGGATCTTTGTCCGGGTTGTACTGCGCGATATCCAGGCCGAGAAGATTCTTGTGCTTCACGAACTCGGTGAAAGAGGACTGGACATCGGTAAGGGAGAGGCCACCGCTGCCGGGGACATTGGTGGCGGGAAACTCTTCCTGGGTGATGGCGTCCAAGTCTAGGTGAAGCATGAATTCGCGCGCATCGGCGTGAAGCTGCGCGAGAGCGTTTTGCGCGGCAGTGGCGGAGCCCTTCGCCTGAATGTCGGCGGCGTAAACATGGCGCATGGGGGAATGAGAGAGAAATTCCTGCTCGGGTGGATCGACGCGCAGGAGACCGTAGATCAAGGTATCCGGCTCGCGCACAAGCGGCGGTTCGCTCCAGAAACGGACAAGCTCGGGAGTCCCCTTGCCGATGATGCAGGCCAGGACCATGCCGTCCAGCCGGCCGGATGGCGTGCTTGCGGGAGTATTCAGATCGGCGTCGCGATCGAACCAGATCAAGCTGAAGTGCTTGTAGTAGCGGCGCGCGCCGGTGAGCAATCCGATGCTCTGAACGCAGTCTCCTCCCAACACCAGAACCAGGGCACCCGATTTGAACGCAAGTTCGGCGCGGGGCTTCAGGTCATTCAGGGCGGCGACGATTTCTGGAATATTGCGGGCGCGGGGATGCTCATCGTCATCGGCAAAGTGGCGCGGGGCACAGTCTCCAAAATCAGTAACTTCATAGCCGATCGACTGCAAGCGTTCGATGAGGCCAGCGGCGCGCAGGGCCCCGGGCGCTTTCTCGCTTCCCGGGCCGAAACCTGCCGCACTGGATGGTGCGCCGATGAGGGCAATCTTATTCGGCTGACGGACGATTTTGACCGCCAAAGTGCGCTCCTTGTGAAGCGATAGAATATGCCGGACACCGGCAACGACGCCGGGAATTCCCCTGCCCGGCAAAACAAAAAC
>JBAVHY010000001.1:0-1562 GCA_049686315.1 Candidatus Acidiferrum sp. | reverse complement strand
GGCCGCAGTCGATGGAGAAAGACGAGCGAACAAGCTCCATTGAACCTGCCGGGGTAATGGCGATGGCATGTACGCATAGGAGACCAGAGGCAACACGGGAAGCCCCAGCGGTGATCTTGGTATCGATCAACCAGCAACTCGCGAGAGACAGGCCGGGCCGTGTGGGGTGGCGGAGAGGTCCGTAGTACCGAAGAAGCCGGGTAACTCCGGCGGAGGGAAGGGGCCTCAGTGTATGTCCAGAAAAGGCAGATGTGTTCAATGGGAGGTAGACCCATCAAGGGAAGAGTCAGAACTCTTGTAGCTAGGGCCGCATGTGTGGAGGAAACGAAACGCGTGAAGTCGGTCCGACAAAAATCATCCTTTCGGGATGGTGAGCGAGTCATTGGGCTGTAACGAAAGTGAACGCACAGGTGACCTCGAAACCCTAAACCCCAGAGGCCGAACTCTCACTGAGGGGGTGAAGGCAACATGTACCGTTGCAAACTGACTGATGCGACGAGACGCTCTGGCGGGGCGATAGCGACAGCACGATGACAAGGACACATTGAGCAACTGGAGAAACCCTCCTCGTCCCATGGAGAAATCCATAGAGCAGAAGACCGTATAACTGGGACCACCAGGAAATCGGTCGACGACGAGAGGGTGGCGGAAGGGCCAGCAGTAGCGGTGAAGCGGGGTAATGCCTGTGGAGCGAAGAGGCCCTACTGATGTGCAGCAACAACTCCAACCACAAGGGAGGCAAGGGTGAGATGACAAAGACACCCATCAGTGTGCAGGACCTGCGGAGGAGGATATACGTCAAGGCGAAGGCAGAACCAACTTGGCGCTTTTGGGGACTGTACGTTCACATCTGCACGATGGAAACGCTCCAGGAAGCCTACCGGATGGCCAAAAAGAACGATGGCGCACCTGGGATCGATGGTGTCACGTTTGAGGCCATCGAAGAAAGTGGAGTGGAGGGTTTTCTGAAACAGATACAGGACGAACTGGACCAAAACACGTATCAACCCATGCCGGTGCGGAAAAAGGAGATTCCGAAGGACGGGGGCTCAAAGGTCCGCGTGCTTTCGATCCCCGCAATCCGCGACCGCGTGGTTCAGGGTGCAATAAAACTCATCCTGGAACCGATCTTCGAAGCTGACTTCCAATCGGGGTCGTACGGTTATCGACCGAAGCGGTCGGCCCATGACGCGGTAAGCCGAGTTGATCAGGCGATCGTCCAAGGGTTAACACGAATCATCGATTTGGATCTCCGAGCCTATTTCGACAACGTGCAACACTCATTGCTGCTCGAGAAAGTGGCTCGGCGGGTTCAGGATGCATCGATGATGAAACTCCTGAAGATGATCCTGAAGTCGACCGGAAGGAAGGGAGTTCCTCAGGGCGGTGTAATTTCGCCAATGCTCAGCAACCTCTACCTCACCGAGGTAGATCGCATGCTGGAAAAGGCGATTGCAACTACGCGAAGAGGGAGATACCCCAATGTTCAATACGCGAGGTTTGCGGACGATCTGGTGGTATTGCTTGACTCCCATCCGCGGCAGGACTGGCTGATCCGGGCG